>NZ_JBIAIQ010000011.1:0-237128 GCF_042871525.1 Streptomyces sp. NPDC005784
GGTTGATAGGCCAGATCTGGAAGGCGGGTAACCGCTGGAGGTGACTGGTACTAATAGGCCGAGGGCTTGTCCTCAGTTGCTCGCGTCCACTGTGTTGGTTCTGAAACCACGAACAACCGTCGTAGCTATGCCACGGCTCCGGTTGACAGTTTCATAGTGTTTCGGTGGTCATAGCGTGAGGGAAACGCCCGGTTACATTCCGAACCCGGAAGCTAAGCCTCACAGCGCCGATGGTACTGCAGGGGGGACCCTGTGGGAGAGTAGGACGCCGCCGAACAAATTTTGAAGAAAACCCCCGTACCGGGAAACCGGTAACGGGGGTTTTCTGCGTTTAGGCTCTTTGTTATGCGCTACGAACTGATTATTTTCGACAACGACGGTGTCCTCGTGGACAGTGAGCCGATCTCCAACACTCTTCTGGCCGCATATCTCACCGAGCTGGGACACCCCACTTCGTACGAGGACTCCCTGCGTGACTACATGGGCTCCGCCATGCACCGCATCCACGACCTGGTCCTGGAACGCACGGGTGAGCGACTGCCGGACGACTTCGACGACGTGTTCCACGCGCGGGTCTTCACGGCCTTCGAGCGGGAGCTGAAGCCGGTCCCCGGCGCCGGGCAGGTCCTGGAGAAGCTGGCCGCGGACGGCGTGCCGTACTGCGTGGCCTCCTCCGGGAGTCATGAGCGGATCCGGGTCGGACACCGGACGACCGGGCTCGACCGATGGTTCGACGACAGCCGGATCTTCAGCTCGCAGGATGTCGGGCGCGGCAAGCCGGCACCCGATCTGTTCCTCCACGCGGCCGAGCGCATGGGCGTCCGACCGGAGAAGTGTGCCGTCGTCGAGGACAGTCCGCTGGGAGTGCGGGCGGCCAACGCGGCGGGGATGGACGTGTACGGGTTCACGGCCATGACGCCGCCGGACAGGTTGGCCGGCGCCACCCAACTCTTCTCCGACATGGGGCAGTTGACTGACCTGCTGGTATGACGGCACCCATCGGCGGACGCTGACATTTGTCATGCCGAGCTCCGGACGATCGTTTCTGTCGGCGGGTGGGGTCCGACCGCGAAGCTGAGTACATCGAAACGGGACGTACACAGTGACGACGGAGGGACCCGATCATGAGCATCACCACCACCGGGATCAGCACCGGAGAGACCGCCACCGCTGCCGCGACGGTCACCACGAAGGCCACGGCCGCACCGGCGCGGACCGCCGGTCCCCGGCCGAGCTTCCTGCCGCTGATCGTGGACGTGGCGGTGCCCGTCGGGTCGTACTACCTGCTCAAGAACGGGTTCGGGATGAGCACGATGGCGGCACTCGGCTGGAGCAGCGTCGTGCCGGCCGTCCGGACCGTGTGGAGCGTGGTGAAGGAGCGCAAGGTCAACGCCCTGGCCGGGGTGATCCTGTTCGTCAACATCGTCGGGCTCGCCCTCAGCCTGGTCGCCGGTGACCCGCGGCTGATGCTGGCGAAGGACAGCGGGGTCAGCAGCGCGATCGGGATCGGTGTCCTGGTGTCCGTGAAGCTGGGGCGGCCGATGATGACGCAGGGGATGAAGCCGTTCCTCGTGAAGGGCGACGCGGCGCGGGCCGCGGCCTGGGACCGGCTGGTGGCCGGCTCCGAGCGGTTCCGGAAGGCCGAGCGGACCTTCTCGATGGTGTGGGGCACGGTGCTGCTCGGTGAGTGCGTCGCGCGGGTCGTGGGCGCCTACACGCTGCCGATCGACACCATGGTCTGGCTCGGCACGGTCGTCATGGTCGCCTCGATGGTCCTCGCCTTCCTGATCAGCGGGCGCTTCGCGGTCGTCCCGATGGAGAAGATGCTGGAGCGTGAGCTCGCCGCCGGGGCCCGGACGGACGGCTGAACGGCCCTTCTCCGAAGAGCTGAGCGAAATTCATCTTCGGCTTGATCTACCCACCGGTAAGCCGGGGCCCTACGCTCGCCGCCATGACAGATGTGCTGCGGCGCGGTAGGGCCTCTTTGGCGTTCAGCTTTTTCGCTCAGGGTGCCGCCTTCGCGCTGCTCGTGACGCGTATCCCGGCCATCCAGGACCGCTACGGGATCTCCGATGCCCTGCTGCCGGCGTTCCTGGCGGCCGTCCCGGTCCTCGCCGGGCTGGGCAGCGTCACCACCGAGCATCTGGTCAAGCGCATACGCCCCAGCCGCATCCTGCGGTGGTCGCAGCCGGTCGTGCTGCTGGCCCTGCTCGGTGTCGGCGCCGGTGACCAGCTCGTCGAGGTGGCGGTCGCCCTGGCCGCGTTCGGCCTCGCGGTCGGCGGTCTCGACGCCTCGATGAACATGCTCGGGGTGAGCCTCCAGCGGTCGTACGGGCGCAGCATCATGCTCGGTTTCCATGCCACGTACAGCCTGGGCGGGATCGTGGGCGCCTCGCTCGCGTGGGCCGGGGCGCACTGGCACATGCCGCTCTTCGTGTCGTATCTGCCGGTCGTGCTGGTGCTGCTGCCGCTCGCTCTGGTGGGGAGCCGGTGGTACGTCGACGGCGGCGGGGCCGCGGACGGCAAGGAGGACGTGGCA
The DNA here is from genome assembly GCF_042871525.1 of Streptomyces sp. NPDC005784. Taxonomy (NCBI): domain Bacteria; kingdom Bacillati; phylum Actinomycetota; class Actinomycetes; order Kitasatosporales; family Streptomycetaceae; genus Streptomyces; species Streptomyces sp. NPDC005784. Next base: position 2,540 of record NZ_JBIAIQ010000011.1, read on the forward strand.
GCCGGCGCCGGTGCGGGTCCGCTCGTCTTCAAGCTGCTGCTGCCCCTGTGCCTGGTGATGACGTTCGCGTACATCGGTGACTCGACGGTCTCCAACTGGAGCGCGAAGTACCTGAAGGACGTGCTGGGCAGTTCGGAGCAGACGGCGACCGTTCCGTACAACGTCTACATGGTGATGACGCTGGTGGGACGGGCTGTCGGGGACTTCGGGGTGCGGCGGTTCGGGGCCGTCGCGGTGGTGCGGCTGGGTGCCGTGGTCGCCGCGCTCGGGTTCGGGGTGGTGGCTCTCGCGCCGGGGGCCGGGGTGGGCATGCTGGGGTTCACGCTGCTGGGGCTCGGGCTGTGCGTGATCGTGCCGCAGACCTTCGCGGCCGCGGGGAGGCTCTTCCCGGGGGCGTCGGACACGGCGATCGCGAGGCTGAACATCTTCAACTACGTCGGGTTCCTGATCGGGTCCCCGCTGGTGGGCGCGCTGGGTGACGCGTGGAACTACCGCGGGGCCATGCTCGTACCGATGGTGCTGGTCCTGGCGACCCTCGGGTATGCCCGTTCGTTCGCTCCCGAACCCGAGCGATACGGTGACGTGCATGAGCGGCCGCGGACAGCTGATGTGGGACGAGGCAGTAACGGGATATGACTTCGGTCCGGACCATCCGATGGATCCGGTCCGGCTCGCCCTGACCCGGGGACTCGTCGACGCCTTCGGGCTCGACCGGGACGTCGACGTCGTCGCGGCGAAGCCCGCAGGGGATTCGACCCTGCGGCTGGTGCACCGCGAGGACTATGTGGAGGCGGTCAGGGCCGCGTCCGCCGATCCCGAGTCGGCGGACCCGTCGTACGGCCTCGGAACCATGGACGATCCCGCGTTCACCGGGATGCACGAGGTGTCCGCCATGATCGCCGGGCAGTCCGTGGGGGCCGCGGAGGCGGTGTGGCGCGGGGAGGCGCTGCACGCGGTGAACTTCGCGGGCGGGCTGCATCACGCGATGCCCGGCGGCGCCTCCGGGTTCTGCATCTACAACGACGCGGCGCTGGCCATCGCCCGGCTGCTGGAGCTGGGTGCCGAGCGGGTCGCGTACATCGATGTCGACGTGCACCACGGTGACGGCGTCCAGGCGGCCTTCTGGGAGGACCCGAGAGTCCTGACGATCTCGCTGCACGAGCATCCGCGGACGCTGTTCCCGGGAACCGGGTGGCCCGAGGAGACCGGGGCCGGCAGCGCGGAGGGCACGGCCGTCAATGTCGCGCTGCCGGCCGGCACCGGGGACGCGGGCTGGCTGCGGGCCTTCCACTCCGTGGTGCCCGAGCTGATCGCCGACTTCAGGCCGCAGGTGCTGGTCACGCAGCATGGCGCGGACACCCACTTCGAGGACCCGCTCGCGCACCTCGCCGTCTCGCTCGACGCGCAGCGGGCCGTGCAGGTCGCCTGTCACGACCTGGCGCACGAGTACGCCGACGGGCGCTGGGTCGCGCTGGGGGGTGGCGGATACGCGGTGGTGGAGGTGGTGCCGCGCTCGTGGACGCATCTCGTGGCCGTGGCGGCCGGCCGTCCCATCGAGCCCGCGACGGCGATCCCGGAGAGCTGGCGGCAGGAGGTCTTCGCCCGCACCCGGCAACTGGCGCCGATGCGGATGACGGACGGGCGTTGGCCGGTGTCCTGGAAGGACTGGGAGTCGGGGTACGACCCGGCGGACCGCCTCGACCAGGCGATCGTGGCGACGCGCCGGGCGGTGTACCCGCTGCGGGGGATGCTGCCATAGACCCGACGGCGCGGGCTGCTGTTGGTAGCACCCCACGGTGGGGACTGCTGCCGTAGTTCCCAGGGCGGGGGCTGCTTTCATGGCCCCGAGGCTGGCGTTGTTCTCGTACCCCCAAGTGGGCGTTGCCGCCTGGCCCTACGGCCGGGGAACATTAGGCCAACTGTGGGGCATACTTCCCGTTTTGCGCATACGGTACGGCTGGATGCGTCAGCATCGCTGACGTGTTGAGCACCGGAGCTTTGCGTGCACATCTGCTGGCCGCCCGGCTGGCCGGGCCCGTGGCCACCTCGCGCGAGGAGAGCCTGCGCAGCTATCGGCTCTTCGCCGCCCGCGACCCCCGGCTGCTGCTCGGACTCGATCCCGAATGGACCTGGGGCCAGCGGGATTTGATCGAGTTGATGGCCGACAAATGTGGAGTTTCGGCCGACCTCTCGAACACTTCGGGGCATGATGTGATCGACCCTGAGCTGACGCTGGCGGCTCTCGACGCCTTCGCGGAACGGCTCGGCGAAGCCGCCCGCCATCGTCACCCTGTGCTTCTGGGTACGGGTCACCCGCACCGGCTGATCACCTTCTACGCCGCACTCGCGGACGCGCTGTCGTCGGCGGGATGTGCCGTTCTCACCCCCGCGCAGGGTAGCTCTATCGACATAACGACCCGGTTCGGTCTACGCACGTACAACCTTGACTACGTACAAGGTGTCGCGCTGGTGCGCGAACCCGAGGCTGGAGCCGCCGGTCGTGCGACCGGCGCACACACCCACTCGCCGCTCCCGGTTCGGACCGTTCTGGCGGCCGCGGCCGAGTCCGGAGGGCCCCTCCCGGAACTGGTCATCGGGGACCACGGATGGGTCTGCGGAGCAGGTCAGCTGGGGTTCGAGGCCATCGGTCTGGCCGATACGGACGATCCCGCGCTGTTCGTGGGAGAGGCAGAGGGGCGGGTGTCCGTCGTCGTTCCGCTTGATGACGCTGTGCGGTCTGATTACTACCGACCGCTTACTCGCTATGTACTCAATCGAGCGTGTCTGTCACAGTAGGCGGCCGATGGCATCCCCTCTTCCTCACTCGCATCACCCGCCCCTACATTGGGGAGTGAGCACGCAACGACGAAGAGTCACCGGAAGGGGAAGCCGGTGACCGTCGAGTGCGGAAGGTTCAGGTGTGTCATGGCTGCAGGCGAGAGGCCTCTGAACGAGGTTCAGTTCCTTACCGTGGCGGAAGTCGCCTCGGTGATGCGAGTGTCGAAGATGACCGTGTACCGCTTGGTGCACAGCGGTCATCTGCCGGCGATCCGGGTGGGGAGGTCCTTCCGGGTGCCGGAGCAAGCGGTTCACGAGTACCTCCGTGAGAGCTATGTGGGGGTGGAGACCGCCTGACGGCGTTCCGGGAGACCGTTCGCGATCTCCCGGAAACACCTCGATTACGACCTCGGCTCTCGGACGGGTAGGCTGGCCCCTCATAGGTCGTGTGGGCCCATGCAGCCCAGCACCGAGTAAAGAGAAGTGAGCGAGGGTAGTCGTGGGCTCTGTTATCAAGAAGCGGCGCAAGCGGATGGCGAAGAAGAAGCACCGCAAGCTGCTCAAGCGCACTCGCGTTCAGCGTCGCAACAAGAAGTAAGCGACGCCGCGGAAACGCGTACTGTGGCCTCTCACCAGCAGGTGGGGGGCCACAGGCATATCCGGCCGAGAAAAGCGAGAAAAGGCCACTCGACGGGTCGGCCGAGGAGCCGGCCGGGAGGGCGAGGAGCCGGCCGGGAGGGCGAGGAGCCGGCCGGGAGGTCGAGGAGCCGGCCGCGGGTCTGCCGGGGCCGCGACGGAGGTCTCGGCCGAGGCGTCGCGGCGACGACGGAGGACTCCGCCGCGACGGTGTCCGAGAAGAAGTACACCGAAAACCCGCTCGAATGTCGAACGTGTTCGGCCATGTGTGCCGCGTACGTCTGTGGGCCGAATGGCTGGGTCTGGTCGTACGTCCACGGCTGTCGTCACTTCGTGCATCGGGCGGTCATCACAGCGCAACATCGACCCGCTAAGTTGGCCGCACACGGGGAACGCGGCAGGTACGAGCGGAGCTACGTCCAGTTCTGGAAGGAAGGCGCTGATCTTGGGGAAGGTCGTGCTCGTGACCGGGGTGGCCCGGCAGCTGGGGGGCCGGTTCGTACGACGGATCCAGCGTGACCCGCAAGTGGACCGGGTGATCGCCGTGGACGCGGTGCCGCCCGAGCATCACATCGGGGGCGCCGACTTCGTACAGGCCGACATCCGGCAGCCCACCATCGCGCGGGTGCTCGCCGAGTACTCCGTCGACACGGTCGTGCACATGGATGTGACGGGCACGGCGCTGGGCTCCGGCAGCCGGACCACGGTCAAGGAGACCAACGTCATCGGCACCATGCAGCTGCTCGGTGCCTGCCAGAAGTCCCCGACGGTCAAGCGGCTCGTCGTGAAGTCCAGTACGAACGTCTACGGCTCGGCGCCGCGCGACCCCGCCGTCTTCACCGAGACCACCTCGCCCAAGTCGCTGCCCAGCGGGGGCTTCGCGAAGGACACGGTCGAGGTTGAGGGCTACGTTCGCGGCTTCGCGCGCCGCAGGCCCGATGTCGCCGTGTGCGTACTGCGGTTCGCCAACATCCTCGGCCCGAGCGCGGACTCGCCGCTCGCCTCGTACTTCTCGCTGCCGGTGCTGCCGACGGTGTTCGGCTACGACCCCCGGCTCCAGTTCGTCCACGAGGGCGACGTCATCGAGGTGCTGCGGCTGGCCTCGCACGAGCCGCAGCGGGGCACGCTCAACAGCGGCACGTTCAACATCGCCGGCGACGGCGTGCTGCTGCTCTCGCAGTGCGCGCGGCGGCTGGGGCGGCCCACGGTCCCGCTGCTGCTGCCGGCCCTCAGCTGGGCCGGTACGGCCGTGCGTACCCTGGGTGTGACGGACTTCTCGCCGGAGCAGCTGCGGCTGCTCACGCACGGCAGGGTGGTAGCGACGGTCCAGATGCGCGAAACCCTGGGTTACCAGCCGAAGTACACGACGGCGGAGACCTTCGCGGACTTCGCCCACAGCAGGGGCCCCGGACTTCTGCCCCCGGAGGCCGTTGCGGGGGTCGTGGACCGGATCGCCGCACTGTCTCTTCCGGGTGGCGGTCACCCCCCGACGCAGAGCGCCAACTGAGGAGCGCATCAACGATGGCGGACGCCAAGGTCATTCCGTTCGACGACGACCGCTCGCGCGGGGCTGCTGCGCAGCGCCCGCCGCGGCGCCGGGCCGCGGGGAGCCGGCGCAAGGGTGAGCCCGTGGTGGTACGCGAGGTCCAGCCCATGCCCGGACGGATCCTGCCGCAGGATGATGTTCCTGTGACGCATGAGGAACAGCCGCCCCAACAGCCCCAGCAGGGCGGTACGAGCCTGGAGAAGCGCATCGCGGGAGGCCTGGCCTTCCTGCGCCGCAGGCTCACGGGCGACTACGAGATCGACGAGTTCGGGTACGACCAGGAGCTGACCGACCAGGTCCTGATGTCGCTGATCCGGCCGATGTACGAGAAGTACTTCCGCGTCGAGGTGAAGGGCATCGAGAACATTCCGTCCGAGGGCGGCGCCCTGATCGTCGCCAACCACTCGGGCACCCTTCCGCTGGACGGCCTGATGATGCAGGTCGCCGTCCACGACAACCACCCCGAGAACCGTCACCTCCGGCTGCTCGCCGCCGACCTGGTCTTCATGCTGCCGGTCGTCAACGAGCTGGCCCGCAAGGCCGGTCACACCCTGGCCTGCGCCGAGGACGCCGAGCGGCTGCTGGAGCGGGGCGAACTGGTCGGTGTGATGCCGGAGGGCTTCAAGGGCATCGGCAAGCCGTTCAGCGAGCGCTACAAGCTCCAGCGGTTCGGCCGGGGCGGCTTCGTCTCGACGGCGCTGCGCGCGGGCACCCCGATCATTCCGTGCTCGATCGTCGGCGCGGAGGAGATCTACCCGATGATCGGCAACGCGAAGACCCTCGCGCGGCTGCTCGGATTCCCGTACTTCCCGATCACCCCGACGTTCCCCTGGCTGGGCCCGCTCGGCGCGATCCCGCTGCCCACCAAGTGGACGATCCAGTTCGGCGAGCCGATCCGTACGGACGGCTATCCGCCGGAGGCGGCCGAGGACCCGATGCTGATGTTCAACCTGACCGACCAGGTCAGGGAGCAGATCCAGCACACCCTGTACAAGCTGCTGGTGCAGCGCAGGTCCGTGTTCTTCTGATCATGCAGTTACGGTTCTGTTGATCATGTCCTGAAATGCCTGTACGTCGATGGGGGCGCCCTTCCCGAGGAGGGCGCCCCCATCGACGTACCGCGGTGGCCTGGTTAGTCGCTGTCCTGTGTGTCGATGCCGAGGCCCGGCAGGAGACCCGGCAGCAGGGGCGGCAGGGTGACGTCGGGTTCGCTCGTAGCGCTGCCCTTGCCGCTGCTGTTGGACGACGGGGAGGAGCTGGTGTCGTCCTGCGGCGGGTCGAGCAGGCCGCCGGTGTTGCCACCGAGCAGGCCCTCGGCGCTGCTGCCCGAACTGGACGGCCTGGGCTTGCCGCTGCCGTGGCTTCCGCTCGCGGAGCCACTGGTGGCGCTGGGCGCCGGGGTGTCCGTACCCGGCGAGCCGGTGGACTCCTCGCTCCTGCCCCGGTGACGGCCGGTGCCCTCGGGGGCGGGCGTCCTGGGCAGCAGCGAGCGCAGCGGGTCGACCTCTTCGTCTATGGCCTCGAAGACCGACGAGACCTGGTCACTGACGTCACCGAGCTGCACGGGCAGTCGGTCGCGCAGTGCGCCCCAGGCCTGGCGATGCGCCTGGGCGAAGGCGGACAGGGCCTGGATGGGGCCCAGCGAGCCGTCCCGCTCGTACGCCTCGTGCAGCAGCCGGTGGCCCTCGGAGGCGTCGTGCTGCATGCCGGACAGGGCTCGGCGGACCTCGCCCAGGGACTCGTGGTCGAGGTGTCCCGAGCGGCCCCGCTCCATCAGCCGACGGGCCTCGCTCATGCGGGTCGAGGCCTGGTCGAGATAGAGCTCGCCCCGGTCGCTGTCGCCGTGGGCGAGATCGAGCTTGATGTCCTCCATCCCGCGCTTGAGCCCGTAGAGCGAGTCGCCGGGCAGGGCGTCGGAGCTCGCGGCGGCCACACCGCCGAAGGCTCCGGCCGCCACACCGACGGTGAGCCCGCCCGCGGCGAGCCCCTTGGACAGCCGGGACCGGGGCCGCAGCTTCCCCAGTCCGGTCGCCCGGTGCGACCCCTTGGCCCGGGACCGCTCCCCGGGCAGAGCACGGTCCGGACCCTCGCCTCCGGCGGCGGTGCCTTCCAGCAGCATGGCCTCCATCGCGGCGACGAGCTGGGCTCGCTGCACGATCTTGACCTCGGGGTCCAGCTCCGGTTTGGGCAGCTCGCCGAGACCGGTGGCGAGGGCCAACAGCAGCCCTTGCCCGGTCTGTTCCGCAGCAGCCCGGGACGGTGCCGACCCATCGGGCTGCTCGGCCGCCGTGCCCTGGTCGAACTCCTCCAGGGCCTGGGCGAAGGCGTCCGCCCGCCGGTGTGCCGATACGTTCGCGATCACTGGCGGCACCTCCTCTCGTCATGACGGTCGACTCCCCAGGGGGTTCTGAGGGTTGCACCCCCTGGCCGTATCCACACGATCGGGTGATCGGCGATGGCCAAGGCGTGACCGCAGGGAGCCTGTATCCCGCACAACGAGCGTCACGGCACTTGGGTTACGGACGACGGATGATCGGACCGCGAAGTCAACAGACTTTTACAGAAGGTGAGTTGGGCGTCGCTGAACGTGTGGGACCACTGCGGTCGGTGGCGGGTTCAGCGGACGTCGTCGGGCAGGAGCCGGGCCAGGGTGCGGACGGCCCGGTACTGGAGGGTCTTGATTGCGCCCTCGTTCTTGCCCATCACCCGGGCGGTCTCGGCGACCGAGAGCCCCTGGAGGAAGCGGAGCGTCACACACTCCTGCTGCTGAGGGTTGAGCCGTTTCACGGCGTCAAGGAGCGCGGCGTTGGAAAGGGACTCCAGGACGGAGTCCTCGGGGGAGCGCTCGACCTCATTGGCGTCGAGCATCTCGCCGGTGGTCACTTCCAGCCGGAAGCGGCTGGACTTGAAATGGTCGGCCACCAGATTCCGGGCGATTGTCACGAGCCAGGCGCCGAAGTCGCGCCCCTGCCAGGTGAAGGTGCCGATCCGCCGCAGCGCCCGCAGAAAGGTCTCACTGGTGAGGTCCTCGGCGGTCGCCTTACCTCCAACCCGGTAGTAGATGTAGCGGTACACGGTGTCGCTGTACTGGTCGTAGAGCCGTCCGAAGGCGTCGGCCTCGCCGGCCTGGGCGCGCTCCACGAGATCCATCATCCGGGCGCTGTCACTGTCCGCGGCCGGACGGCGTGCGGTGGTGGCCGAGCCTGAGCGGCCCCGCCTGCCGACCGCCGCGTTGCCGTCGGCCAGGGCATAGCAAGGTCCGACGGGCGCGGGGAGGGCGAAGGCGGGGACGGCGTACGCGGTGGGGACGAAGCCGCGCAGACGGTCCAGGACCGTTGCGCGCAGCGTAGCCAGGCCCGAGGCGTCAACCCCGACGTGTGAGTACACGGGACTCCCAGAGGCAGAGCTTCCATCACGTGCAGTGCGGGACCTTTCTCCCGTCGTAGCGACGGAGGGGTACCGGTTTGCGTCTGAGGAGAATAACGCTTCGTACAGGCAGCACTACACCCAGTTGCTAAAATCATCGATTACGTCGCTTCCGATGCGAATCGATGTCTCTTCAAGTACCGCACAGTGACCGCTTGTTGATCGGATCGGTTCCGGTTCCGTCTGAGTGCGGAGCGTGTTGTGCCCGCGTGCGGAGGGGGTGACTGAGTCGCCCACGGCGTGGGTAAGACCATGTGATTGCCTCGCGGAGCAGCGCTCCCGCCCCAGGTCCGGACGGGTTTTCGCCCCCTCCGCCCCTACCCTCCCCCAAGGTCTCGGCTTCGCTCGGCCAGGGGGACCCCCATCGTCCCCGGGGCTCCGCCCCGGACCCCGCTCCTCGAACGCCGGAGGGGCTGAATTTCCCCGGCCGGGGGAAATAGCGGGCCGCCACGATGCGCCCGCGGCCGGGTACGCACGGGAGGGGACGTGCCGGTACGTCAGATGCCCGCAGGTCGGACGGATCATCACCGACGCCCACGTCGCAACGCCGGTGGGATCCGTTCGGATGCGGGCGGATGTACCGGCGCGGCCCCGACCCGCCCACCGGCCGGACCCGCGAAGGCCAGAGGCGAGCTAGCGGCGGCGACGGTGCAGCGCGATCGCGGCGGCCGTGCCGCCGGCCACCGCACCCACCCCGGCCGCGGCGGGAATCCCGACCTTCGCGGCCTTGCGCGCCGTGCGGTAGTCCCGCAGCCGCCAGTCGAAGTCCCGCGCGTGCCTGCGCAGTTTCGAGTCCGGGTTGATCGCGTACGGGTGCCCGACCAGCGAGAGCATCGGGATGTCGTTGTGCGAGTCGCTGTACGCGGCGCAGCGGGACAGGTCCAGGCTCTCCGCGGACGCCAGCGCCCGTACGGCCTCCGCCTTCGCCGGACCGTGCAGGGGTTCGCCGACCAGCTTGCCGGTGTAGATCCCGTCCACCGATTCCGCGACCGTGCCCAGGGCGCCCGTGAGGCCGAGCCGCCGTGCGATCACCGTGGCGATCTCCACCGGCGCCGCCGTGACGAGCCACACCTTCTGGCCTGCGTCCAGGTGCGCCTGGGCGAGCGCGCGGGTGCCGGGCCAGATCCGTTCGGCCATGTACTCGTCGTAGATCTCCTCGCCGATCGACATCAGCTCGGAGACCCGGTGGCCCTTCACGATCGACAACGCGGAGTCACGTGCTTCCTGCATGTGCTCCGGGTCCTCGACACCGGCCAGCCTGAACCACGCCTGCTGCCAGGCGAACCGTGCGAGGTCGCGGGTCTCGAAGAACTTCCGCTTGTACAGCCCCCGTCCGAAGTGGAAGAGGGCAGCACCTTGCATCACGGTGTTGTCCAGGTCGAAGAACGCGGCGGCCTTGTCGTCGCCGAGCACCGGGAAGTCGGGTTCGTCCGCGGCGTCCGGGGGCGCCAGTTCTTCCAGTTCCTGCAGTTCCTGCGAGGACTTGCGCGCTGCCTCTGCCGAGGCCTCGCCTGCCAACACGCTCCGCGCGGTGGCGGAGCGCCTACGGGGAGTGAGCCATCCGAGAGCCGCCATGTCGTGAGCATAGCCAGTCTGTTCGGTGCTTCCGGAGTCGAGAGGATTCGGCGCTGTGAACTCTCCGCGACCACGCCGTTAAAGGACCGGTCCGATTCGTCGTCGCCGCGGCGCGTCGGCCCCGTGCGAGGGCCTGTTGTCACGTAAAGCGCGGAGCGCGCCCACCCTGGCGTCCGGGGCGGGAGAATGGCGCGTATGAGCCCCATGTTCCGGCGCAGCGACCGCCGTACGGAGAGGAAGGCGCCCGAGGAGCGTCTGGTCACGTTGATCAGGAAGCCCGGGTGTCATCTGTGTGATGACGCACAGGAAGTGATCGAGAAGGTGTGTGCCGATCTCGGGGTCCCCTGGGAGGGGAAGGACATCACCGAGGACGAGGAGCTGCACCGCCAGTACTGGGAGCAGATCCCGGTCGTGCTGGTGGACGGCGCGCAGCACACCTTCTGGCGCGTGAACGAGGAACGCCTTCGCAAAGCCCTCACGCGGTGAGTTGTGCGCGGGGACGCCCACCGCGTCCGTGATGTGTCCCGACTTGTGACCTGACCGAGCAGCCCAAGGGGCCGGGAAAGTCGCCTAGGATCGGCGGCGATTGGTCTCGGGGGTGGGATTCGTTGAGGAGAGTGTGCGGTTTTGCCCCCTTCAAGTACGGAACAAAGCCGTCTGCGCGCCGGTTCCATACGGGCGCGCCGGGCATGCGTGACCCCGGTCACGTTGGCCGGGCAAATCGGACACTGTCTTTGTGCACGCGTTCACAAAGACATAGCCTGCATGCGACGGGGCGGTCTAGGTACGTGTGACCGCCTAAAGCCCCGCTCTACCCGCAGGAGCACCGTGGCAACTGGCCGAACTCACCGACCGGCGACCCGCAGCCGAGGAATTCCCGAGGCCACCGTCGCCCGGCTTCCGCTGTACCTCCGAGCCCTCACCGCACTGTCGGAGCGCTCGGTACCCACGGTCTCATCCGAGGAACTCGCGGCCGCGGCGGGGGTCAACTCCGCGAAGCTGCGCAAGGACTTCTCCTACCTCGGCTCCTACGGGACGCGTGGTGTGGGCTACGACGTCGAGTATCTCGTGTACCAGATCTCCCGCGAACTGGGGCTCACCCAGGACTGGCCGGTCGTCATCGTCGGTATCGGCAACCTCGGTGCGGCACTGGCCAATTACGGAGGGTTCGCCTCCCGCGGATTCCGGGTGGCGGCGCTCATCGACGCCGATCCCGCGATGGCCGGCAAGCCCGTCGCCGGGATCCCGGTCCAGCACACGGACGAGCTGGAAAAGATCATCGACGAGAACGGTGTCTCGATCGGTGTCATCGCCACCCCGGCCGGAGCCGCCCAGCAGGTCTGCGACCGCCTGGTGGCCGCCGGGGTCACCTCCATCCTGAACTTCGCGCCGACCGTCCTGACCGTCCCGGACGGCGTCGACGTGCGCAAGGTCGATCTCTCCATCGAGCTCCAGATCCTCGCCTTCCACGAGCAGCGCAAGGCCGGCGAGGAGGCCGAGGCGCAGGCCGGTGCCGCCGCCCCGGCCGAGCGGGAGAACAACGGCAAAGGGCCCGACGGGGATGTTCCCGCCGTGATGCCGGCATGAGTCTCCTCGTCGTCGGACTGAGCCACCGCAGCGCCCCGGTCAGCGTCCTCGAGCGGGCCGCGCTCTCCCCGGACGCCCAGGTCAAGCTGCTCCAGGACACCCTCGCCGCCGAGCCGGCCGCCGAGGGTGCGGTGCTCGCCACCTGCAACCGCATCGAGCTGTACGCCGACGTGGACAAGTTCCACGCGGGCGTCGCCGAGCTGTCCACGCTCCTCGCCCAGCACAGCGGCGTCGGCCTGGAGGAGCTCACCCCCTACTTGTACGTGCACTACGAGGACCGGGCCGTCCACCACCTCTTCTCGGTGGCCTGCGGCCTGGACTCGATGGTCGTCGGCGAGGGCCAGATCCTCGGCCAGATCAAGGACGGGCTCGCCACCGCGCAGGAACTGCACACCGCGGGCCGTCTCCTCAACGATCTCTTCCAGCAGGCACTGCGGGTCGGCAAGCGCGCCCACTCCGAGACCGGTATCGACCGCGCCGGACAGTCCCTGGTCACCTTCGGCCTGGAGCAGCTGTCCGCCGGACGGGCGGTCGAGGCCTGGGCCAAGGGCAAGAAGGCCCTCGTCATCGGCGCGGGCTCGATGTCCTCGCTGGCCGCCGCGACGCTCGCGCGTGTCGGCGTCGGCGAGATCGTGATCGCCAACCGCACCCCCGACCGCGCCGAGCGCCTCGCCGAGATCCTCAACGGCGGCGACGACACGGACGTGCTGGCCCGCGCGGTACCGATGGCCTCGGTGCCGGTCGAGCTGACACGTGCCGACATCGCCGTCTCCTGCACCGGAGCGACCGGGATCGTCCTGACGGCCGAGACCGTCGCGGCCGCCGTCGAAGGACGTACGGGAACACCCGCGGCGCTGCGCGAGACGTCGGCCGGTCCGGCCGGTCACCTCGCTCCCGCAGGTGCCGGTACCGAGGACGCCTGCCCGCTGGACCTGTCCGCCGTGCAGGGCGCCACCGGCTTCTCCGTGATGGGCGAGGCGGCCGTCGCCGGCATGGACGCCGCCACCCTGGAGCAGCACGCTGCCTGGGTGGACAAGGGCACCGGAACCGTCGAGCGCCGCGACAGCCGTCGTACGCCCGATGAAGAGGCCGGCGCCGACGCCGACCTCATCGCCGCGCTGGCCGCCACCGTCGCCACGGTCGGCCGCATCCCCGAGCGTCGCAGGCCCGAACCCGTCGCCGAGGCCCCGCGCCCCGCGCCGGTGCTGGCGCTGCTCGACCTCGCGATGCCCCGTGACATCGACGCAGCCGTGCACCGGCTGCTCGGTGTGCGGCTCGTCGACCTCGAATCGCTGGCCGAGGCCTCCGCGGACGCGCCGATGGCCGCCGACGTGGACCAGGTCCGCCGGATCGTCTCCGACGAGGTGGCCGCGTTCGGCGCCGCCCAGCGCGCCGCGCACATCACCCCCACCGTCGTGGCGCTGCGCGCCATGGCCGCCGACGTCGTCGCGAACGAGATCTCCCGGCTGGACGGACGGCTGCCGGACCTCGACGACAAGCAGCGCGGCGAGATCACCCAGACCGTGCGGCGCGTCGTCGACAAGCTGCTGCACGCGCCGACCGTACGGGTCAAGCAACTCGCCGCCGAGCCCGGCGGTGCCGGGTACGCGGACGCGCTGCGGACCCTGTTCGACCTGGACCCGGAGACGGTCGCCGCCGTCTCGCGGGCCGAGAACAACACCGAGAACGCCAAGAACCGAGGGCGAGCATGAGTGAGCAGGCTTTGAGGCTCGGGACCAGGCGCAGCAAACTCGCCATGGCCCAGTCCGGGCAGGTGGCGGATGCCGTGAGCAAGGTGACCGGACGGCCCGTCGAGCTCGTTGAGATCACGACGTACGGCGACGTTTCCCGCGAGAACCTCGCGCAGATCGGCGGCACGGGCGTCTTCGTGACCGCGCTGCGGGAGGCATTGTTGCGCGGGGAGGTCGACTTCGCCGTGCACTCCCTCAAGGATCTGCCGACCGCGCAGCCGGAGGGCCTCGCGCTGGCCGCCGTGCCGGTGCGCGAGGACGCGCGCGACGTACTCGTCGCCCGCGACGGGCTGACCTTCGAGGAGCTGCCGGACGGCGCCCGCGTCGGCACCGGCTCGCCGCGCCGTATGGCCCAGCTGAACGCGTACGCGCGCAACCACGGCATGACGATCGAGACGGTCGCCATCCGGGGGAACGTCGACACCCGCATCGGGTACGTCCACGCCGGGGAGCTCGACGCCGTCGTGCTCGCCGCCGCCGGACTCAACCGGATCGGCCGGATCGACGAGGTCACCGACTTCCTGTCGGTCGACACCGTTTTGCCCGCCCCCGGCCAGGGGGCACTGGCGATCGAGTGTGCCGCGTCCAACGCGGACCTCGTCGCCGCGCTCGGAGAGCTCGACGACCCGTTCACCCGGGCCGCCGTGACCGCCGAGCGATCCCTGCTTGCCGCCCTGGAGGCCGGCTGCAGCGCACCTGTGGGCGCGTTCGCCGACCTTCTGGCCGACGAGCAGGTTGTCAAGGAGATGCGCCTGCGCGGCGTCGTCGGTACGACCGACGGCTCGACGCTGGTGCAGCTGTCCACCACCGGTCCCGTGCCCGAGACACATGACCAAGCGATGACGCTCGGCCGTGAACTCGCCGCCGAGATGCTTGCCAAGGGCGCGGCCGGTCTGATGGGGGAGCGAGCACTGTGAGCCCCACCAACTTTCCCGCCGGTCCGGTCCACGGGCACGTCACCTTCCTGGGTGCCGGACCCGGAGATCCAGGGCTGCTGACACTGCGCGCCGTCGAGGCGCTGGCGAACGCGGACGTCCTCGTCGCCGAGCACGATGTGCTCGACGTAGTACGTGTTCATGCCAGACAAGGCGTCGCCGTTCTGAACACGGATCCGGACACTTCGCCGGCTCCGTACCAGGGCACAGGCACGCCTCAGCTGACGGTTGTTGACAGCACGTCAACAACCGTTGGTGACCCCGCGTCGAGGGACGCTGCCAATCTTGTCATGACGGCCGCGCGGGGCGGCAAGCGGGTCGTGCGTGCCGTGTCCGGTGACCCCGGGCTCGACACGTACGCGGCCGAGGAGATGCTGGCCTGCGCCCGCGCGGGTGTTCCGTTCGAGGTGGTGCCCGGCATCGCGGCCGCCGTCGGTGTGCCCGCGTACGCGGGTGTGCCGCTGCGGGACGCGCAGGGCGCGGACGTACGGTTCGTCGACGCGCGGACCGCGTCGAACCGCTGCTGGAGCGAGGTCGGCGCCTCCGACGGCACCGTCGTGGTGTCGGCGACGCTCGACTCCGTGGCAGCGGCCGCGGGTGAGCTGGTGGCCTCCGGCCGCAAGCCCGACACCCCGATGTCGGTGACGATCGCCGGTACGACGACCCGTCAGCGCACCTGGTCGGCGACCCTCGGCACGATCGCGCAGACGCTGAAGCAGGCGAAGGTGCTGCCGTCCCCGGACGGTGGCCGCCCGGTGATAGCCGTGGTCGGTGAGCGTTCCGCCGCCGCCCAGCGCGACCAGTTGTCGTGGTTCGAGTCCAAGCCGCTGTTCGGCTGGAAGGTGCTCGTGCCGCGTACGAAGGAGCAGGCGGCGTCGCTCTCCGACCAGCTGCGGTCGTACGGGGCCGTGCCGTACGAGGTGCCGACGATCGCCGTCGAACCTCCGCGCACACCCCAGCAGATGGAGCGCGCGGTCAAGGGCCTGGTGACGGGCCGCTACGAGTGGATCGCCTTCACCTCGGTGAACGCGGTCAAGGCCGTGCGGGAGAAGTTCGAGGAGTACGGGCTCGACGCCCGTGCCTTCGCGGGCATCAAGGTCGCGGCGGTCGGCGAGTCGACCGCGAAGGCGCTCATCGCCTTCGGCGTGAAGCCGGACCTGGTGCCGAGCGGCGAGCAGTCGGCCGCGGGTCTCCTGGACGACTGGCCGCCCTACGACCCGGTCTTCGACCCGATCGACCGTGTCTTCCTGCCCCGGGCCGACATCGCCACGGAGACCCTCGTCGCCGGGCTCATCGAGCTGGGCTGGGAGGTCGACGACGTCACGGCGTACCGCACCGTGCGCGCGTCGCCGCCGCCGGCGGACACCCGCGAGGCGATCAAGGGCGGCGGCTTCGACGCGGTGCTCTTCACCTCGTCGTCGACCGTGCGGAACCTGGTCGGTATCGCCGGCAAGCCGCACAACGTGACGGTGATCGCCTGCATCGGTCCCGCGACGGCCAAGACGGCCGAGGAGCACGGGCTGCGGGTCGACGTGATGGCTCCGGAGCCTTCCGTGCACAAGCTGGCGGAGGCCCTGGCGGACTTCGGTCTGCGCCGCCGCGCCGCCGCGCTGGACGCCGGTGACCCGGTCACCCGGCCGAGCGAGCGGCGTCCGGGATCGCGCAGGCGCCGGACCACCTGAAACAGGTGAGCACGCCCCGCCGCCTCCTACGGGAGACGGCGGGGCGTTCTTCGTCGTACGCCCGGTCAGACGGACGGCAGGAAGGCCGCCCAGGCGGTCGGGGTGAGGGCGAGGCGGGGGCCGGCGGGGTTCTTCGAGTCACGGATGAGGATGCGGACGTGGGCCGCGGCCACCTCGACGCAGTCGGGACCATCAGCCGTGCTGTAGCTGCTCTTCCTCCAGGCCACTTCGACGCAGTCGGGGCCGTCAGGAGTGCTGTAGCTGCTCTTTATCCACTCCAGAGCCGGTCCGTCTTCCTGTGCAGGTTTGCGGGTCATGTCTCTCCCAGCACCGTTTCGATGAAGGCCACTGAATCCCGAGGGGCGAGAGCCTGTGCCCGGATGATTCCATAGCGAATGTCCAGGATCTGAACCTCCTTGGGGTCGGTGATCACCCGGCTGATGAGCTGAACCTCGTTGTGGCCGACGGTGCTTCCGTCCCGCAGCCTGAGCAGTCTGAACGAGCCTGCCAAGCCGGCGTTGTCCTCGCGATTCAGCGGCAGTACTTGCAGGTCGACGTTGCTCAACTTGGCTACCGCCAGCAGGTGTTCGAGCTGCCTTCGCATCACCATTCTGCCGCTGATAGGACGTCGTAGCGTCGATTCGCACTGTACGAAACTGAAGACGCGCGGTGTCTGCTCGCTGAAGATGCCCTGGCGGGCCACACGGGCGGCCACGTGCAGGTCAAGGGCGTCCTCCGAGAACGGAGGGCGCCGGGTGGCGACCGAGGCCCGGATGTAGTCCTCGGTCTGCAACAACCCATGAATCACGGAGTTGTTGTAGGCGCCGAGCTCGATCGCGTCCGCCTCAAGCCGCTTCAGGTCTCGTACCTTCTTCGGGTAGCGGACCTCCGCCAAGTCCTCCTTCAGGGCCGCGAGTCGGCCGCCCGCCGACAGGATCTCGTCCGCGCGGTCCAGTTATTCGGGCCGGGGGATGCGCCGCCCCCGTTCGACGGAGGAGACCAGTTCCTCCCCGTACCCGATGGCCGCGCCGAACTCGGCCTGGGTGAGGCCGGCGGACTCCCGCCACAGCTTCAACTGGCGCTGGACGGTTCTCATCACCGCCCCGGCCTCTTCGTCGTCCTCCGGCCCCGCGTCCCATGCGCTCATGCCCGTCGCCCTCCAGCCGCGCACTTCCCCGCCCAACCCCGCCACCGGCTCCCCGGTCACCCCGTACAGCCGGGACAGAACCGGACGCCACCCGGACAGACACCGTCCGCACGGGCTGCCGCACTTCACAGGGTACGTACGACCGAACACGCTGAGTGACGTGAATCAACGAACTGCGCACGCTCCGCTCCATCACTTCTCGGTGCCGCTGTCCGCCACGCGGAGAGGTGCTCGCCTGGCGCGACTGCTCGCGGCGGAGCAACTGCACGCCTGGGGGCTGCCGTTGGACCCGGCCCGGCTCGTCGTCGCCGAACTCGCCATGAATGCAGTCCTGCACGGACGCGTCCCCGGCCGGAGTTTCCGTCTCACCCTCTCCGTCCTCGCTCCCCGGGCACTGTGCGTGGAGGTCGCCGACGCCCGGGGCGAACGGTGGCCCACCCGGGTGAGGGGCGGGGCTGAGACGCGGTCCGAATCGGGCTACGGGCTGCTGCTGGTGGAGGAGTTCGCGGACCGCTGGGGTGTTCGGCAGGGGCCGGTGCCGTGCAAGACGGTGTGGGCGGAACTCGATCTCGGGCCTTGCCGGTGACGTCCGAACCGGAGCCCGGTGAGGCGTCCTTCGGTGACGCGAGGCCCGGGGCGGCGGGCGGTAAGAGGAGTAAAGAACCCGGGGAAATCCCTTCCAACCAACCAAACCGGGCCCATGTCACACGGGCGGGTGAATCGGGCCGGTACGGGTGGCGCGCGGGCGGTCCGGACCTGCACGCTCGCCGCAGGCAACGTCCACAACTCCACATGCCCACACATGCTTCGGCCCCCGCCGGGACGGCAATCCCAGTGCGAGGGCCTGACCAACGAGGAAGCAGAGACCTTCCCCATGGCTGTGACCCAGCTTATCGATGCGCTGCTCCCGAAGCAGCGAGTACGGCGCAACGCCACCCACTCCGGTGTCACGCACGTACGTGAGTACCAGCCCGACCGGTACACGATCGTCGGCAACCATCTCGCCCAGCACCGAGGGCTCTCCGCGACCGCGATCGGGATCGCCGTGCACATCCTGTCGCTGCCCGAGGGTGCGCGGGTCGACATCCGCAGCCTTGCCGAGCGGTTCCCCGAGGGGCGGGCCCGGATCGCCTGCGCACTACGGGAGTTGGAGGCTCGCGGCTATGTCGAGCGGGTCCGGGAACGGCTCCCCTCCGGGCAGATGATCACCCGTACGTACGCCTTCCACGCCCCCGCGCTCACCCGGGCCCGGCGGGAGGGAGAACCGGAAACGGCCGCCGCCCCGGCAACCCCGCCGATGAAGGCTGCCCCGCCCCCGAACCGAGCGGCCCCGGACCTCCCCGCCTCCGGCGGCTTGCCCTGCGACACCGTGCCCGAGCCGCTCATGGCACCCGACGTCGTACCCGACACCGCACACGTCGGCGCATCGGCCACCGAAGCCGAGAACGCCGAGCCCTCGAAGCCGTCCCGCGACGAGCACCACGACAAGGCGGAGGCGCTGCTCGCCGGGCTGCGCCGGACCGACACCCGGTTGACGCTGTCCGGGCGGGAGGTACGGCGGCTGGCTCCGCTGGTCGTCGCCTGGTTCGAGAACGGTCTCGGCGGAGCGTCGGTGGTCTACGCCCTGACCGAGGATCTTCCCCTTCATGTGCGGCACCCGGCCGGCTTCCTCCGCAACCGTCTGCTGGATTTGCTCCCACCGGCGCTGCCGTCCCCTCCGGGGGCCGGTGAGGGCGGGCCGTTCCCGAGTCGGCCGCTGCCCCCTCCGCCCGCCATGGTGACCTGCGAAGGCGGCTGCGACAGGGGCTTCAGAGCACCGTTCCAGGGAGCGTGGTGCCGTGACTGCCGTGCCGCCCGGCCCGGCGAAGCTCCCGTGGCTCCGGTGGACGTGCCGGCCCTCGTCTGAGTCTCCCGAGAGGAACGACCATGCACGTACATGCGACCCACTCCGCCTACGTGGACGTCTACCACGACCTGCTCCGGGCCTCCAGCGCCCTCGACGCCCTGCGAAATGCCGGTACCGGTGACGACCCAGGCGTCGAGCCGTACGCGGGGGCTGCCATGTGGGGAGTCCGGTTCGCCCTGGCCATGCTCCACCGCGAGCTGCCCTGTCAGCCATCCCCGCCCGACGGCAACCGGACCCCCGAGGAGCTTCTGGCCCTCTGCGCCAATTGGCGCGAGGCCGCCCTGGAGATCGGCCAGTTGGCACCGGAGCCCGACCTGCGGCTCGTCACTGGGGAGACGGGAGCGGCGGCCGCTCCCACGCGGGAGGCGTAGGAGGGGCGGGGTCACATCGAGCAGGCGCGGCTTCGGCGATTCGCCTGGGATGTCTGCCTGTCGCGCCCCTGGAGTCACGGCTGACGGACTCCGATCGCCCGGCGCGGCCTCCGCCCCGGAGGCCCGTCGGGCTCCGACGCCGAGTCGGTAAAGGTGCCCCCGTGACGGGCGTAGCGTAGACGGTATGACGAAGTACGGATCCTTCCCCGGTACGCGTCCGCGGCGGTTGCGCACCACGCCCGCCATGCGCCGGATGGTCGCCGAGACCCGGCTGCACCCGGCCGACTTCATCCTCCCCGCGTTCGTCCGCGAGGGTGTGAGCGAGCCGGTGCCGATCAGCTCGATGCCCGGGGTCGTGCAGCACACGCGGGACAGCCTGAAGAAGGCGGCCGTGGAGGCGCTGGAGGCCGGGGTCGCCGGGATCATGCTGTTCGGGGTTCCCGAGGAGGCGAAGAAGGACGCCTTCGGGACGCCCGGCACCGACCCCGACGGGATTCTGCAGGTCGCCCTGCGCGACGTCCGCGCCGAGGTCGGCGACGAACTGCTCGTGATGTCCGACCTGTGCCTCGACGAGACCACCGACCACGGACACTGCGGTGTGCTCGACGACCAGGGGCGGGTCGACAACGACGCGACCCTGGAGCGGTACGCCGAGATGGCCCAGGTGCAGGCCGACGCGGGCGCCCACATCGTGGGCCCCAGCGGGATGATGGACGGCCAGATCGGCGTCATCCGGGACGCCCTCGACCAGATCGGCCGCGAGGACGTGGCCATCCTGGCGTACACCGTCAAGTACTCCTCCGCCTTCTTCGGCCC
Organism: Streptomyces sp. NPDC005784; assembly: GCF_042871525.1. NCBI lineage: Bacteria > Bacillati > Actinomycetota > Actinomycetes > Kitasatosporales > Streptomycetaceae > Streptomyces > Streptomyces sp. NPDC005784. The sequence goes on from NZ_JBIAIQ010000011.1 coordinate 22,696, forward strand.
CTTCCGGGAGGCCGTCGGCTCCTCGCTCAAGGGCGACCGCAAGACGTACCAGCAGGACCCGGCCAACGCCCGGGAGTCCCTGCGGGAGTTGGCGCTCGACCTGGAGGAGGGTGCCGACATGGTCATGGTGAAGCCCGCGGGCCCCTACCTCGACATCCTCGCCCGCGTCGCCGACGCGTCGGACGTGCCGGTCGCCGCCTACCAGATCTCCGGCGAGTACTCGATGATCGAGGCCGCCGCCGAGAAGGGCTGGATCGACCGCGACAAGGCGATCCTGGAGACGCTGACCGGCATCAAGCGCGCCGGCGCGCAGAACATCCTCACGTACTGGGCGACCGAGGTCGCGCGGAACCTGCGCTAGCGACCGGCCCGGGCTGTCCGCCGGTGTCGGTCCCGGCAGTCGGCCCGGCGCTGCGTCGGACCGGCCGCCGAGTGTGCGGTGGCCGGGCCGGTCAGCCCAGGAAGCGTTCGACGGCCGCGCGGGCGCGGGCGTTCGAGGCCGCGGCGTCGGCCAGCGACTGGGCCAGGGCGTCGACCCATTCGTCCAGGCCCACCGTGCGCCGCGAGAGCACGATGCCCCGGACCTCGTGGCGGATCTCCCCGGTCACCGGACCCCGGTCCATCCGCAGCGAGAGCCGCTGCTCTCCGAGCGCGATGTCCAGCTCGGCGACCGTACCCTCGCGCCCGGCCAGCCGGTCGGCGACGGAACGCCTGCGCCCCACCCGGACGGCGCCGGGCGGCAGCGAGTCCGTCAGGGTCTCCGACAGGACCCGGGCGTACAGGTTCAGGTCCGCGCTGTCCCGGCGCAGCGCCGCCGCGAGCAGTTCCACATCCATCTCAGGCATCTTCCGTCTCAGGCATCGAGGCTCAGCACCATCGTCGGACGTTCGATGACGTGGTCGTCGCGGAGCGGGCGCACCGCCGTCCCGATGGCGAAGAACTCGGTGGTGTGCGATCCCCAGGTGTGCGAGTGCTGGGTCAGCTGGACCGCCACGATCCCCTCGGCCTCCAGGGCCTGACCCTCCGCCTGCATACGGCTCATCGCCAGCTCGCGTGCGGAGTAGAGAGCCTGGGTGAACTGCTCGATCTCGACGTTGCGGCCCGCGGTGCTGAGCACCTGACCGAAGCGCTGGTGGGCCACGTGGTAGACGCACGAGCCCATGACCATGTCCAGCGGCGCGTAGCCGGCCCGGATCAGGGTCCAGAAATCCTGGCCGGACAGGTCCGAGGTGAAGGGCTTGCCCTTGTTGTTGAGCCAGGTTCCGCCCGGTCCCGGGTCCGCGCCGTCGGCCTTCACCGCCGTGCCGACCGCGATGAACTCGGCGATGTCCGACCCGAACTCCTTGAACTCGATGTCCAGCCGTACACCCACGATCCCGTCCGCCCCCAGCGCGCTCGCCTCCGCCTCCATCCGGCTCATCGCCAGCTCACGCGCGCTGTACATGGCCTGGGACAGCTTCGTCAGTTCCTGGTTGCTCGACCAGCGGCCGAGCTGGATGCCGACGTGGTACACGGAGGAGCCGAGAACCAGTCCGAGCGGACGGAAGCCGGCCTCGCGGACCAGCACAAACTCGTTCACCGTCAGGTCCGAGGTGAAGAGCGAGCCTTTCTCCCCGGGTGCGAGCCGGGCAAGTCGCCGCATCGCGTCCTCGGGCAGACTCCCGGCGGTCGGTTGTGCGGCCTGTCCGGTCGGCTGCCGCCCTGTTCGCTCGGTCATGTCAGCGCTCGCGCTCCAGTCTCATGATGGTCAGGGGCCGGGGCCCGGTGGATCGCCGCGGGCGGTCGAACCGGACGACGGAGGTGCCGACGAAGACCGCCTCCGCGTCGAGGTCGCGGGTCTCTCCGTAGGTGGTGGTGCACTCGCTCTCACGCACCCGCAGTTCGATCCTGTCGACGACCACCCCGTCACCGCCCTGCTTCGCGGCGTCGAGGGCCAGCTGGTTCCGGGCCTCCTGGCGGACATGGCCGATCAGTTGGGTGTAGCCGTCGACCTCCTGGTTCCCCGCGGTCCAGGAGATCCGGCGTGAGGTCCGCCAGTCGTCGTGCCGGGTGGCGAGCGCGATACCGAAGGCGAGTCCGGCGGGAACCCATCCGGCGTGGATGAGCTTGGCGAAGTCCTGGCCGTTCAGGTGCGACGTGAACGGCTGGCGCGGGCGGATCCGCGAGCGGGCCCGGACCGCGGTGCCCAGCAGGGTGAACTCCAGTCCCCCCGCGGGGAATTCGTCGACCCGCAGTCGCACCGCGACGATTCCGTCGCCGGCGAGCGCGCGGCACTCGGCCACCGCCCGGGACAGTGCCAGCCTGCGCGCCGCGTACATCGTCCTCACCAACGGCGCGAACGACGACGACCACGGTGAGGACGGTACGGGCTTGCCGTCGGTGACCGACCACGCGCCCGGGCAGCCCCAGACGCCGGTGTATCCGATGTTGAAGACGGCCGTGCCGAGCACCTTTCCGACCGGTTCGAACCCGGCACCCTTGATCGCGGCGAACTCCTCCGACGACAGTCCCGAGTTCCACGTGTCAGCGGGCCTGACATCTGCCGACCTGTCGCCAGGAGCGCCGGCCGGACCGGCATCTCGTCGGTGTGACGTCGGTTCCTGTGCCATCGACCTCTCGGCTCACGGTGCGGTTCGGCTCATTGCGTCGCCTTTCGGCAGCGTATGCCATGGGAAGGATCGGCGAAACGGTGATCACCGGCACCAACGACTCTGCTCGGCGAAGGCCTTTGGGCATGGGAACCCAGCCGCTGGGGGCGTCGTGCCCACGTCCGCGGCTGGGTCCGCCTGCGTGCCGCGCTCAGTAGGAGAGCGCGGTGTCCAGGTCCTGCTGCCAGTACGTCACCGTGAGCTTGTCGTCGACGTAGACGCCCTTCGCGGGGAGGGCCGGGGTCGCGCCGCGGCCCTTGTCGAAGCCGACCTCCAGGGTCTTGGCGGTGTAGCCGTTGCCCCCGCTGCCGTCGGCCGCCGACAGCAGCACACCCGCGTAGCCGGACTCGCCGGGAGCGAGGGTGACGACCGCCTGCGGGTGGGTCTCCTCCGCGACCGGCGGGACGGACTGGGCCTCGCCGAAGCGGGCGATCGGATAGCCGGTCAGGTCGCAGTTCCTCGTGCCGGTGTTGGTGACGGTGAGCAGCAGGTGGTTGAGCGGACGGGACACCGCGGTCGCGGTCGTCTTGGTCGTGGAGCCGTCGCAGGCCACGTTCCTGGAGCCGGTCCCCCCGGTGGAACCGGTCTTGGAGCCGGTGCCGTTCTTCTTGCCGGAGCCCTGTGTGGACCCGGCGGCCGTGGACGTGCTCTTCGAGCCGCCCGTCGAGCCGCCCGTGGAGCTCGCGGTGCCGTTGGCCGCGGGCTTCGCCGTCGTGCTCGCGTCGGCCGCCGGTCCGCTCTGCTGTGCCGAGGAAGCGGACGTGTCGGACGGGCCTTCGCCGCGTACGCCGTTGCCGTCGTTGCACGCCGTCAGAGTCAGCGCGGCGAGTGCGACCGCCGTGGCGGCGAGGAAGCGGGTACGGGCAGTACGGGTGGTCCGGGTGGTGCGTGCGGACATGGTGATCCCCCTGGGGTGTCGCTGGTTGGTCGGCCGCTCGACCGGTCGGCGGGAGCGGCGTGCTTGGATGACCGAAGCTTGTGCGGTGTTCCGTCCCGGCCACCACCATCGCCGGGGTATTCGGGAAGCCGGAACGTTCGCACAGGGTCTGAGCTGGGAAAACAGTGTCGGCCTGGAACGCGGTCCGGGACGCGGGGGATGGAGGAACGGTGGCGGGGGACGAGTTCGCGGGACTGCTGAGGGAGTTGAAGGCACGGTCCGGGCTCAGTTACGGGGCGCTCGCCAAACGGCTGCACGTGAGTACGTCCACGTTGCACCGGTACGTCAACGGGGATGCCGTACCGACTGATTACGCGCCCGTGGAGCGCCTCGCGCGCATGTGCCGGGCGACTCCGGAGGAGCTGATCGAGCTGCACCGGAGCTGGGTCCTCGCGGACGCGCTGCGGAGGCAGAAGACCCCGGGCGCGGGGACCCCGCCGGGAGCGGCGGGCGCAGCGGTAGTGAGATCGGCGGCGGTGACGGTCGCGGTCGCGGAAGGTGACAGTGACCGTGACGGCGCCGAGACGGTGGGCGGGAGCGCGGGGGCCGACTCCGGTCCGGGTGGCGGGGCGGCCGGGAGCCCGACGGGGGCCGGGAACCTGCCGGGTTCGGTGTCGAGGGCGGGGCAGGAGGCCGTGGGTTCGGCTGCGGCTGCGGCTCCGGCTCCGGCTTCGGTGCCCGAGCCGGTGCCGGTGCCGGTACCGGTATCGGGGCCGGTGAAGCGGAGCCGACGGGCTCTGCTGCTCGCCGGTGCCGTCGCTGTCGTGGTGACCGCGATCGTGTCCACCACGCTGGCCTTGCACTTCGGGTCCGACGGAGGTGACGACGCCTCCAAGGGAAAGGCCGTGGCCCTGGGAATACCGCCCGCGACGGGCACGCGTGGCACCGGTACGACACCCGCCCACCACGGGTCGGCCTCGCCGTCCGCCTCGCACAGCGGCAGGCCCAAGGTGTCCAGCTCGACGATCGGCGGTGCCGTCGACGGGAACGGTGTGGTCGGGAGCGGTGCGGCCGGGAAGGCCGGGGACGGCACGGCCGAGGACGGCGCCGGAGCGCCGGCCGTCGTCGCCGACGGGTACAAGTGGGACGGACCGTGCGGCCAGCACTACTTGGTCAACCGGGACGCCGCACAGGTGCCCCCGCCGCCGCCGAACGAGTCGGACGCGCGCGGCTGGGTCACCGCGCTCGGCGGGGTCGCGAGCGGGGAACAGATGGTCGCGCTGACCGTGCAGGGCACCGGCAGGGCGACCGTCGTCCTGGAGGCGCTGCACGTGCGGGTGGTGCAGAAGGACGTGCCGCTCCTCTGGAACGACTACGCGATGGGCGTGGGCTGCGGCAGCGGGATGCAGACGAAGGCGTTCACCGTGGATCTCGACGCGGGGCAGCCCGTGACCGCGCTCAAGAACGGGCAGCGGGACTTCCCGTACAAGGTCAGCGAGTCCGACCCCGAGGTCTTCTACGTGGTCGCGGACGCACGGGCGCACGACGTGAGCTGGTACCTGGAACTCGACTGGTCCAGCGGGACGAAGAGCGGCACGGTCCGCGTCGACGACCACGGGAAGCCGTTCCGGACGAGCGGGAACACGGGCCGACCCGCCTACGACCATCCGCTGGGCGGCAGCGAGTGGGTATCGGCTCCCACCGGGTGATCGGGGCACGATCAAGTCCCTTCAGGAGTTAGGTTGTTGGCCGTTGAATGACGCGACCCTCCAGGGAGATGCCCCATGTCCGGTGACGCCCTCAGCCAGGACCCCGCGGAGCTGAGAAGGAGGATCGACACCACCAAGGCGCACCCCGCCCGGGTCTACGACGTCCTGCTCGGCGGCAAGGACCACTACCCGGTCGACCGGAACGCGGCCGCCGCCGCGCTCGCCGCCAACCCCCGGGGCTACCTCGACGTCCGGCACAACCGCGACTTCCTGCGCCGTGCCGTGACCGCGCTGACCGCCGAGAACGGCATCCGGCAGTTCCTGGACATCGGCACCGGACTGCCCACGCAGGAGAACGTCCACCAGATCGCCCAGCGGATCACCCCGGACGCGCGGGTCGTGTACGTCGACAACGACCCGGTGGTCCTCGCCCACGCGCGCGCCCTGCTCACCAGCGGGCCCGAGGGCCGTACGGACTACATCGACGCGGACCTGAAGGAACCCGGGCAGATCCTCGAACAGGCCGCCAAGACCATCGACTTCGACCAGCCGCTCGCCCTGGTGCTGGTCGCGGTTCTGCACTTCGTCGAGGACGCGGAGGCGTACCCGATCGTGCGGGGACTCGTCGACGCGCTGCCGTCCGGCAGTCGGCTCGTCCTCAGCCACCTCACCGAGGACCTGAACGCAGAGAACATCCGCGCGGTCCAACGGACCTTCACCGAGCGGGGGTTCACCTTCGTCCTGCGCTCGAAGGCGGAGGTCGAGCGCTTCTTCACGGAGAACGGCCTGGTACTGGACGGGCCCGGTGTCGTCCCCGCGCACCACTGGCGCCCCGACGGCAACGCCCCGGCCCCCGAGGCCGCCGACCCCGCCTTCCTGGCCACGTTCGACGACATCGAAAAGGTCCGCTACCGCGACATCAACGACGTCACGGACGCGGACATCAACGTGTACGTCGCGACGGGCGTCAAACCCTAGACGCCGTCGGCGAGTTGCTGTCCGTCCGTATGTCCGTATCCCGGAATTGACGGGTGTGGGCGACACACACCGGCCTAGGGTGCGGGCACGAGCCGGCCCCTGCGCGACGGGGCCCCCCGCAAGGACAAGGAGCCGTCACCCGTGACCGTCACCGACCGTGCAGCCGCGACCGCCCCCGTGCCCCCGCTCGCCGCGAGGGCCACCGCGATCGGCGGTTCGCCGGTACGGGACATCCTCGCGGTCACGGCCCGCCCCGAGGTCATCAACTTCGCGGGCGGCCTGCCCGCCCCGGAACTGTTCGACGCGGTCGGCATCGCGGCCGCGTACCGCGACGTCCTCGCCGAGCAGCCCCAACGGGCCCTGCAGTACTCGACGACCGAGGGCGAACCGGCGCTGCGGGCGGCCCTCGCCGGGCGGACGAGCGCGCGCGGGCTGCCGACCGGGCCGGACGACGTCCTCGTCACCACCGGCTCGCAGCAGGCGCTGTCGCTGCTCGCCACCGCCCTGCTGGACCCCGGCGACACCGTCCTCGTCGAAAGTCCCTGCTATCTGGCGGCACTTCAGGCGTTCGCCTTCGCGGGGGCGCGGGTGCTGGCCGTGCCCGGCGACGACGACGGCATCGACCCCGAGGCCCTCGACGAACTGGTGGCCCGGGAACGCCCGAAGCTCCTCTACACCGTGCCCACCTTCCAGAATCCGACCGGGCGCACCCTGCCGGCCGAGCGGCGGGCCGCCGTCGCCCGCGTCGCCGCCGCGCGCGGGCTGTGGATCGTCGAGGACGACCCGTACGGCGAGCTGCGCTTCGAGGGCGAGCGTGTCCCGTGGATCACCTCTTACGAGGGTGCCGGGGACCGGACCGTGCTCCTCGGGTCCTTCTCCAAGGTGATGGCACCCGGCATGCGGCTGGGCTGGCTGCGGGCGCCCGCGGCACTGCGGCGCGCCTGCGCCGTCGCCAAGCAGGCCGCCGATCTGCACACCCCGACCGTCAACCAGCTCGCCGCCGTACGGTACTTGGCCGACCGGGACCTCGACGTCCACGTGGCACGGGTCGCGGCCGTCTACCGCGACCGCCGCGACGCGATGCTCGCCGGAATCGGCGACGCCCTCCCGGCCGGGTCGACCTGGACCCGCCCGGAAGGCGGCATGTTCCTCTGGGCCCGCCTGCCCGAGCCGTACGACACCACGGCCCTGCTCCGCCGCGTGGTGGACCAGGGCGTGGCATACGTCCCCGGCGCCCCCTTCTACGCGGGCACGCCGGAGACGTCGACCCTGCGCCTGTGCTTCGTCACGCAGACCCCGGACGAGATCGCGGAGGGGCTGCGCCGACTGGGGACGGGGCTGCGCGGCTGACCTCGGCCGGTCCCCGCCAGGGGCGCGTCCCGACGCCGGTCAGTCCCACCAGAAGGACCACACCCGCTCGTTCAGCACCTCCTGCTCGGCGTACTCCCGCAGGGTCGTGTGGTGGCCCTGGGTGATGTTGTCCGGGCAGAACGCGAAGTGCTCCGCCGCGACCGCCTCGGCCTCCGCCATCGTGGTCGGCGGGGCCGCCACGGAGAGCATCAACCGGTCGAAGGTGAGGGCCACCACGCGTATGCCGAAGCGGTCCTCCCAGGATCGGAGCACGGCGCACAGACGCGCCACGTCGTTCTCGTGGTTCAGCGGGCCCGACCAGCCGAGTACCGCCGGGATGTCGGCGCTGCGGCGCGCCGGGACGAGGGCCAGCCGGGGCTCCTTCAGCCACGAGCCGTGGCCCGCGAGGGAGTCGGCGACCTCGGCGGCGCGGGCGTCCGGATCCGCCTCCGGCGTGGTGGCGGCGGCCAGGCCCGGCCAGAGGGGCCCGTACGGCGCGATCGTCTCGTCGAGGGCCGGCTGCTCCCCGAAGATCTCGACGACCTTCTCCTTGCCGGGGTAGTCCTGGTCCGCGTCGAGTTCTTCCGCCGCGTACTCCTCCCAGAACTCGGCCAGCACCTCGTCGGCGTCGTGGTCCCCGGGGTAGGACACCTCGTCGGGCATCAACTCCCAGTCCTCCGGGCCGCTCTGCGTGCCGCCCACGTCCACCAGCACCGGCAGCAGACCGGAGGCCCTGGCCGGGGCCAGCGCCGCCCAGGACCCGGGAGCCGCCCGGTCCTCGGCGTGCCACAGCAGCGGCTCGTGCCACGGGCCGTCGTTCTCCCCCACTGCCTCAAGGGCGTGGGAGGTACCCCCAGCGTCGATCAGTCTCCCGGGCGGGAGTTCGAGCCCGAGCGCGCGCCCGCTCGGGTCTGCCGTCAGCCGCGGCAGCGGATTGGGAAGATGCCGGAGACTGTAGGACCCGCCACTGACAAAGACCGGGGCGCGGTGCCCGGCGGCCGGCAGAACCGCCCCCGGACAGCGAAGAGCCCCGCTGTCCGGGGCGCCCGGACAGCGGGGCTTCTCGTGGAGCCGTGGATCCGAGGTCAGAGCCGCTCGGGCGTCCTGATGCCCAGCAGGGTCATGCCCTGGTGGAGCGTGCGGGCCGTCAGGTCGCAGAGGAACAGGCGGTTCTCCGCGATCTCTTGCGGCGGCGCCGGCTTGATGACCGGGCACTGGTCGTAGAACGTCGTGTAGAGCGAGGCCAGTTGGTACAGGTACGCCGCCAGCTTGTGCGGGGCGTACTCGGCGGCGACCTCCTCCAGCGTCTCGCCGAACCGGTCCAGGTGCAGACCGAGCGCCCGCTCCGCGGGGGCCAGTTCGAGCTCCGGGTGGGCCAGCGGCGCACGGTCACCGGCCTTGCCGAAGATCGACCGGATACGGGCGTACGCGTACTGGAGGTACACGGACGTGTCACCGTTCAGCGAGACCATCTGGTCCAGGTCGAACTTGTAGTCCCGGACGGCGGAGGTGGAGAGGTCCGCGTACTTCACGGCGCCGATGCCGACGTACCGGCCGTTCTCCTCGATCTCCCGCTCGCTCAGGCCCACCTTCTCGGCCTTCTCCCGCACGACGGCCGTCGCCCGGTCGATCGCCTCGTCGAGCAGGTCGACCAGCCGGACCGTCTCGCCCTCACGCGTCTTGAACGGCTTGCCGTCCTTGCCCAGCACCGTGCCGAAGGCGAGCTGGTGGGCCTTGACGTCGTCGTTCAGCCAGCCGGCCCTGCGCGCGGTCTCGAAGACCATCTTGAAGTGCAGGGACTGCCGGGCGTCCACCACGTAGATCAGGCTGTCGGCCTTCAGGTTGACGACCCGGTCACGGATGGCGGAGAGGTCGGTGGCCGCGTAGCCGTAGCCGCCGTCCGACTTCTTCACGATCAGCGGGACCGGGTTGCCGTCCGGGCCCTTCACATCGTCGAAGAACACGCAGAGCGCGCCGTCCGAGCGGACCGCCACGCCCGACTCCTCCAGGATGCGGCACGTCTCGTCCAGCATGTCGTTGTAGCCGGACTCGCCCACCACGTCGGCGTCGCGGATCTCCATGTCCAGCTTGTCGAAGACCGAGTAGAAGTAGATCTTCGACTCGTCCACGAACTTCTGCCACATGGCCAGCGTCTCGGGTTCACCCGCCTGGAGGTCCACCACCCGGCGCCGCGCCCGCGTCTTGAACTCCTCGTCGGAGTCGAAGACGGTCCGCGCCGCCTTGTAGAGCCGGTTCAGGTTCGACATGGCCTCCTCGCCGGAGACCTCGCCGCCCTTGTGGTCCAGCTCGTGCGGGTGCTCGATCAGGTACTGGATGAGCATGCCGAACTGGGTGCCCCAGTCGCCGATGTGGTGCCGGCGCACGACGGACTCGCCGGTGAACTCCAGGATCTGGACCACCGCGTCGCCGATGACCGCGGACCGCAGGTGACCGACGTGCATCTCCTTGGCCACGTTCGGCTGCGCGTAGTCGATCACCGTCGTGCCCGGGTGCTCCGCGAGGGGCACCCCGAGGCGCTCACCGTCCGCGTACCGCTCCGCCAGGGTCTCGACGATCGCCCGGTCGGTGATCGTGATGTTCAGGAAGCCGGGCCCGGAGACCTCGATGTCCTTGATCACGTCACCCGACTCGACCCGGGACACGACCTGCGTCGCCAGCTCGCGCGGGTTCGCCTTCGCCTTCTTGGCGAGGGCCAGGATCCCGTTGGCCTGGAAGTCGGCCCGGTCGCTTCGGCGCAGCAGCGGGTCCGCGGAACCGGCCTCCGGCAGGGCTGCCGAGAGGGCGTCCGCGAGGCGCTGATGGACGGAAGCGGTGAGGGACGTGACCGAGGCCATGGAGTGGCTGCCGTTCTGCTCGGGTTCCGGAGTTTCCAAGTACAAGGTGAGTACAAGGAAAGCCAGTATCCCACGCGGTGAAAAGCCGTTTTCGCGGTTGAGGCCCGAGCTGGGAGAATGGACGCGTCAGCCGTACTCGCGTATGAGAAAGAAGGACGTGCCGATCGTGGCTCAGAGCACCGAGACCACCGACTGGGTCTCCCGTTTCGCGGATGAGGTCATCGAGGAGTCGGAGCGTCGGGCCCCGGGCGCGAAAGACTCTGGCGCCACCGCACCGGTCGTCGTCGCGTCCGGCCTCTCCCCGTCCGGCCCGATCCACCTCGGCAACCTCCGCGAGGTCATGACCCCGCACCTCGTCGCCGACGAGATCCGCCGCCGCGGGTACACCGTGCGCCACCTGATCTCCTGGGACGACTACGACCGCTACCGCAAGGTTCCGGCGGGCGTCGCGGGCGTCGACGAGTCCTGGGCCGAGCACATCGGCAAGCCGCTGACCTCCGTCCCGGCCCCCGCCGGTTCGGCGTACCCGAACTGGGCCGAGCACTTCAAGGCCGCCATGACAGCGGCGCTGGACGAGCTCGGCGTCGAGTACGACGGGATCAGCCAGACCGAGCAGTACACCGCGGGCACCTACCGCGAGCAGATCCTGTTCGCGATGAAGCACCGCGGCGACATCGACGCGATCCTCGACCAGTACCGGACCAAGAAGGCCCCCGCCAAGAAGCAGCAGGGCCAGAAGCCGGTCGACGAGGCCGAACTCGAAGCCGCCGAGGGATCCGGCGCCGCCGCCGAGGACGACGGCAGCTCCACCTCCGGGTACTACCCGTACAAGCCCTACTGCGGGCAGTGCGAGAAGGACCTCACCACCGTCACGGCCTACGACGACACGACGACCGAGCTGTCGTACACCTGCTCCGCCTGCGGCTTCACCGAGACCGTCCTGCTCAGCGAGTTCAACCGCGGCAAGCTGGTCTGGAAGGTCGACTGGCCCATGCGCTGGGCCTACGAAGGCGTCGTCTTCGAGCCGAGCGGCGTCGACCACTCCTCCCCGGGATCCTCCTTCCAGGTCGGCGGCCAGATCGTCGGGATCTTCGGCGGCAAGCAGCCCATCGGACCGATGTACGCCTTCGTCGGCATCTCCGGCATGGCCAAGATGTCCAGCAGCAAGGGCGGGGTCCCCACCCCGGCCGACGCGCTCCAGATCATGGAGCCGCAGCTGCTGCGCTGGCTGTACGCCCGCCGCCGCCCCAACCAGTCCTTCAAGATCGCCTTCGACCAGGAGATCCAGCGGCTCTACGACGAGTGGGACAAGCTCGCCGGCAAGGTCGCCGACGGCTCCGTGCTGGCCGCGGACGCCGCCGCGTACACCCGCGCCGTCGGCACCGCCGCCGGGGACCTGCCCAGGACCCCCCGCCCGATGGCGTACCGCACCCTCGCCTCCGTCGCCGACATCACCGCCGGCGCCGAGGACCAGACCCTGCGCATCCTGAGCGAGCTCGACCCCGAGAACCCGCTCACCTCCCTCGACGAGGTCCGCCCCCGCCTCGACAAGGCCGAGACCTGGATCAACACCCAGGTCCCCGCCGAGGAGCGCACCGTCGTCCGCGACGAGCCCGACGTCGAGCTCCTGAAGTCCCTCGACGATCAGGGTCGCGAGTCGCTGCGCCTGCTCCTCGACGGACTGGAGCGGAACTGGTCCCTGGACGGCCTCACCCACCTCGTCTACGGCGTTCCCAAGGTCCAGGCGGGCTTCTCCGCCGACGCCACCGCCAAGGAACTCCCCGCCGAGATCAAGGTCGCCCAGCGCACCTTCTTCGCCCGGCTCTACCACCTGCTCGTCGGCCGCGACACCGGGCCGCGCCTGCCCACGCTGCTGCTCGCCGTCGGACAGGACCGGGTGCGCAAGCTGCTCAGCGCCTGACCAGGCACCGCACGGCGGTACGAGGAAGGGGCTCACGGTGATCACCGTGAGCCCCTTCCTCGTACTCCGTACGGCGTCCACACCGGCACGCTCGCGCGCCGACGTGCCCGCTACGCGATGTGGTCCTCCTGGAGCTCCGCCGTGTGGCGATTGGTGAAGCGGTGGACCATGCGGTCGGCCTCGCGCTGCGGGAGCGTGAGGCGGTACGTCGCCTCCACGTCACCCCTGAACTGGCCAGCGGTCGGGTAGCTACCGTCTATCGACTTCTTGAAGACCAGGTAGTAGTCCTCCTCGGTCGGCTCCGCGCTGCCGCCCGAACCCATCCCGCGGGTACGTCCCGGGCCGGACGGGATCGGGAAGGTGCCGGTGTCCTCCGAAGAGGGCTCCGGGGCGGGCTCGGGTGCGGGGGTCGGCAGCGCCTCATACTGCTGCGCGAACCGCCGCTGCTCCTCGAACCTCTGCTGTTCCTCGAACCTTTGTTCTTCTTGGAACTGCTGCTGGGACCGGAACTGCTGCTGCGACTGGAACTGCTTTTGTTCCTGGAACTGTTGCTGTTCCTGGAACAGCTCGGCCTGCTGCTGCTCCGCGAACCACTCCCGGTACGCCGATTCCGGGTCGTAGTCGCCCTGGTACTCGATGGACTGGGGGTCCCGCGCCTGGAGCCACGGATTCTGCGGCTCGGCGTAGTCCGGCGACTCGGGGCGTTCGCTGTCCTCGGGAGCGGGGCGCTGCTCGACCGGCTGGAGCTGACGAGCCGCCGCGGGCTCGGGGGTGCGACCGCTCGTGGACGCGTCGGCCGGCGCCAGGGCGGGCGCCGGAGCCGGCGGCAGCAGCGCGGGCTCGATGCCAGCCGCCGCCAGACCCGCCGGGGCCGTCTCCGACAGGGGGATGCCGTAGCGCGCCAGGCGCAGCGGCATCAGGGACTCCACGGGGGCCTTGCGGCGCCAGGCGCGGCCGAAGCGGGAGTTCAGGCGGGCCTGGTAGACGAGACGTTCCTGCTCCAGCTTGATGACCTGCTCGTAGGAGCGCAGTTCCCACAGCTTCATCCGGCGCCACAGCAGGAACGTGGGGACCGGGGAGAGCAGCCAGCGGGTGAGGCGGACGCCCTCCATGTGCTTGTCGGCGGTGATGTCCGCTATTCGGCCGGTCGCGTGCCGGGCCGCCTCGACCGAGACCACGAACAGGACCGGGATGACGGCGTGCATGCCGACACCCAGCGGGTCCGGCCAGGCCGCCGCGCCGTTGAACGCGATCGTCGCCACCGTCAGCACCCACGCCGTCTGGCGCAGCAGGGGGAACGGGATGCGGATCCAGGTCAGCAGCAGGTCCAGAGCGAGCAGGACGCAGATACCGGCGTCGATGCCGATCGGGAACACGTACGAGAAGTTCCCGAAGCCCTTCTTGATCGCCAGCTCACGGACCGCCGCGTACGAGCCGGCGAAGCCGATTCCGGCGATGACGAGCGCCCCGGCGACGACCACGCCGATGAGAATTTTGTGCATCCGTGTCAGCTGTATGGGCGCGGCCACCTGTACTCCCCTCCCCTTGCGTGTTGTTGCGCGCAACAGAGTGGCACATGTGTGTGGCGTACGGATGCGCGGTATGGGTGGAGCCCGGTCCCCGAGAGAACCGGGCCCCCTCAACTGTCCTGCCGGAGCCGTGACTTGAGCCCCGGACCCGGTCGAAACCGGGTCAGTTCTTCGTTGTCGCCGACTGCGACGGCGAGGCGCTCCCGGAGCCCGCCTTGGCGGCGGTCTTGGACGTGCTCTTACTGGCGCTCTTGGACGGCGAGGCCGACGGAGCCTTGGAGGCGGACGGCGCCTTCGACGACGAGGAGGCCGGATCCGGCGAGGCCGTGCTCGCCGCGCCGCCGTCGCCGTTCGCGGCGGCCACCGCGGCCACCGCCTGCTTCGTGGCCTTCTCGGCGGCCTTCAGCAGGCCGGCCACGTCCGGGGTCTTCTCACCTGCGAGACCGGCACCGTTGTAGTCGACCGTGACGACCACGTTCTCCACGCGCGCCACGATCGTCTGCTGCTTGAAGGAGCCTTCCTTCTTCTTCAGGCCGTACCGCACGGCCGTCGCCTCGTCGCCCGTCCCGGCGACCTGCTCCGCCTTGGTGCCCAGCGCGCCCGTCACCGACTGCGCGCCGGCGACCTGCTTCTGGAAGTAATCGTGCGCCTGCTCGTTGCCCGTGCCGCGCGCGTCCGAATCGAAACGCAGCAGCGCCACGTTCAGCCAGCGGAACTGAGAGCCCTTGACCCCGTTGTTGTCGAGGCTGCTCCAGTTGCAGTTGCCGCGCTGTGCCGGTTCGTCCAACTTGCCCGACTTGCCCGCCTTGGAGCCCTTCGGGACCAGTTCGTCCAGTGTCTTCTTCGGCAGCACCGAGCACGGCTTGGGGAGCGTCGCGTACGCGGCGGGCTGGACGGCGGGGGCCGAAGAACTCGCCGGCACCGTCGCTCCCGGGGCCGCGCTCGCGCTCTTCTGCGCGTCGTCGCCGGAGCCGGAGTCCGAGGAACAGCCCGCGGCGACGAGCATCACCGGGACGGCTGCTGCGCTGACAAGGATGCGGGTGAGTCGCGGTTCTCGGCCTACTCGCTGTACTGGTCGGTGCATGGTTCCTTCACTCGTGGCGCTCGTGGTACGGCCGCACATGGGGCGTGCGACCGGTCGGGTCCGAGGGGCCACGGTACGCGGTGGGGCGCCTGGGCGGTTCCCGTTCGGGGGGTTTGCGCCCAGGTGCCCCAGGTGCCTTGAGGCCGCTAGCCGTTGAGCTTGTCGGCCAGCTTCCGGGCCAGTTTCCGCGCCCTGTCCTGCATTTCCTCGCTGTTCGGGGTGTTCGCGGAAGCCGTCGGCTGCTCGGCGTATTCGATCGTCACGATCACGTTCGACGTGCGGAACACCACAGTCACCGTGCGCTGCTGGGCCGTCGACGAGCCGGTGCTCAGCTTGTCGTCGATGAACGCCTCGTCGCCGAGGTCGTCGAGAACGCGCGGCTGGAGAGCGGCCGGGGTCTCCGAGGCGGACGCGGAGGCGGTGGGGGCGGAAGGGGCACCGGAGGCGGTGCCGTTGTCGCCGCCGGCACCGGTGTTGCCGTCGGCCGGGGCGGTGGCGCTGCCGCTCGGACTCGGACTGGCGTCGCCGGAAGCAGAGGCGGACGTGGACGTGGCCGGCTCCGGAAGGTCGGCCGCCGTCTGCTTGGCGCCGTAGAGCTCCTCGGCCTTGCTGTCGTCGCTCACCGCGTTGTCGTACGAGACCACGCGCTCGAAGTCGACGAAGAGGCGATCGGTGCCTGAGGCGGACTCCACCTTCCAGTTGCAGCCGTCGCGCCGGTCCGTGTCGTACGTGAGCGTGGCGTCGCCCTCGTACTCCTTCTCCTGCTGCGTCTCGTCGGTGATCTGCTGGATGCCGGGCAGCAGCGAGTCGAGCGTGTCGTGATCGGCCGCGCCGCACGCCTCCGGGAGGGTGCGGTACTTGCCCGGCTGGGCGGCCGGGGCCGTGGTGCCGGTGTCGCCGCCCTTGGAGTCCGGGGCCGAACTCCCCACGCCCGAACCGCCCGAGCAGCCCGCCAGCAATGCCGCGAGGAGCACGGCGGCGCCAGATACGTACGCCTTCCGCTGCACGGTCAGGCTCCTCTCGACGGTCCCGACGGCGCTTCGGCCCGGGTGTCCTGTGGTTATTGGGTTGCCGCACGGGGGCGACCCCTGGAGACAATGTGTATCGCACGCACGGCCGTGGACGCCGGTCCGTTGTCCCATACGTCGACCTAGGCGCCGGTTTTGCGATTTAAGACTTCTGTTGTTTTTCTGGGGATCGAGGACGATATGTCGTACGTAGAGGTGCCGGGGGCGAAGGTTCCCATCCGCATGTGGGCCGACCCGGCGTCGGTCGAGGACGTCGCACTCCGCCAGCTCCAGAACGTGGCGACCCTGCCCTGGATCAAGGGGCTCGCCGTCATGCCGGACGTCCACTACGGCAAGGGCGCGACGGTCGGCTCCGTCATCGCGATGCAGGACGCGGTGTGCCCGGCGGCGGTCGGCGTCGACATCGGTTGCGGAATGTCCGCGGTCAAGACCTCCCTCACCGCCAACGACCTGCCGGGCGACCTCTCGCGCCTCCGCTCGAAGATCGAGGAGGCGATCCCGGTGGGCCGCGGGATGCACGACTCCCCGGTCACCCCGGACGGCTTCCACGGACTGGCCACGGCCGGGTGGAACGACTTCTGGGGGCGGTTCGACGGGGTGGCCGAGGCGGTCAAGTTCCGTCAGGATCGGGCAGTCAAGCAGATGGGGACGCTCGGTGGGGGGAATCATTTTGTCGAGGTTTGCACGGATTCGACCGGTTCCATCTGGCTGATGCTGCACTCCGGGTCGCGGAACATCGGCAAGGAGCTGGCCGAGCACCACATCGGTGTCGCCCAAAAGCTCCCGCACAACCAGGGTCTGGTCGACCGTGACCTCGCCGTCTTCGTCGCGGACACACCCCAGATGGCGGCGTACCGCAATGACCTGTTCTGGGCCCAGGAGTACGCGAAGCACAACCGCACGCTCATGATGGCGCTCCTGAAGGACGTGGTCCGCAAGGAGTTCAAGAAGGCGAAGCCGACCTTCGAGCCGGAGGTCAGCTGCCATCACAACTACGTCAACATCGAGCGCTACGACGGCATGGACCTGCTCGTCACGCGCAAGGGAGCCATCAGCGCGCGGGCCGGAGAGTTCGGCATCATTCCGGGCTCGATGGGGACCGGGTCGTACATCGTGAAGGGCCTCGGCAACGAGATGTCCTTCAACTCGGCCTCGCACGGCGCGGGTCGGCGCATGAGCCGCAACGCGGCGAAGCGGCGCTTCTCGACGAAGGACCTGGAGGACCAGACGCAGGGCGTGGAGTGCCGCAAGGACTCCGGCGTCGTGGACGAGATCCCGGGCGCCTACAAGCCGATCGAGCAGGTCATCGAGCAGCAGCGCGACCTCGTGGAGGTCGTGGCGAAGCTGAAGCAGGTCGTCTGCGTGAAGGGCTGAAGCGCGCACGGACTGAACTGCCCGAAGGGTCCGAGCCGTTGACGGCTCGGACCCTTACGCGTGGGTGCTGACGAGCGGCGCCTGGGACCGCCCGCGGCTCCGGGCGCTCACTTCGCGTGCAGGACCGCGTAGATCATGACGAAGGCCACGATGTGGATGCCGAAGAGGAAGTACGCGAGGTAGTACCAGACGTAGCGTTCGCGCTTCTTCTCCAGGGCCAGGCGGGCCTGTTCGCCGTCCGGGGGAGTCGGCTGCTCCGGAGGTGACGCCGGGTCGGGCATCACAGCTCCCGGTGGATCTTCGTGTTGGACGCCTGGGCGCGGGGGCGGACGACGAGGAGGTCGATGTTCACGTGGCTGGGTCGGGTGACGGCCCACGTGATGGTGTCGGCGACGTCGTCGGCGCTGAGGGGCTGGGCGACGCCCGCGTAGACCTTGGCGGCCTTCTCGGCGTCGCCGCCGAAGCGGGTCAGGGCGAACTCGTCGGTCTTGACCATGCCGGGGGCGACCTCGATGACCCGTACGGGCGTTCCGACGATCTCCAGTCGCAGCGTCTCCGCGAGGACGTGCTCGGCGTACTTGGCGGCGACGTAGCCACCGCCGCCCTCGTACGTGCTGTGGCCCGCCGTGGAGGTGAGCACGACGACCGTGCCGTCGCCGCTGGCCGTCAGCGCTGGGAGGAGGGCCTGGGTGACGTTCAGGGTGCCGATGACGTTCGTCTCGTACATCTGGCGCCACTGGGCCGGGTCGCCCGTCGCGATGGGGTCGGCGCCGAGCGCGCCGCCGGCGTTGTTGACCAGCACGCCGATCGTCTTGAACGCCGTCGCGAACTCGTCGACCGCCGTGCGGTCCGTGACGTCCAGGGCGTACGCGGTCGCCTGGCCGCCCGCCGCGGTGATCTCCTCCGCCAGTGCCTCGATGCGGTCCTTGCGGCGGGCGGTGAGGACGACGCGGTAGCCCTCGGCGGCGAGCTGGCGGGCCGTCGCGGCGCCGATTCCGCTGCTTGCACCGGTGATGACGGCGATACGGGACGCGGCGGCGGGGGTCATACGGCTGCTCCTTGGCGGTGTGGCGGCGGTGGCTGCGATGTCTCCGGCAAGGATAGGCGGGACAGGTCGGCGGGGGACGGCGGTGTCCGGGCGGTGGATGGCCTTCGGCCGGGGGCGAGGGTGGGGGTGTCCGGGCGGTGGTGTGGTCGGCGGTGCGTCGCCGGTGGTGGGTCAGCTGCCGCCTCGGGGGGCGTACATGATCACGGCCGCTCCGGCCAGGCAGATCAGGGCGCCGGTGATGTCCCAGCGGTCGGGGCGGTAGCCGTCCGCGACGACGCCCCAGGCGAGGGAGCCGGCCACGAAGACTCCGCCGTACGCGGCGAGGACGCGGCCGAACGCGGCGTCCGGCTGGAGGGTGGCCACGAAGCCGTACACGCCGAGGGCCATCACGCCTGCTCCGATCCAGAGGGCACCTCGGTGCTCGCGCACGCCTTGCCAGACGAGCCAGGCGCCGCCGATCTCCAGGAGTGCGGCCAGGACGAACAGGAGAGCGGAGCGGGCGATCAACATGCGGTCACTGTGTCAGGACGCGGTCCGGCCGGTGGGTGGGTCGGGGCCGCGCCGGTACATCCGCCCGCATCCGAACGGATCTCAGCAGCGTTTCGAGGTGCGCGTGGGCGCTGATCCGTCCGGCCTGCGGGCATTTGATGTACCGGCACGTCCCCTTCCGTGCGTACCCCTTGCGGGTGCGAGATCCAGCCCCTCCGGCGTTTCAGGAGCGGGGTCTGGGGCGGAGCCCCAGGGGTGGGAAGGGGAGGGGCGGAGGGGCGCAAGAACGCTGGTGGGGCGCGGCGCCGGTCGAGGGGTTCGGGGCGTGCGGCGTACGATTTGGCTGGGCTGGTGGAAGGGGGCCGTATGGCCACGGCTGGGGAAGCGCGGGAGCGGCTGCTCGGGGAGCTGGCGGTCGTGTCGCGGCGGTACATGGCCTCGTACGCGCTGTTCAACCAGGCCCTCGCCGACCACGTCGGGCTGCATCCGACGGATGTGCAGTGTGTGAACCTGCTCAGCCTGGAGGCGGGGCCGGTGACCACCGGGCGGATCGCCGAGATGACGGGGCTGACGACCGGGTCGGCCACGCGGCTGGTGGATCGGCTGGAGAAGGCCGGCTATGTCGTGCGGGAGCGCGATGTGGTCGACCGGCGGCGCGTCCTGGTGGCGACCGTGCCCGAGAAGATCGCCGAGTTCGGGCGGATGTGGGAGCGGCTGGGCGGCGGTTGGTACGGCCTGTTCGACGGGCTCGACGACGCCGAGGTCGCCCTGATCATCGGGCACATGCGGCGCACGGTCGACTTCAGCGCCGAGCAGATCGCGCGCCTGCGGTCCGGGGACGTTCAGGAGGGCTCGGACGAGGCGTCGTAACGCTCGCGGGCTTCGGCGACCTCCTCGATGTGGTACTCGGCCCAGTCCTTGACGGCGGTGAGCAGGCAGCTCAAGTTCGTTCCCAGCGGCGTGAGTTCGTAGTCGACGCGGACCGGCACGGACGGGGTGACCGTGCGGGAGACGATGCCGTCGCGCTCCAGTGAACGCAGGGTCTGCGTCAGCATTTTGGGGCTGACACCGGCGATCTTGCGGCCGAGGCCGCTGTACCGCATCGGGCCGCCCGCGCCGGCGAGCGCGCTCACGATCAGGCTGACCCACTTGTCGCTGATGCGGTCCAGGAGCTGGTTGGTGGGGCAGTTCTTGAGGAACGCGTCGTACTCGACGCGGGCCTGCTGGCGCCGCTCGGCCGCCGTCGTGGTCGCCATGACGCACCTCCGGGTGACGTACGCACCTTCAGGTGCCTACTTACCAATGGATAGTAACTCTTCCTAGGGTTGTTGCAGCGGAAAAGAGACCCGTGAACGACCTACTGATGGGGTGAGCTGCTATGCGTGCTGCGGTGGTGACGGAGTTCGGCGGCCCGGAAGTTGTCGAGATCGTCGAGGTCGCCGTGCCGGAGCCGGGGGCCCGGCAGGTGCGGATCAAGGTGGCGGCCGCGGGGGTCAATCCCGTGGACGCCGGAGTGCGGGCGGGCGTCTTCGGGGGCGCGGGTCAGCGGCTGGGGCTCGGCTGGGACGTGGCCGGGGTCGTGGACGCGGCCGGGGCAACCTCGGGGTGGAACGTGGGCGACGAGGTGGTGGCGCTGGCGTACGGGCCGGTCAAGCCTCTCGGTACACACGCCGATCACGTGGTGGTCGACGCCGAGGCGGTGGCCGGGGCGCCCCGCTCGCTCGACGCGGTGCATGCGGCGAGCCTGCCGCTGAACGCCCTGGCAGCCGCCCAGGCCCTGGACGGGCTGGCCCTGGAGCCGGGGCGGAGTCTGCTGGTCACCGGGGCCGCGGGGGCGGTCGGCGGGTACGCCGTGCAGCTCGCCGCCCGGCTCGGCGTGCACGTGACCGCGCTGGCCAGGGAGGGCGACGAGGAGCTCGTACGGTCCCTGGGGGCGGACCGGTTCGTGTCGGACGGGGTGGCTCCGGGGAGCGTGGACGCGGTGCTGGACGCGGCGATCCTGGGCGCGGACGCGCTGGAGTGGGTGCGGGACGGGGGCGCCTTCATGGGGGTCATTCCGGGAGCCCATCCGGCGTCCGTGCGCGGGGTGCGGACCGGCGCGGTTGAGGTCGCCGCCGACGGGGCGCGGCTCGCGGAGCTGGTGGCGCTCGTCGACGCGGGGGCGCTGACGACCCGGGTCGCCGAGACGTACGCGCTCGACGAGGCCGTCAAGGCGCACGCGCGGCTTGCGCAGGGCGGACTGCGGGGCCGGCTGGTCCTCGTTCCCTAGTGGCCGGGGCTGGCCCGGCTGGCCCAGGTGGTGCAGGTGGTGCAGGTGGTGCAAGGGGACAAGGTGGCTCTTGCGGTCCGCGTGGCTCGGGTGGCTTTGGCGGCTCTGGCAGGCCTGGCGGCCCCAGCGGCCCCGGATGCTTTGGTGGTCCCAGCGGCTTCAGCGGCCTGGGTGGCCTGGCTGGGCCGGGTGGCCCGGGTGGCCCAGGTGGTGCAAGGGCACAAGGTGGCTCTGGCGGCCCGCGCGGCTCTCTGGCAGGCCCGGTGGCTCCAGCGTCCCGGATGCATTGGTGGTCCCCGCGGCTCTAGCGGCCCGGCAGGGCGGTGGCGAGGGCGGTCGTGCAGGCGGCGAGGGTCGAAAGACGGGGTCGGGGTGGCCCGGGTGGCCCGGCTGGCCCAGGTGGTGCAAGGACAAGGTGGCTCTGGCGGCCCGGGCGGCTCTGGCAGGCCCGGTGGCCCCAGCGGCCCCGGATGCCTTGGTGGTCCCCGCGGCTTCAGCCGCTTCAGCGGTCCCAGCAGCCACAGCAGTCCCAGTGACCCCAGCAGTCCCCAGAGTCCCCGCGGTCCCAACGGCCCTAGTGGTGCTGCTCCGGTGCCTTGAGTGGCAGCAGGCGTACGAGGGGGCAGCACAGGAGGGTGATGGCGGCCACGACGGCGAGGCTCACGGTGGTGGCGTGGGTCTCGCCGCCGTCGGTGCGGAAGTAGACGGTGGTGACGGCGGCTGCTCCGATCGCGTTGGCGAGCTGCTGGACCGCGCCCAGTGAGCCGCCCGCGCTGCCGGCCTCCTCGGGTGCGATGTCGCCGATGGTGACGTCGTAGAGCGAGCCGAAGCAGGCGCCCATGCCGAGGCCGATGACGAGCAGCGGGGGGACCAGGGCCCAGCTTCCGGTGTCCGTGCCGGAGACGGCGACCAGGGTCAGGAGGTGGGCCGTTCCGGCGAGCGTGACGAGGAAGCCGATGAGGACGAGGCGGCGGCCCAGGCGGGCGATCAGGCGGTAGCAGGCGATCGAGGCGATGACGATGCCCGCGGACAGGGGCATCAGGGCGAGCGCGGCAGCCGCGGGGGAGCGGCCGAGGCCCTGCTGGAGGAAGAGGGAGACGACGTAGAGGAGGCCGGCGACCGCGGCGAAGAAGACGACGCCGATGACCAGTCCCGAGGTGAAGCCGCGGTTGTGCAGGAGGGAGGGCCGGATCAGGGGGTTGGGCGCGGTGCGCTGGCGGTGGCAGAACGCCGCGAAGAGGGCGACGCCGGCGAGCAGGAGGAGGACGGGGAGCACGCTCCAGCCGTGGGCCGAGCCCTCGATGAGGCCGGTGAGCAGGGCGAGCATGGTGGCGCCGAGGAGGGCGGAACCGGGGATGTCGACGGTGGTCGTACGGTCGCCGGTGTCGCGGGGGAGCAGGCGGGCGGCGGCGAGGAGCGCGGCGCCGCCGAGGGCGATGTTGATGAGGAACATCGGGCGCCAGCCGAGGCCGGCGATGTCGGCGTCGATGAGGAGTCCGGCGAGGATCGGGCCGCCGACGGCGGACAGGCCCATCACCGGTCCGAACAGGCTGTACGCCTTGCCGATCTGGTCCCGGGGCCAGGTCGCGCCGAGGATGCCGAAGCCCTGCGGGATGACGAGCGCGCCGGAGGCGCCCTGGGCGAGGCGGGCGGCGACGAGGGTTCCCGGTGTCGGGGCGAGGCCGCAGGCGACGGAGGCGGCGGTGAAGCCGGCGAGGCCGGTCAGGAAGAGCCGGCGGCGGCCGTACTTGTCGCCGAGCCGTCCGCCGAGGACGAGCAGGACGCCGAGCGCGAGGGCGTAGGACGCGCCGAGCCACTGGATGAGGGCGGTGCCGCCGCCGAGGTCGTGGCTGATGGTCGGGGCGGCGATGTTCGTGATGGTGCCGTCGAGGAGGTCAAGGACGTCGGCGGCCAGGACGACGCCGAGGATCGCCCAGCGGGTGCGGGCGGGAGGGTGCGATGCTTCCTGTGTGTCGTGCAGTGTCTGTGTCACGCAGACAAATGTCGGGCATGGAGTGGGGTGCGGTCAAGGGGTAGCGGAATACCTGGGGCGGGATGGTGGTTCGAGGGTGTAGTTGAACAAGCAACAACTTGGAGGGTGAGCGACCATGCAGTTCGGGATCTTCAGCGTCGGCGATGTGACTCCGGACCCGACCACGGGCCGGGAGCCGAGCGAGCACGAGCGCATCAAGGCCATGGTCGCCATCGCGCTGAAGGCCGAGGAGGTCGGCCTCGACGTCTTCGCGACCGGCGAGCACCACAACCCGCCGTTCGTGCCGTCGTCCCCGACCACCATGCTCGGCTACATCGCGGCGCGCACCGAGAAGCTCGTGCTGTCCACGTCCACGACCCTGATCACCACCAACGACCCGGTGAAGATCGCCGAGGACTTCGCGATGCTCCAGCATCTCGCGGACGGCCGGGTCGACCTGATGATGGGCCGCGGCAACACCGGGCCCGTCTACCCGTGGTTCGGGCAGGACATCCGGCAGGGCGTCAACCTCGCCGTCGAGAACTACGCGCTGCTGCACCGGCTTTGGCGCGAGGACGTGGTGACGTGGGAGGGCAAGTTCCGTACGCCGCTGCAGTCGTTCACGGCGACGCCCCGCCCGCTGGACGGTGTCGCGCCGTTCGTCTGGCATGGCTCCATCCGCTCGCCGGAGATCGCCGAGCAAGCCGCGTACTACGGCGACGGCTTCTTCCACAACAACATCTTCTGGCCCGCCGACCACACCAAGAAGATGGTCGAGCTCTACCGCGAGCGGTACGCGCACTACGGGCACGGCACGGCCGAGCAGGCGATCGTCGGCCTCGGCGGCCAGGTCTTCATGCGGCCCAACTCGCAGGACGCAGTGCGGGAGTTCCGGCCGTACTTCGACAACGCGCCGGTCTACGGGCACGGGCCGTCGCTGGAGGACTTCACCGAGCAGACCCCGCTGACCGTCGGCTCGCCGCAGCAGGTCATCGAGAAGACGCTGGCGTTCCGCGAGTACGCCGGTGACTACCAGCGCCAGCTGTTCCTGATGGACCACGCCGGGCTGCCGCTCAAGACCGTCCTGGAGCAGCTCGACCTCCTCGGCGAGCAGGTCGTGCCGGTGCTGCGCGAGGAGTTCGCCAAGGGGCGGCCGGCCGAGGTGCCGGACGCGCCGACCCATGCGGCCCGGGTGGCCGCCGCCAAGGAGGAGGTGACCGCCGTATGAAGCTCGTCGTCGTCTCGGCGGGGCTGAGCGTTCCGTCGTCCACGCGGCTGCTGGCCGACCGGCTGGCGGCCGCGACCGCCGGCCGGGCGCCCGGCGCGGTGGACCTGCGGGTCGTCGAACTGCGCGACCTCGCCGTCGAGATCGCCCACAACTTCACCAACGGCTTCCCCGGGCGGGCGCTGTCCGCCGCGATCGACGACGTGACCTCCGCGGACGGGCTGATCGTCGTGACGCCGGTGTTCTCCGCGTCCTACAGCGGCCTGTTCAAGTCCTTCTTCGACGTGCTCGACAAGGACGCGCTGGCGGGCAAGCCGGTGCTGATCGCGGCGACCGGGGGGACCGGGCGGCACTCGCTCGTCCTCGAACACGCGCTGCGGCCGCTGTTCGCGTATCTGCGGGCGGTGATCGTGCCGACCGGGGTGTACGCGGCGTCGGAGGACTGGGGGGCGGAGGGGCTCGCCGAGCGGATCGAGCGGGCGGCGGGCGAACTCGCGGCCCTGATGACCGCCCTGACCGGCCCCTCGTCGTCCAGCGCATCGGCCTCGACTTCGGCTGCGGTCCCGGCTGTGGCCTCGACTTCGGCCCAGGAGGAGCCGGAGGCGGCTGTCCCTGCCCAGGGCGTGTCCGGGCGGGGGGACGGTTTCAACGTGGTCCCGTTCGAGGAGCGGCTCGCGGCGCTGCGGGTGTAGTGGGTGCAGGGGGTGGGGGGTGGAGGGTGAAGCGGTTTTCGCCCCTCCGCCCCTGCCCTGCCCGTACCTGGGGCTCCGCCCCGGACCCGCTCCTCAAACGCCGGAGGGGCTGAATATTGGCCCCGCGGTCGAAGGGTGGGCCGAGGGGCTGGATGTTCTGCCCGGTCTAGCTCTCCACCGTGAAGCCGATCACCGTGCCGCCGCCCTTCCTCGGGTAGGCGAACGGGGTGCCTCCGTGGGCTGTGGAGACCTCGCGGACGATCGAGAGGCCGAGGCCCGAACCGGGGAGGCTGCGGGCGTCGGCGGCGCGGTAGAAGCGGTCGAAGACGCGCACGAGGTCGTCGTCGCCGATGCCGGGGCCTCGGTCGAGCACCTCGACGCGGACCGGCCCGCGATGGCCGCCCGAGCTCGCGGCGACGCCGGAGTCAGCGGAGTGCCCGCCGCCGGACTGCGGGGCGGGGCCCGTCACCACGACCTCGATCGGAGCCGTTCCGCCGCGGTCGAACTTGGTGGCGTTCTCCACGAGGTTGGAGACCGCGCGCTGGAGGGCGCTCGGGCGGCCGTCGACCTCGGTGTCGCCGGTGGCCCGGACGGTGACGTCCCGGCCGGTTCGGCGGCGCGCGACGATCGCGACGTCCTCGGCGAGGTCGGCGAGGTCGAGTGGCCGCACGGGCTCGGTGTCCGACTGGCCGGCCGCGAGGGCGACCAGTTCGTTGACCAGGTCGGTCAGTTCCCGGGACTCCAGGGCCAGGTCGGCGACGATCTCCTCACGGGCGTCGGGCGGCAGTTCGTCGATCCGGCGGAGCATGGAGATGTTCGTACGCAGGGAGGTCAGCGGCGTACGGAGTTCGTGTCCGGCGTCCTGGACCAGGCGGCGCTGGTCCTCCTCGGACTGGGCGAGGCGGCCGAGCATCCGGTCGAAGGACCGGCCGAGCCGGGCCACTTCGTCGTACCCGGTGACCGGCACCTGGATGCCGAGACGACCCGTGCGCGCCACGTCCTCGGCGGCCCCGGCGAGCCGCACCAGGCGTCGGGTGATGCGCCGGGCCAGCCACCAGCCGAAGAGCCCGGCGGCGATCACGACGGCCCCGACGAGCAGCACGGTCCGCTGCTGGAGCTCCCGGAGCAGATCCTCCGTGTCGCTGAACTGCTGGGCGACCTGCACCGCGCCCCGTCCGCTGCCGAGCGCGACGGTCGCCAGCCGGTAGCGGTCGCCGGCCACGTTGACGTCCTTGTGCTGCTCCAGCCTGCCCGCCGTGCCGTCGTCGGCGATTGCCCGGTCGTGGCTGTCCACGGGCAGGGGCGGAACGCCCGGGTCGACGATCGCGCCCTTGGGCCCGAGCACCTGAACGTCGGTGCGGCTCGGCCGGATGATGTCGTCGAGGGGGCCGTCGTGGTCGGGGTCGGAGGACGCGAAGTCGTTCGTGTGCAGCGCGTGCTCACGCACCTGGTCGCGCAGGTCCTGCACCACTTCGGCGAAGACCGTCTGCTGGTCGACCCGTACCAGCCGGGCGGCGGCGTCGTAGCTCAGGAACCCGACCAGGACCGTGACGGCGGCGGCGACGGCCGCGAAGGAGACGGTGAAGGTGGTCCGCAGGGACGACACCTGCCGCAGCCGTCGTTGCACTCAGTCCTCCCTCAGGACGTACCCCACGCCCCGCACGGTGTGGATCAGCGCCGGTCCGCCGGGCTCGTCGAGCTTGCGCCGCAGATAGCCCACGTACACGGCGAGGTTCTTGGAGCCGGGGCCGAAGTCGTAGCCCCAGATCCGGTCGTAGATGGTGGAGTGGTCGAGGACGATGCCCGCGTTGCGGACGAGCAGTTCGAGGAGCTCGAACTCGGTCCGGGTCAGCTCCAGCTCGCGCTGTCCGCGCCAGGCCCGGCGCGCCTGGATGTCCATGCGCAGCCCGGCCGCGGAGATCTGCGCGCTGGACGTCTGGGGTTCCCGGGGCGCGGTCGTCGGTACGTCGTCGAAGGCGCCGTTCCCGGTGCGGCGCAGCAGGGCGCGGAGCCGGGCGAAGACCTCCTCGACGTCGAACGGCTTGACCACGTAGTCGTCGGCGCCCGCGTCGAGGCCGGCGATACGGTCGGCGGTCTCGACGAGCGCGGTGAGCATCAGGATCGGGGTGCGGTCGCCCTCGGCGCGCAGGACGCGGCACACCTGGAGGCCGTCGATGCCGGGCATCATGACGTCGAGGACGAGGACGTCCGGTGGGGTGCGGTGGGCCTGGGCCAGCGCTTCCACCCCGTCGGCCACGGCCGTCACCTGGTAGCCCTCCAGTGTCAGTGCCCTTTCCAGGGCATGGCGGATGGCGCGGTCGTCCTCGGCGAGCAGTACATTCTGGGGCACCCGACCAGTCTGCCAAGCCGTTGGCGGCATGCGACCTGGTGAGCGGGTCCGTGACCGGCCTTCTTACCGGCCTCTCACCCCTTTCCGGTGTGTCGGACGTGCCCGGAAAGGTCCCGGGTCTCCGGCCGCCGGGGTCGAGCCGGGGTCGAGCCGGGGTCGGGCAGGGGTCGGGCCGGGGTCGGGCCAGGGTGGTCGAGGATCGGTCAGCCGACGTGCACCCGCGGCCGTCGTGCGCGGTCGGGTTCGGCCTCGCGCAGGACTTCCCGGGTGACCGGGGCGACCTCGCCCTGACCGAAGAGGAAGAAGCGCAGGAAGTTGGTGAAGGGGTTGCCCTCGGTCCACTCGAAGTAGATGTGAGGGATGCGGTCCGTGGTGTCGCGGACGTACAGCAGCAGGGCGGCGAGGGCGTTGGGGATGGAGGCGGACTCCAGGGTGAGGACGCGGTAGCGGCCGTGCAGCACTTCGCCGCGTACGGTCATCACCGACTCGAACTCCGAGGGGTCGCCCACGGTGACCTCCAAGAAGACGAAGTCCTCCTGGGCCGGGAGGTCGTGGTCGGCGCGGATCTGCTCGATCTTCTCGCGGTACTCGGCGACGTCGCGCTTGTCGGGCTCGTTGGCGATGAACCGGATCCGTCGGCTCGCGATGTCCCGTACGAACCGCTCGGCCATGTCGTCCATGGTCATGCTGGTCACCCGTAGCTCGAAGGCGCGGGCGAGCCGGGAGAGCAGGGAGACGAGGATGATGCCGGCGATGAAGCAGGCGCCGATCTTCACACCGTCGGGGCGTTCGATGACGTTGACGACGGTCGTGTAGAGGAAGACGGCCGAGATGACGGCGAAGCCGATGGTCCAGTGTTTCTGGCCGGCCTTGTGGGCGGCGATGGTGACGGCGATGGCGGCGGAGCTGATCAGGACGAGGACACCGGTCGCGTACGCGCCGCCCTGCGCGTCGACGTCGGCGTCGAAGATCCAGGTGACCAGGAACGCGATCAGGGTGAAGACGATCACCATGGGGCGGACGGCGCGGGCCCAGTGCGGGGCCATGCCGTAGCGCGGGAGATAGCGCGGCATGAGGTTGAGGAGCCCGGCCATGGCGGAGGCGCCGGCGAACCACAGGATGGCGATCGTGGAGACGTCGTAGACCGTGCCGAAGGCGTTGCCGAGGTACTCGTGGGCCAGATAGGCGAGGGCGCGGCCGTTGGCCTGGCCGCCCGGCTGGAACTCCTTCGGCGGGATCAGCACGGTGGTGATGAAGCTGGTGACGATCAGGAAGACGCTCATGATCACGGCGGCGGTGGTCAGCAGCTTCTTCGCGCCGCGGATCCGCCCGGTCGGCTTCTCCTCGGTGTCGCTGGCCTCGCCCTCGACGTGCGGCATGACCGCGACTCCGGTCTCGAAGCCGGACAGGCCGAGCGCGAGTTTCGGGAAGACCAGCAGGGACACCCCGATCATGGCCAGGACGTTCCCGTGTTCGGCGGTCAGCGCGGTGGTCCAGTCCGTGACGAGGTGCTCGTGGGTGATCACCTCCCAGAGTCCCGAGACGGCGACCACGACGTTGAGGGCGAGGTAGATGCCCACCAGCACCACCGCGACGCCGATCGCCTCCAGGAAGCCCTTGAGGAAGACCGCGCCCAGCAGGGCCACCAGGAACAGGGTGATCACCATCTGCTTGTCGTGCAGCGCGTCGTTCAGATGGGGGTTCTCCACCAGGTGGGTGGAGGCGTCGGCCGCCGAGAGGGTGATGGTGATCAGGAAGTCGGTGGCGGCGAAGCCCAGCAGGGTGAGGACGAACAGCTTGCCCTTCCAGAAGGAGAGCAGGCGTTCCAGCATCGCGATGGAGCCCTCGCCGTGCGGGCTCTCCTCGGCGACGCGGCGGTAGACGGGCAGTGCGCCCGCGAGGGTGACGATGACGAGCACGACGGTCGCCACGGGGGACAGCAGTCCGGCCGCGAGGGCGGCGATGCCCGGCTGGTAGCCGAGGGTGGAGAAGTAGTCGACACCGGTCAGGCACATGACGCGCCACCAGCGCTGCCCCTTGTGCACGGGCGCGGGCGCCGCCGGGCCGGGCAGCCGGCGGCCCTTGGTCTTGCCCATGTCGGACAGGCCTTCCAGCATCCACGCCCGCAATCGGCTCGGCGGGGCGGGCTCGGTGCTGGCCATCGGTGACTCTCCTGACGTACGGCTCTTCGAACGGTTCCGGCCATCGAGGAGACGGCGCCCATCAGCGTATGCAGAGAGTGATCCCCGGGCCCACGCGTCCAGGGGCCCCAGGCGTCAAGCTTGCGTTAAGACCGGCTGGTCGCGCATCACGGGAGCGCCAAGAGGCGGAGTCGTGGGCTCCGGTTCAGGCGTCGGTCAGCCTGGCCTCCTCCAGGTCCAGGGACCGCCGCAACCGCCTGCGGGTGGTGTCGCTGATGCGGTGTTCGTCGTACAGGGTCTGGAGTTCGGCGCCCTCGACGGCGATCAGGTCGCGGCGCAACTGCCGGTAGACGACGTCGGCGGACTCGGTGCCGGTGGTGGCGCCGTTGCCGTCGTCGGGTTCGGCGAGGCGGTCGCGGGCGTCGTCGAGACGGGCCGTCAGGCCCCGGCGCAGCCGGTCGAGGACGACGTCGGGAACGGCCTCCAGTTCCGACAGTTCGTCCAGCCGGCCCAGTCCGGCGTTGGCCAGCCGGCAGCGCGCCGAGGCTTCCTCGCGTTCCGTGTGCGCGGGTTCCAGGGCGATGCCCGAACGCCGGACGACGGAGGCGAGGCTGAAGCCCTGGACGACGAGCGTGACGACCACGACAGAGGTGGTCAGCACCAGGATCAGCGGACGTCCGGCGAGCGACTCAGGTACCGACAGGGCCGCCGCCAGCGGGACCACACCCCGGGTGCCCGCCCAGGTGAGCACCAGCGGGACCCGCCAGTTCATGCGGCCGGTGCCGCCCTCGCGCTGCACCACCGCCGACAGCGGCACCAGCCACAGCAGCCGTACGGCGACGAGGGTGCCCGCCACCGCGAGCGCGTACAGCGGCCAGGCCCGGTCGGTGTCGGACAGCGCCCGCACCTGGGCCGGCAGGGCGAGTCCGATGAGGCTGAAGACGACGCTCTCCAGGAGGAAGACCACCGTGCCGTAGACGGCGTGCAGCTGGAGGCGGATGCGCGCGTTGGTGAGGCGGTCGCCGCGGCCGCCGAGGACGACTCCGGCGACCACGACCGAGGTGACGCCCGAGGTGTGCGCGCCCTCGGCCAGGACGTACGCCGCGTACGGGGTGACCAGGGCGATCACGGTCTCCAGGACGGGGTCCTCGGTACGCCGCCGGATCAGCGCGACGACGGCGGCGACGGCCGCGCCGATGACCGTGCCACCGCCCGCGAGCAGC
The DNA here is from genome assembly GCF_042871525.1 of Streptomyces sp. NPDC005784. Lineage (NCBI taxonomy): Bacteria > Bacillati > Actinomycetota > Actinomycetes > Kitasatosporales > Streptomycetaceae > Streptomyces > Streptomyces sp. NPDC005784. The sequence goes on from NZ_JBIAIQ010000011.1 coordinate 53,458, forward strand.
AGGAACTCCCCGCCCGCGGCGCCCGGGCCCGTGGCGGCGGCCGCCACCGCGATGCTCACCGCCACCCGGAAGAGCACCAGCGACGTGGCGTCGTTGAAGAGGCTCTCCGCCTGGACGAGGACCTGCACCTTGGGCGGCAGCGCGAGCCGTCTGCCGAGGGCGGTGACCGCCACCGGGTCGGTGCTGGCGAGGACCGCGCCCAGCACGAAGGCCGTCGGCCACGACAGCGGTGTGACGAGGGAGGCCACCCAGGCCACCGCCGCCGCCGAGGCCAGCACCAGCCCCGTGGACAGGACTCCGACCGGCTTCCATACCGCGCGCAGTTCCCGCCAGGAGAGTTCCTCGGCGCTCGCGTACAGCAGCGGCGGCAGGACGACGAGCCCGATGATCCCGGGATTGATCTCGATCTGCGGGGTGCCGGGCAGCAGGGCGACGGCGAGGCCCGCGACGACGAGCAGGGAGGGAGCGGGGATGCGCCACCGGCGGGCGAACGTCGCCACCAGGGTGGCGAGTACGACCAGAGCCAAGACTGTTCCCACACTGCGCATGCCGTCCCCCTGGTCATTCGGGGAAACCCTCGGGGTTCCCCGAGGAGTCCGTGTGACTCCCCGCCGACCAGACTTCCCGGCACACCTCTTTCACCCTATCGGGCCAGGGCCCGTCAAGGCAGTGTCAATGTCCCGGCGGTGTCCGGGCGCTGTCGTGGGTCCCGGCCGGGGTGATGGACGCCTATGCCTTCGACCGGGCCCGCGGCTACCGGCTCCGCGGCCGCGGAGGCACCGGCGGTGGCTCTCCCCGGCGGACGGACCCCGCCGCCCGGGCCGCCGGCCGGTCGGCGTGGGCCGAGGAGGAGAGCTGCCAGGGCACGCTCGTCACCATCACGCCCGGGGTGAAGAGCAGCCGGCTCTTGAGCCACAGGGCGGACTGGTTGTGGAGGAGGTTCTCCCACCAGTGGCCGACGACGTACTCGGGGACGAAGACGGCGACGATGTCGCGCGGGCTGTCGCGGCGCACCGCGCGGACGTAGCCGACGACCGGCTTCGTGATCTCGCGGTAGGGGGAGTCGACGATCTTCAGCGGTACGTCGATGCCGTACTCCTCCCAGCGCCTGCGCAGATCGGTCGTCTCGTCCGGGTCGACGGAGACCGTCAGTGCCTCCAACCGGTCGGGGCGGGTGGCGTGCGCGTAGGCGAGGGCCCGCAGCGTCGGCTTGTGCAGCGTGGACACGAGCACGATCGCGAACACCCGGCTGGGCGGTACGAGTTCATCGCGGGGGTCGGTCACCGCCAGCTCCGCCGCCGTCGTGTCGTAATGGCGCCTGATCGCGCGCATCGTCACCCACAGCACGGCCGCCGCGAGGACGGCCAGCCACGCGCCCTGGGTGAACTTGGTGGTCAGGACGATGAGGAGGACGAGTCCGGTGACGACCGCGCCCACCGCGTTGATCGTGCGCGCTGTCTGGTGACGCCGGCGCACGGTCACGTCGGGTTCGCCGCGCAGTGCACGGTTCCAGTGCCGCACCATGCCGAGCTGGGAGAGCGTGAAAGCGGTGAACACGCCGAGGATGTAGAGGTGGATGAGGCTGGTGACGTTGGCCTTGTAGCCCCACAGCAGCAGGCCCGCGACGATCGCGAGGGCCAGGATGCCGTTGGAGAAGGCCAGTCGGTCGCCCCGGTTGTGCAACTGGCGTGGCAGATAGCGGTGTTGGGCGAGGATCGAGGACAGTGAGGGGAAGCCGTTGAAGGCCGTGTTCGCGGCCAGGACCAGGACGAGAGCCGTCGCCGCCTGGATGAAGTAGAAGCCGAAGCTGTGCTCCCCGCCGAACACGGCCGCCGCGACCTGTGCGATGACCGTGCGCTGTGTGTAGGAGGCGCAGTCGCCGCTCAGCCCGGTGAGCCGGCACGCGTCGTCGGTGATGTGCACTTTCGAGACCAGCGCCAGCGTGGTGACGCCGACGAACATGACGATCGCGAGACTGCCCATCGCCGCCAGCGTGGTGGCCGCGTTGCGAGACTTGGGCTTGCGGAACGCCGGTACGCCGTTGGAGATCGCCTCAACGCCGGTCAGCGCCGTACAGCCGGAGGAGAACGCGCGCAGCACCAGCATCACCAGGGCCAGGCCCGTCAGGTGCGCGTCGGCGGGGTCCGGCGTGACGCCGTAGGCGGCGCTCTCGGCGACCGGTGCGTCCCCGAGGGCGTACCGGATCATGCCGGTGACCACCATGACCAGCACACCGCCGATGAACAGGTACGTCGGCGCGGCGAAGGCCCGTCCCGACTCGCGCACCCCGCGCAGGTTGACGGCCGCGAGGAGGGCCACGAAGACGAGCGCCATCGGGACGCGTTCGTGGGCGAGTCCGGGGATCGCCGAGATGATGTTGTCGACGCCGGAGGCGACCGAGACGGCGACCGTCATGACGTAGTCGACCAGGAGCGAGGCGGCGACGACGAGACCGGTCGAGGGGCCCAGGTTCGTCGACGCCACCTCGAAGGAGCCGCCGCCGCTCGGATAGGCGTGCACCACCTGCCGGTACGACAGCACCACGATGGCCATCAGTGCCACCACCGCGCCCGCGATCCACGGCGTGAAGTGCAGATACGCCAGTCCGCCGAGGGTGAGGACGAGCAGGATCTCCTGCGTCGCGTACGCCACGGACGACAGCGGGTCGGAGGCGAAGATCGGCAGGGCCAGCCGTTTGGGCAGCAGCGTCTCGGTCAGTTCCTCGCTGCGCATCGCCCGGCCGATCACCAGGCGTTTGAGGATCTCCGTCACCTTGAGCACGGGCGGAGGCTAAGCCCGAGGAGGAGGGGCGGGCGGCTCCGACACTCAGTCCAGCCCCGACACCTTGAACACCGTCAGCGCCGTCTCACGGTCGATCCGCTCCGAGACGCGGCGCAGCGCCGTCTCCCCGCAGACGAGGGAGCCGCGCAGCGCGGAGACCCGGGCGTCCTCGTCCAGGCGGTGCCACAGCGCCGGGCTGGCGACCAGGACGCGCGGGTCGATCTCCAGCCGTGCGCCGAGGGTGTCGCGCAGCACGAGCCGCTGTCCGACGCCGTCCAGGCAGCGCACGGACACCAGACGGTCGGTCCGTACCCGCCGGGTGCCGAGCGGCCCGCGCGCGGTCAGCCAGCCCTCGCCCGCGGCGATCCGGGTGGGGCACAGGACCAGGAAGAGCAGCGCCGCGAGCGTGAACCACAGCAGGGCGCGCAGGTCGGTGAGGGTGCCGGCCGCCCCGTCGATCAGTACGAGGAGGGCGAGGAGCGCGCCCGCGCAGCGCAGCGAGCTGACCAGGTCCCGGGCCCAGAGAAGGTCGTGCGCGACCTCCTCGGCCGGTGGGGGTACCTCGGCCGCTGCGCACGGGTCGTTGCGGCGTTCCATATGTCCGACGGTAGTGAACCGCAGGGCCGGAAGCGGTCTGCCTTGACGGGTCTTTGATGAGCCGTGGCGTCAACGTTGCGTCAAGGAGGGAGAGATCGGCGCGAAGATCCCGCAAGGGGTGCTCGAGCGGGGCCGGGGCGGGAAACAACCTGGGCGCAGCCGCACACCGCCTCCCCGCGTGTTCGGCTCCTTCGGCGAAGGCCCCGTGAGGTGTTTCGCCCCGAGTCGAGGAGCACCCGCCCCATGTCCGTCCTGACCGCAACCCCCGGTGCCGCCCGGTCGCGCACGCGGTGCGCCGGGACACGGACGCGGTGATCTGCCGCCTGCGGTTCCGGCTGTCCTGACGCGCTGTCCCGACCCGCTGACCTGACGCGCGCCTCCGGCTCCGGCTGCCCCGACTCGTAAGGGATGCGTCAAAGGCGCGCTGTGCCCCGTATGGGAGGCGTCAACGGTGGCCGGATCCGGCCGGTGAGGCGTTTTGCTCTAACAGTCAGTTCAAATCCGAACCTCTTCTAGGAGCTCCGATGGCCGACGTGGCCTTCGTCGTCACCACGATCGCGGTGTTCGCGCTGGTGGCCCTCGTCGCCAAGGGGGTGACGAAGCTGTGACCGCCGAGAACATCGTCGGCCTGGTCGTGGCCGTCGCCCTGCTGGGCTATCTCGTCCTCGCCCTTGTCTTCCCGGAGAGGTTCTGACTGTGACATCAACTGCTGTCGCAGCGGGCGATATGAGTCCCGTTCTCGCCGGCGTGCTCCAGTTGCTGGCCCTCATAGCGGCACTGGCACTCGCCTACCGTCCCCTCGGCGACTACATGGCCCGGGTCTACTCCTCCGACAAGCACCTGCGCGTCGAGAAGTGGATCTACAAGGCCATCGGCGCCAACCCCGACACGGAGATGCGCTGGCCCGCGTACCTGCGTGGTGTCCTGGCCTTCTCCGCCGTCAGCGTCCTCTTCCTCTACGTCCTCCAGCGCGTCCAGGGTCACCTGCCCGGCTCGCTGGGCTTCGCGGCGATCGACCCGGACCAGGCGTTCAACACCGCCGCGTCGTTCGTGACGAACACCAACTGGCAGTCGTACTACGGCGAGCAGGCCATGGGCCACGTCGTGCAGACCGCCGGTCTGGCCGTGCAGAACTTCGTCTCCGCGGCCGTCGGCATCGCGGTGGCCGTGGCTCTCGTCCGCGGCTTCGCGCGCTCACGCACCGGTGAACTCGGCAACTTCTGGTCCGACCTGGTGCGTGGCACGGTCCGCATCCTGCTGCCGCTGTCCGTGGTCGCCGCGGTCGTCCTGGTGGCCTGTGGTGCGATCCAGAACTTTGCCGGTATCCACTCGGTCGGCCAGTTCTTCGGCGGCTCGCAGCAGTGGAACGGTGGCGCGGTGGCCTCGCAGGAGGCGATCAAGGAGGTGGGCACGAACGGTGGCGGTTACTTCAACGCCAACTCCGCGCATCCCTTCGAGAACCCGACACCGTTCTCGAACCTGTTCGAGATCTTCCTGCTGCTGGTCATCCCGTTCGCGCTGACCCGCACCTTCGGTGTCATGGTCGGCTCGGTCCGCCAGGGCTACGCGATCCTCGCCACGATGGTCACCATCTGGATCGGTTTCACCGCGCTGATGATGGCGACCGAGTTCCACCACCACGGTCCCGCGTTCGACATCGCGGGCGGGGCGATGGAGGGCAAGGAGACCCGCTTCGGGGTCGGCGCCTCGTCGATCTTCGCCGTGGCGACCACGCTGACCTCGACGGGTGCGGTGGACTCCTTCCACTCCTCGTTCACCGGACTCGGCGGCGGCATCACGATGCTGGGCATGCAGCTCGGCGAGATCGCGCCAGGTGGTACCGGATCCGGCCTCTACGGCATGCTGATCATGGCGATCATCGCGGTGTTCATCGCCGGTCTGATGGTCGGCCGCACCCCGGAGTACCTGGGCAAGAAGATCGGCACCCGCGAGATCAAGTTCGCGGCCTGCTACATCCTCATCACCCCGGCGCTGGTGCTCGTCTTCACCGCCGCGGCGATGGCGCTGCCCACCCCGGGCCACTCGATGACCAACTCCGGGGCGCACGGATTCTCCGAGATCCTCTACGCCTACACCTCGGGCGCCAACAACAACGGCTCGGCCTTCGCCGGTCTGAACGCCGACACCCAGTGGTTCAACACCACCATCGGGCTGGTCATGCTGCTCGGCCGCTTCCTGCCGATGGTGTTCGTCCTCGCGCTGGCCGGTTCGCTCGCCCGGCAGCAGCCGGTCCCGGCGACCGCAGGCACCCTGCGCACCGAGAAACCCCTGTTCACCGGGCTGCTGGTCGGCGCGATCCTGATCATCACCGGCCTGACCTACTTCCCGGCCCTCGCCCTGGGCCCGCTGGCCGAGGGGCTGGCGTCATGACCACACGTACAGAGAACCAAGAGGACGCGATGTCCACAGCCACCCCGACCCGGGCGCCGCACAGCGATGTGCCCACCGGCCACAAGGACGAAGGAAAGGTCGGCGCGGGCCTGTTCGACGCCAAGCAGCTTCTCAGGTCGCTGCCGGACGCGTTCCGCAAGCTCGACCCGCGGGTGATGGTCAAGTCGCCCGTGATGTTCGTCGTCCTCGTCGGCTCGGTGCTGACGACGGTGTTCTCCTTCAAGGACCCGGGCGACTGGTTCGGCTGGGCGATCAGCGCCTGGCTGTGGCTCACCGTCGTCTTCGCCAACCTGGCGGAGGCGGTGGCCGAGGGACGCGGCAAGGCCCAGGCGGACACCCTCAGGAAGGCCAAGACCGACACGGTCGCGCGCCGCCTCTCGGTGGACGGCCGCTCCGAGGAGCAGGTGCCGGGCACCGAGCTGCGCGTGGGTGACCTGGTGGTCTGTGAGGCGGGCGACATCATCCCCGGCGACGGTGACGTCGTCGAGGGTGTCGCCTCGGTCGACGAGTCGGCCATCACCGGCGAGTCGGCCCCGGTCATCCGGGAGTCCGGCGGCGACCGGTCCGCGGTCACCGGAGGCACGAAGGTCCTCTCCGACCGTGTCGTCATCAAGATCACGACGAAGCCGGGGGAGACGTTCATCGACCGGATGATCGCCCTGGTCGAGGGCGCGGCCCGGCAGAAGACGCCCAACGAGATCGCGCTGAACATCCTTCTCGCGTCCCTGACGATCGTGTTCCTGCTCGCGGTGGCCACCCTGCCGCCGTTCGCGAACTACGCGGGCACGCACCTGACGATGGTCGTCCTGGTGGCCCTCCTGGTCTGTCTGATCCCGACCACCATCGGCGCGCTGCTCTCCGCGATCGGCATCGCGGGCATGGACCGCCTGGTCCAGCGCAACGTCCTGGCGATGTCGGGCCGTGCGGTCGAGGCGGCGGGCGATGTGTCGACGCTGCTGCTGGACAAGACCGGCACCATCACCCTCGGCAACCGGCAGGCGTCGGAGTTCGTGCCGGTGACGGGGACGACCGAGGCCGAGGTCGCCGACGCCGCCCAGCTGTCCTCGCTGGCCGACGAGACACCCGAGGGCCGTTCCATCGTGGTCCTGGCGAAGGAGAAGTACGGGCTGCGCGAGCGCCACCAGGGCGAACTCGCGGGCGCCGAATGGACCACCTTCACCGCCCAGACCCGGATGTCCGGCGTGGACATCGACGGCCGCAGGATCCGCAAGGGCGCGGCCGGTTCGGTCATCACCTGGGTCAAGGAACAGGGCGGCACCGTCTCGACGGACGCAGACACCCTGGCCAACCGCATCTCCGAGTCGGGCGGCACCCCGCTGCTGGTGGCCGTCCACGACGGCAGGGGCGCCCGGGTCCTGGGGGTCATCCACCTCAAGGACGTCGTCAAGGACGGCATGCGTGAGCGGTTCGACGAACTGCGCCGGATGGGCATCAAGACCATCATGATCACGGGTGACAACCCGCTGACCGCGAAGGCGATCGCCGAGGAGGCGGGCGTCGACGACTTCCTCGCGGAGGCGACCCCCGAGGACAAGATGGCGCTCATCAAGCGGGAGCAGGCGGGCGGCAAGCTCGTCGCGATGACGGGCGACGGGACCAACGACGCCCCGGCGCTGGCGCAGGCCGACGTGGGCGTGGCCATGAACACCGGAACCTCGGCCGCCAAGGAGGCCGGGAACATGGTGGACCTGGACTCCAACCCCACCAAGCTGATCGAGATCGTCGAGATCGGCAAGCAACTGCTGATCACCCGGGGCGCGTTGACGACGTTCTCCATCGCCAACGACGTCGCCAAGTACTTCGCGATCATCCCCGCGCTGTTCGCCGCGGTCTATCCGGGCCTGGACAAGCTCAACGTCATGCACCTGTCCTCGCCCGACTCCGCGATCCTCTCCGCCGTCATCTTCAACGCGCTGATCATCATCGCGCTGGTGCCCCTCGCCCTGCGCGGTGTGCGGTACCGCCCGGTCAGCGCCGACAAGTTGCTGCGGCGCAACCTCGGGATCTACGGCCTCGGCGGCCTGGTGGCACCCTTCATCGGCATCAAGATCATCGACCTGCTCATCTCCCTCGTCCCCGGGCTGTAACTCCTCGAAAGCGTGCTGATCCTCATGAACAACTCGGTAACCAACACAGGCCGGTTGCTCTGGGCCGGCCTGCGTGCCCTGCTCGTCCTGACCGTCGTGTGCGGTGTGCTGTATCCGCTCGCCGTCACCGGTATCGCCCAAGGGATCTTCCCCGGCAGGGCGAACGGCTCGGAGATCAGGGCGGACGGCAAGGTGGTCGGCTCCTCGCTCATCGGGCAGGCCTACAACCTGCCGCCGAAGAAGGGCCAGCAGACCCCGGAGCCCGACCTGAAGTGGTTCCAGGGCCGCCCGCAGAACGGCCTCGGGACCAACAGCGTCAACACCCAGTACAACCTGATCCTGTCCGGCGCCACCAACCGTTCCGGTGACAACAAGGACCTCATCGACTGGGTGACCGCCGCCAAGAAGGCCGTCATCAAGGACAACTCGGTGAACGGCTACACGGTCAAGCCCTCCGGCGTGCCGGCCGAGGCGGTCACCTCCTCCGGCTCGGGCCTGGACCCGGACATCTCCCCGGACTACGCGGACATCCAGGTGCACCGGGTCGCGGAGAAGAACGGCCTGCCCGTCGCCCAGGTGCAGAAGCTGGTCGACGAGCACACCGACGGCCGCACCCTCGGCTTCATCGGCGAACCCCGCGTCAACGTCCTCGAACTCAACATCGCACTCAAGGAACTTGTGGCGAAGAACTGACGGATGTACGTACGCCACGCGGGAGTTGGCGACCGAAAGTCGCCCGGAATCGCCAACTCCCCGACTGGTGAGACAGGTTCGCACGTCACTGTCGTCAGCCGTCACCGTTCCTCACCCCGCCCCCGCCCCCGCCCCCGCCCCCGCCCCCGCCCCCGCCCGTGATCAGGAAGGGGCACCGCTCGACCCCCTCCCCGCGACAGGAAAGGCCACACCGATGACCCGGGTGCTCGTGGTGGAGGACGACCGCCGGCTCGTGCGGGCGCTCCTGATCAACATGCAGGCGCGCGGATACGGGGTCGACGCCGCCCCCGACGGCACCACCGCGCTGCGGATCGCCGCCGCGCGCCGACCCGACGTGGTCCTCCTGGACCTCGGGCTGCCCGACATGGACGGCACGGACGTCATCAGGGCCCTGCGCGGCTGGACCCGCGTACCGATCCTGGTGCTGTCGGCGCGCCGGGCCTTCGACGAGAAGGTAGCCGCGCTCGACGCGGGCGCCGACGACTACATCACCAAGCCGTTCAGCATGGACGAACTGCTGGCCCGGCTGCGGGCCGCCGTCCGCCGCACCGAGACACCGGCGCTCGCCCCCGAGACCGTCCTGGTCACCACCGACCAGTTCACCGTCGACCTGGCCGCCAAGAAGGCGACCCGCGCCGGGCGCGACATCCGTCTCACGCCCACCGAGTGGCAACTGCTGGAGATCCTGGTCTGCAATCCGGGCCGGCTCATCACCCAGCGCCGGCTCCTCCAGGAGGTGTGGGGTGTCTCGGTCGGCAACCGGACCAATTACCTGCGGGTGTACATGGCCCAGCTCAGACGGAAGCTGGAGGCGGACCCGTCCCACCCCCGCCATCTGATCACCGAGCCCGGCATGGGCTACCGCTTCGAGGCGTGAGGGGAGGGGCGGGGCGGCTGCGGAGGAGGACGGGCGCGGGCGTCGGAGAGTAAGCGTGGGGAGCGGGTGATGGGGACCGGACGGCGAGAGGGAGCGGGCGAGGGCGCCGAGGGAGCAGGCGGAGAGGGCGCGGGCGGAGGGGGGCGCGGGCGGAGGGGGAGCGGGCGTCGGGGAAAAAAGGGGAGGTGTCACGGCCTGGGCGGTTGGAGACTCGGGCGCATGACCGAACTCATGACGCCACCCCGCCTCATCCAGCCCACGACGGCCGTGCGGGACTCGTATCTGGCCGGTGAGCGGGCCGACTGCGTGGCCGAGGGCAGGAGCACGGAGTGGCTCGGCCCCGCAGCCGACGACTTCGCGGCCTTCGTCGAGCAGCGGCGCGGTGTGCGGACCCGCTGGGGCGTCCCGTCCACCCTGTTCTGGTACGTCTCCGGCGCGCACTACCTCGGCGGCCTCGTCGTCCGGCACGGCCTCACCCCGGAATTGGCCGAGGTCGGCGGCCATGTCGGCTACCACGTGGTCAACCCGTGGCGCCGTCAGGGGCACGCCACGCGGATGCTCGCGGCGGGCCTCGGCGAATGCCGCCGCCTCGGACTCGACAGCGTGCTGCTGACCTGCGCCGCCGACAACGAGAGCTCCCGTCGCGTGATCCTGGCCAACGGCGGTGTCCCCGACGGCCGTTCGCGGGGTGAGGACCGTTTCTGGATCGACCTCGGGAGCCTGTGAGCGGCCCGGCCCTAGCCCCCTCGGCCGGCAGATGAACGCCCTGCCGGTGCCCCGTGCTCGTCCGGTCAGACGAGGTGGGCGAAGACCACCAGGTTGTCGGTGTAGTCCCTGACGGTGCGGTCGTAGGTGCCGGCGCACGTGATGAGGCGGACCTCGGCGTCGGGTGTGTCGGCGTACACCCGGTTGTCGGGGAAGTCGTCCTTCGCGAAGGTCTCCGCGCTGTCGACGACGAAGGACGCCGTCCTGCCGTCGGACCGCTCGACGCTGAACTTGTCGCCCTTCTCCAGGTCGCCGAGACCGGCGAACACGGCGGCGGAGGTCGTCGTGTCGACGTGCCCGGCGATGATCGCCGCACCCGTCTCACCGGGGGAGACGCCCTTGGCGTACCAGCCGACCAGGTTCGTGTCGCCCGCCGGCGGGGGCTGGAGTTTGCCCGTGTCGTCGATGGCGAGGTCGGTGAAGGGCGCGTCCACCGAGATCTTCGGGATGAGCAGCCGGGTCGGCGCGGACCGCGGGAGATGCTTCCCGGCCGGGCGATCGTTCGAGGGCGAGGCGGAGGACGTAGCCGGGTGCGAGGGTGCGGCCGGGTGCGAGGGCGCGGGGGCCGCGGCGGCACGGGAAGTGGGGGAGGGCCCGGACGGTTCGTCGTGGCGGTGGAGCAGGTTCGTGGCCAGCAGGACCGCGACACCGGCGCACCACACGACCCACGTCACACGACGCCGGAAGTTCCGCTCGGGCGACGTGTACGGGGTCTCGGCAGGAGAAGACAACCGGGCTGCCATCGGGCACCACCTCATCGGGTCGGGGCAGCAGAGCGGACTGGGCGGAAACAGCGGGACCAGCAAGAGCAGCAAAAGCAGCGGTAGAGGCAGAAGCAGGAGAAGCAGAAGCAGAAGCAGGAGAGGCAGAAGCAGGAGAAGCCAAGGCGGGACGAGCAGGAGCAACAGGAGGCGGGTCGGCGACTGGAGTGGGGGTCGGGAGACGAAGAGCGGGCCGGTGCGGGAGAGGGGGATCGGGCCGGGGTGGGAGGGGGAGACCGGCCGGGCCGCCAGGGGGTGAGTGGGTGGCGGCCCGGACCGCTATCGCTATGTCGTCAGGCATGGTCAGGCCACACCGCCCTGCGCGCTTCTACGGCGCAGCATGTACACGCCTGCGGCTGCGAGGCCCAGGACCCCGACTCCGCCGGCCGTGATGCCCGACGACGTGGCGAGACCGCCGCCACCGGTGTGCATGCCGCCGTGCGGCTTGTCCTCCTCCTTGCTGCTCGAGTCCCACGAGCCCTTGTCCTGCTTGCTGCTCGAGTCCCATGAGCCCTTGTCCTGCTTGCTGCTCGAGTCCCATGAGCCCTTGTCCTGCCCGGAGTCCCAGGAACCGCTGCTGCTGTCGGAGCTGGAGGAACCCTTGTCCTTGTAGGTCTCCGGGTCGTACTTCTTGTCGCCCTTGGACGAGTCGTCCGTCTTGACGGACATCAGCGCACCGCCGCCGGTGTGCACGCCGCCTTCCGGCTTCTCGTGGCTCCAGGAGCCCTTGTCGTGGTCGCTGTCCTTGCCGTGCTCCTTGCCGTATCCGGAGTCTTCGTGCTCCTTGCCGTACCCGGAGTCCTTCTGCTCCTTGCCGTATCCGGAGTCCTCGTGCTCCTTGCTGGAGGAAGAGGAGGACGAAGAGGAAGAGGAGGAAGAGGAGTCGTCGTGGCCCCAGTCGCCGGCCGAGACGGCGTACGCGCCGGGGGCGGCGATCGCGAGAGCGGCGGTGGCCGTCGCGGCAGCCAGGAGCATGCGGGCAGATCGCATTGGCGGAGTCCTTCCGTCAGGACCAGGCAGCTGACCTCTTGTCAGCAGACAAAAACCCGGCCCGACGTGATCCACCGTCAATCCGAAGAGCGAAGCGCACCACCCGGGAAGCTCACCCGGCCTACCACCGAGGCCCCGCCCGTCGGCCTCCCTGACGGCCGTCCACGGGCGGACCGACCTTTCTGACCTGCTGATTCACCGTGCCTGACAGGTGGTCGGCGGCCCTGTGCGGAGCCCCACGCATGACCCGATCGGCGGCGACACGTCTGCTTCGCCCGGATGAGCGGAGGGGGGTGCCGCCCGGCGTCAGATCCCGGTGTCCCGGCGGCTCTTGTCCTTTGGAGAGCCATGGGCGATTCATGAGCGAGTCATGTCTTCCGGCGACTCAGGGTGTCCGCGGACGCGGGAGACGGGAGCCGAACGCGAGTGCAGCCGCCACCTCGGGCTGCCCGCTGACTTGGCGGTCGGCCGAAGGGCTGCCTGCTGACTTGGCGGTCGGCCGCCGGGCGCCCGTCATCCACCACCGCGGCCCCCACTCCGACCGGCCGCCCCTGGTCCCCGGCCGTCCCCTGGCACACTGATCGTTTGCGTGGACAAGAGAGGCGATCATGCGAAACGGACGGAAGGTCACGGTGGTGACCGGCGGCAGCCGCGGTATCGGTGCCGCCGTCTGCCGACGGCTGGCGCTGGAGGGCCATGACGTCGTCATCGGCTACCGGTCCGATCGCGCGGCGGCCGAGAAGGTGGCGGACGCCGTCGCGGACGCGGGCCGGCGCTGCCTGCCGGTGGCCGTGGACACCTCCGACCCCGCCGCGGTCGACGGGCTCTTCGACGCGGCGGCCGCCGAACTCGGCCGCGTCACCGCACTGGTGAACAACGCCGGCGTCAGCGGACCCAACGGGCCGCTGGCCGAAGCCGACCCGGACGGCATGCGGGACGCCCTCGCGGTCAACGTCCTCGGCTATCTGCTCTGCGCGCGCCGCGCCGTACGGGACATGACCGCGGCCGGCGGGGGCGCGATCGTCAATGTCTCGTCCGCGGCGGCGACCCTCGGCAGTCCGGGCCAGTACGTCCACTACGCCGCCGCGAAGGCGGCTGTCGACGCCCTGACCATCGGCCTGTCCAAGGAGGTGGCGGCCGACGGCATCCGGGTGAACTGCGTCGCCCCGGGCACGGTCTGGACCGACTTCCACGAGGACCCGCAGCGCCCGGCCCGGGTGGCCGCGGGCATCCCGATGGGCCGCGCGGGCCGACCGGAGGAGATCTCCGGCGCGGTGGCCTGGCTCCTGTCGGACGACGCCTCGTACACGACGGGTGCGGTACTGCGGGTGGCGGGCGGGCTCTAGAAACTCCTGTCGGGGTTCCCGGCTACCAGGTGACTGGGCGAACCCGAGAGAACGCCCAGGTCGCAGGCGGCGTCGTCGTCCTGGCCGGCGAGTCCGCCCAGGTCGAGCGCGGCACGCACGAGCCCGTACGCAGTGGCGTCGTCAACGCGGGCGGTGTCTTCGAGCTCCGGGCGACCGCCGGCGCGCAGGACAGCACGTACGCGGAGATCGGGTGCCGATGAGGCTCAGAGGCAACTGAGAAGTCCCTGTGAAAGGGTGCCGACGTTCTTCGTGGCGGCTGGAGATCCAGTCCGCGCGCCTACGGTCCGGCCAACCCCCCAACTCCCCGTGGAGAAAGCCCCCATGAGTCTCACTGTTGTCAACGGACTGCCCGCACACATCTTGTTCGTGCACTTCGTCATCGTGCTGGTGCCTCTGAGCGCCCTGGCGCTCATAGTGTGCGCGGTGTGGCCCGGCGCGGCCCGGCGGCTCGGCCTGCTGCTGCCCGTCCTCGCGCTCGTGACGCTGGCGACGGTGCCGGTGTCCACCCACGCGGGGGAGTGGCTGGAACAGCACGTCGGCAGCGACCCGCTGGTGCGCAAGCACGCCGAACTCGGCGACGGCCTGCTGCCGTGGGCTCTCGGCCTCTTCGTGATCTCGGCCGTCATCTGGTGGACGGCCCGCAGCTCGGCGCCCGCCGCGGACGGCACGGCGGGTGGCTCCTGGTCGTCCTCGGCACTGGCTCGGGGCGCGGTCGTGATCGTTTCCCTCGCCGTCGCGGTCGGCGCCGTGGTGGACGTCTACCGGATCGGTGACTCGGGCGCCAAGGCCGCCTGGCACGACAACTACTCGAAGACGGCCACGCAGCACGGCGACGGCTGACGGTCGAGGCCGCCGGCGAACGGAGATCCGCACGCCGCCCGGGGCACATCGGTGCCCCGGTGAAACCGATGGGCCCTTCAAAGCGCCCCGGCCGCCTGATGGCCCCTCTCGGCACGGAAAAGGGCGAGGTCCGAAGACCTCGCCCTTTTCCGTGCAACCAGGCTCACGGCCAGACCAAGCAATAAGGCTGATGCCCCGCCTCATGCAGCCGGTGTGAGAAGTCCTGCCACTCGTGCAGCAGCTGGTAGACGTTGAAGGCGTCCCGTGGGCCGCCCCGGTCCGGGACGGTGGACCAGATGAAAGCGGCCGCGCCGACGGCCTCCTCGCCTATGCCGCGCAGCGGGTCGACGACGGTCATCGGGAGCTTGACCACGGCGTAGTCGGGGTGCAGAACGACCAGTTCGAGCGGCGGCACCTTGTGCAGGGGGACGCCTTCTATGCCGGTGAGGACCATCGCGGCCATCGTCTCCGGCTTGATCTTGGTGAACATGCCGTTCATGCCGAGCTCGTCGCCGCCGAGTTCCTCGGGGCGCATCGAGATCGGGACCCGGGCCGCCGTCGCGCCGTCCGGCGCGCCGAAATATTTGTACGTCACCCCCACCCGGCCACCATTCCCGCTCTCCGCTCGCAGTCGCTCGATCCGCTCGGGCTCACCCTGCGATCCCTGTGCCTGTCCCGCTCTGGCTCCGGCGGCTTCCTCCGCCTCGCGCCGGTGCTTCCCCCGCCGGGCACGCCGAGGGTTGAGGTCATCGGTCCCCTCGCCCAGTCCGCCACCGCGATGCATATCTCCACCCGACTGCTTTTCTAAGTCGCGAGACCCCCGCCACGCAACCCGATCATCGTGACAGTGACCTCCCCCACGGTCGCACGCCGAAACGTACGCCGAAACACCTGTCCGCGGGATCTTCGCGGCCCCTGAACACCGTCGTTCATGTGAGCTGTCCGTTCGTAGCCCAGTTTCGCAGATGGCCGGGGGAAGGAACCCGTTTGTCGTACCGGGCTCCGTCACACTGGCTCCGCGATGGCCGGGATCATTCCTCTGTGGAGCCGTACGTCGGGCCGGGTTCATCCGTTCACAGTCTCCCGTTCTTCCCCTCACGGCTCCCCTGGGCCCCTGGCCTACCCTGAGGAGGTCACTAGCCCCCCGGAGTCGGAGACGTCGCAGGTCATGACCGAACTGCCTTATCCCTATGCAGCCCCAGCCTCGCAGTCGCTGTTCGACCGTGCGACGGCCGTCACGCCAGGTGGCGTGAATTCTCCGGTGCGCGCCTTCCGCGCCGTGGGCGGTACGCCCCGGTTCATGGTGTCCGGTACCGGTCCGTATCTGACCGACGCCGACGGCCGTGAGTATGTCGACCTCGTCTGTTCCTGGGGTCCGATGATCCTCGGGCACTCCCACCCCGAGGTCATCGCCGCCGTTCAGGAGGCCGTCTCGCGCGGTACGTCCTTCGGCACACCCGGTGAGGGAGAGGTCGCCCTCGCCGAGGAGATCGTCGCCCGCGTCGAGCCCGTCGAGCAGGTCCGGCTCGTCTCCAGCGGCACCGAGGCGACCATGTCGGCCATCCGGCTGGCCCGCGGGTTCACCCGGCGGTCGAAGGTGATCAAGTTCGCCGGCTGCTACCACGGGCACGTCGACTCGCTGCTCGCCGCGGCGGGCAGCGGGCTGGCCACCTTCGCGCTGCCCGACACGCCCGGTGTCACCGGTGCCCAGGCCGCCGACACCATCGTCCTGCCCTACAACGATCTCGAAGCCGTGCAGGCCGCCTTCCACGCGCACCCCGGTGAGATCGCCTGTGTGATCACCGAGGCCTCGCCCGGAAACATGGGTGTGGTTCCTCCCGCGCCCGGCTTCAACCAGGGCCTCAAGGACGCCTGCGCGAAGAACGGCGCCCTCTTCGTCTCCGACGAGGTCATGACCGGCTTCCGCACCAGCAGGGCCGGCTGGTACGGGATCGACGGCGTACGTCCCGACCTGATGACCTTCGGCAAGGTGATGGGCGGCGGCTTCCCGGCCGCCGCGTTCGGTGGCCGTGAGGACGTCATGGCGCATCTCGCGCCGGCCGGGCCGGTGTACCAGGCGGGCACGCTCTCGGGCAATCCCGTCGCCACCGCCGCCGGGCTCGCGCAGCTGCGGCTGCTCGACGAGGCCGCGTACGGCAAGGTCGACGCGGTGTCGGAGCGGATCCGGACGCTGGTGACCGAGGCGCTCACCAAGGAGGGCGTGACCCACCGTCTGCAGAGCGCCTCCAACATGTTCTCCGTCTTCTTCACGGGACGCGAGGTGCGCGACTACGAGGGCGCGAAGGCGCAGGAGTCCTTCCGCTACACCGCGTTCTTCCACTCGATGCTGGCGCAGGGCGTGTATCTGCCGCCGTCCTCGTTCGAGTCGTGGTTCGTTTCGACGGCCCATGACGACCAGGCGGTTCAGCGGATCGCCGACGCCCTTCCGGCGGCGGCTCGGGCAGCGGCGGAGGCCACGGCATGAGCGAGACCATCGGTACGAACGGCGACAGCGGCAGCACCGGCGACGACATCACCGTCGTCCACCTGATGCGGCACGGCGAGGTCGCCAACCCGGGCGGGGTGCTCTACGGGCGGCTGCCCGGGTACCACCTCTCCGAGCTCGGACGGCAGATGGCCGACCGGGTGGCCGAGCACCTCACCTCGCGCGATGTCACGCATGTCGTGGCCTCGCCGCTGGAGCGGGCGCAGGAGACGGCCACGCCGATCGCGAAGGCCCACGGGCTCGACCTGGCGACCGACGGGCGGCTCATCGAGGCCGACAACGTCTTCCAGGGCAAGACCTTCGGTGTCGGGGACGGCGCGCTGCGGCGGCCGGAGAACTGGAAGCACCTCGTCAACCCCTTCAAGCCGTCCTGGGGCGAGCCGTACGTCGACCAGGTCGTCCGGATGATGGGGGCGCTGGACGCCGCCAAGGATGCCGCGCGGGGCCATGAGGCGGTGCTGGTGAGTCATCAGCTGCCGATCTGGATCGTCCGCAGCTATGTGGAGAAGCGGCGGCTCTGGCACGATCCGCGCAAACGTCAGTGCACGCTGGCGTCTTTGACCACCTTCACCTACCGCGGCGACAAGATCGTGTCCGTGGGCTACACCGAGCCCGCCCGTGATCTGGTTCCGGCTCATCTCCTCGCGGGCGCCAAGCCGGTGAAGGGCAAGAGCAAGGCTTTCGGGGCCTGACGGTCAAAAGCGGAGAGCCGGGCCAAATGGGCGCATCTTCGTAAAATCACATAAATCTGCGCGCGTTAAACGGAACCCGCGACTTCATCGCGCCCTCTCATGGGATACAAGCTGAGAGTCAGCTGAGAGGGTGCGATGAAAAGAGGACCGTATGCGCGACGTCAGCCGAAGGGGAATGATCGGCCTCGGTGCGGGTGCGGCGACCGCGCTCGGACTCGCCGCGTGCGGCACCACCTCGGGCAAGGGAGCCGAGCGGCATCCTGACCCTTCCGCCACGGCCGGCACCGGCCGGCCCGGCGCCCCGAAGAAGCCGGCCGTGCGTCTCATCGGCGACGGCTCCACCGCCTACACCGGCAAGCAGCCGCGCCAGCCCCAGGCCCCCGTGCCGCTGGAACCCGGCGAGACCCCGCCGCAGTTCGTGGTCTTCTCCTGGGACGGCGCCGGAGAGGTCGGCACCGGTCTCTTCGACCGCTTCCTCCAGCTCGCCAAGGCGAACGACGCCCACATGACGTTCTTCCTCTCCGGGCTGTATCTGCTGCCCGAGTCGAAGAAGCGCGCGTACGACCCGCCGAACAACCCCCGCGGCGCCTCGGACATCGGTTATCTCAGCGACGAGCACGTCCGTTCCACGCTGAAGCTGGTCCGTCAGGCCTGGCTCGACGGCCACGAGATCGGCACCCACTTCAACGGCCACTTCTGCGGCGGCTCCGGCTCGGTCGGCAACTGGACGCCCCGGCAGTGGCACAGCGAGATCGAACAGGCCAAGTCCTTCGTCACCGAGTGGCGCACCAACTCGGGCTGGACCGATCTGCCCCCGCTGCCCTTCGACTACGAGAAGGAACTCATCGGCGCCCGCACCCCTTGCCTGCTCGGCCAGAACAACCTGCTGCCCGCCGCCAGGGAGCTCGGTTGGCGTTACGACGCCTCCTCGCCCGGCGGTGTCCAGCGCTGGCCGCAGAAGAAGGAGGGGCTCTGGGACCTGCCGCTGCAGGCGATGCCCTTCCCCGGGCACCGCTTCGAGGTCCTCTCGATGGACTACAACATCCTCGCCAACCAGTCGGTCGCCTCCACCCGGGCGCCCTCGTACAACTACCCGGGCTGGCGCACCCAGGCGTCCGCGTCGTATGTCGCCGGTTTCAAGCGGGCATACGAGACGAACCGGGCCCCCTTCTTCATCGGCAACCACTTCGAGGAGTGGAACGGCGGCATCTACATGGACGCCGTCGAGCACGTGTTCACCCACGTCGCCCGGGAGAAGGAGAAGGGCGCCGACGTGCGCATGGTCTCCTTCCGTCAGTTCGTGGACTGGCTGGACGTACAGCGGCCCGAGGTGCTGGCGAAACTCCAGTCGATGGACGTGGCGGAGCAGCCGGACGGAGGCTGGCACTCCTTCCTCCGGGGGCAGGCCGCCTGAAATGCGGGTTTCCGCCCGCAAGGGGGGTGCGGAAGATCCCCGAAACGGGCATGCGAAACTTTTCACATGAGTGCCGCCTGCCGCGCAGACCAGCGCCCGAACCGCACCCGCGCCGCCCTGTACACCGCAGGGGCCGCCATCGCCGCGCTCGTCCTGTCCGCGTGCGGATCCGGCGGCACCTCCGGCGGTGCGGGCAACAGCAACTACGTCTCCGGCAAGGACGGCATCTCCACCGTCGCCAAGGGGTCCAGGGACGCCGTCCCGGACCTCTCCGGCAAGACCGTCGACGGCAAGCAGCTCGACATCGCGGACTACAAGGGCAAGGTCGTCGTCCTCAACGTGTGGGGCTCCTGGTGTCCTCCGTGCCGCGCCGAGACGCCGAACTTCGTCAAGGTCGCCAAGGAGACCGCCGGGCAGGGCGTGCAGTTCGTCGGCATCAACACGCGTGACGCCAGCACCGCACTGGCGAAGGCCTTCGAGACGGAGCAGAAGGTCACGTATCCCAGCCTGTACGACCCGACGGGCAAGCTGATGCTCCGGTTCAAGAAGGGCACGCTCAACCCGCAGACGATCCCCTCCACGCTCGTCATCGACCGGGACGGGAAGATCGCGGCCCGCACGCTGCAGGCGCTCAGCGAAGACAAGCTGCACGAGATGCTCGACCCCATCGTCGCGGAGAAGTGACCGGCGTGTCCCTTCTCCTGGCCTCCACGGACCTCGCCGCCCCGACCGGCATGAACACCACGGTCTACAGCGGCGCCCTGCTGCTCGCGCTGCCGATCGCGGTGCTCGGCGGGCTCGTCTCGTTCTTCTCACCGTGCGTCCTGCCGCTCGTGCCCGGCTATCTGTCGTACGTCACCGGAGTCAGCGGCACGGATCTGGCGGAGGCCAGGCGGGGACGGATGGTCGCGGGGGCCAGTCTGTTCGTGCTCGGCTTCACCGCCGTGTTCGTCTCCGGCGGGGCGCTGTTCGGGTACTTCGGCTCGACGTTGCACGAGTACAACGGCATGCTCAGCAAGGTCCTCGGTGCGCTGATGATCGCGCTCGGTGTGTTCTTCATGGGGCTGATGCCCTGGCTCACCCAGCGCGAATTCCGCTTCCACCGGCGGCCGGTGACAGGGCTCGCGGGGGCGCCGGTCCTGGGCGCGCTCTTCGGCATCGGCTGGACGCCGTGTCTGGGCCCGACACTCACCTCCGTCAACATGCTCTCCATGGACCAGGCGAGCGCCGGGCGGGGGGCCATACTGACCGTCGCCTACTGCCTCGGTCTGGGAGTGCCCTTCGTCCTCGCCGCGGTCGCCTTCCGCAAGGCGCTCGGCGCGTTCGGCTGGGTGAAGCGGCACTACACCTGGGTGATGAGGATCGGTGGCGGAATGATGATCGTGACCGGCCTGCTCCTGCTCACCGGCGCCTGGGACGGCATCGTGCAGCAGATGCAGACCTGGTCCGACGGCTTCACGGTAGGGATCTGATCCATGAGCACGACCGACACCGGCAACACGTCCGAGTCCGCCGCGACGCCGGAGGACGGCGGCGCGCCGGACCCGGTGAGCACCAAGCGGCACATCGGGGTGAGCGCCGACGGCGAACTCGGCGAGGCCGGGTCCCAGTTGTCCACCGCGCCCGTGGAGACGGCGGTGCCCGGCTCCTTCGGCGGCGCGCGGACACCCGGCGCCCTGGGGTGGCTCGCGTGGACCGCCCGCGAGGTGACCGGCTGGGCCCGCTGGTTCTGGCGCCAGCTCACGTCGATGCGGGTCGCGCTGATCCTGCTCTTCCTGCTGTCGCTCGGCGCCATCCCCGGATCGCTGATCCCGCAGTCCGGCACCGACGCGGCGAAGGTGCAGGACTTCAAGGACGCCCACAGCGTGCTCGGTCCGGTCTACGACCGGCTCGGCCTGTTCCATGTGTACAGCTCGGTGTGGTTCTCCTCGATCTACATCCTGCTGTTCGTCTCGCTCATCGGCTGCATCGTGCCCCGCACCTGGCAGTTCGTCGGACAGCTCCGCGGCCGTCCGCCGGGCGCCCCCAAGCGGCTGACCCGGCTGCCCGCGTACGCGACCTGGCGCACCGGGGCCGAGCCCGAGCAGGTCCGCGAGATCGCGCTCCAGGTGCTCAAGCAGAAGCGGTTCCGGGCGCACATCGAGAAGGACGCCGTCGCCGCGGAGAAGGGCTATCTGCGCGAGACCGGCAACCTGCTCTTCCACATCGCGCTGATCGTGATGCTCGTCGCCTTCGCCTGGGGCCAGCTCTTCAAGTCCGAGGGCGACAAGCTGATCGTCGAGGGCGACGGCTTCTCCAACACACTGCTGTCCTACGACGACTTCAAGTCCGGCAACCTCTTCAGCACCGACGACCTGACGCCGTTCAGCTTCGATCTGAAGAAGTTCACCGGTACCTACGAGCGGACCGGCCCCAACAAGGGCACCCCCCGCACGTACCAGGCGGCCGTCACCTACAGCGTCGGCGCCTACGGCAAGGACCGGAAGACGCTCGTCAAGGTCAACGAGCCGCTGGTGATCGGTGACACGAAGGTCTATCTCACCGCCCACGGCTACGCGCCCACCGTGACGGTCCGGGACGGCAAGGGCAACGTCGTCTTCCACGACGCCGTGCCGCTGCTGCCGCTCGACTCGAACGTCACCTCGCAGGGCGCCGTCAAGGTCATGGACGGCTACCGGAACGCGCAGGGGACGAGCGAACAGCTCGGCTTCTCCGCCTTCTTCGTGCCGACCTTCGCCGGGGCCGGCAAGGGCGACATGTTCTCCCAGTTCCCCGCGCTCGACTACCCCGTGCTCGCGCTGAGCGGCTTCCACGGCAGCCTGGGGGTCGACGCGGGCCTCCCGCAGAACGTGTACCAGCTCGACACGACCCACATGAAGCAGTTCAAGGACGCCAAGGGTGCGATCGTCAAGGCGCGGCTGCGGCCCGGCGAGACGATGGCGCTGCCGGACGGCGCCGGCTCGATCACCTTCGACAAGGACATCAAGGAGTGGGCGAACTTCCAGGTCACCCAGCAGCCCGGCAGTGACTGGGCGCTGGCCGGGGCGTTCACCGCGATCTTCGGACTCGCCGGGTCGCTGTTCATCCAGCGCCGCCGGGTCTGGGTGCGCGCGACCACCGGCGCCGACGGTGTCACCGTCGTCGAGATGGCCGGGCTCGGCCGCAGCGAGTCCGCGAAGCTTCCCGAAGAGCTCGGCGACCTGGCCGCGCTCGTGCACGAACAGGCACCCACCAAGCCCGACGAAGACGCGGCACCCACCGACGCCGACGCCGAACCCCCCGTACCCGCCGCTGAAGGGTCTGAGAAGCAGTGACGCTCGCCACCGCACACGACCTGGGCGCCGTGACCGATCTGGCCACCGCGACCAACGAACACCTCGCCAACATCAGCAACACGCTGATCTACTCCGCGATGGCCGTCTACACCCTGGCCTTCTTCGCCTTCATCGCCGAGTGGCTCTTCGGCAGCCGCAGCAAGGTCGCCCGCACCGCCAACGCGCTCACCGCGAACGGTGCGAAGACGGCCGCGGCGGCCCCCGAGGTCACCGTGCAGAAGGCCGGCGGCACCGCCGTGCTGGAGCGGCCGAAGGTCGTCACCCGGTCCGCGGCGGGCGCGCGGGACGTACCCGACGGGCCCGGCGCGCACGGCGGGGACGAGCAGGGCGACCTCTACGGGCGTATCGCCGTGTCCCTCAGCGTGCTGGCCTGGGCCGTCGAGGCGGCCGGTGTGCTCGCCCGCGCCATGTCGGTCGGGCGCGCCCCGTGGGGCAACATGTACGAGTTCAACATCACCTTCTCCACCGTCGCCGTCGCGGTGTTCCTCGTCCTGCTCGCGCTGAAGAAGAACGTCCGCTGGCTCGGCCTCCCGCTGATCACCACGGTCCTCCTCGATCTCGGTCTCGCCGTCACGGTCCTGTACACCGCGAGCGACCAGCTGGTTCCCGCGCTGCACTCGTACTGGCTGTACATCCACGTCTCGACCGCGATCCTGTGCGGCGCCGTCTTCTACGTGGGCGCCGTCGGCACGATCCTGTACCTCTTCAAGGACTCGTACGAGAACAAGCTGGTGAACGGCGGACAGCCCGGCAGCTTCGCCACCTCCGTCATGGAGCGGCTGCCCTCCGCGGCCTCGCTCGACAAGTTCTCCTACCGCGTGAACGCCGCCGTCTTCCCGCTGTGGACGTTCACGATCATCGCGGGCGCGATCTGGGCGGGCGACGCCTGGGGCCGCTACTGGGGCTGGGACCCCAAGGAGACCTGGGCGTTCATCACCTGGGTCGCCTACGCCTGCCACCTGCACGCGCGCGCCACGGCCGGCTGGAAGGGCCGCAAGGCCGCCTACATCGCCCTGATCGCCTTCGGCTGCTGGCTGTTCAACTACTACGGCGTCAACATCTTCGTCGGCGGCAAGCACTCCTACGCAGGAGTCTGACCCGCCCGGACACCTCAAGGCCGGCCCCGGTGACCCGAGTCACGGAGGCCGGCCTTCGTCGTACGCGCGGGGCGTCGTCGGGGACAGCGGCGGCAGCGAGACGAGCAGGGCCCGCGAGGACGGCGAGATGCCGGGCCGCCAGCCGGTCTCCCGGGCCGCCTCGGGCAGGGCGAGCCGGCCCGCGTTGCGCAGCGCCGGATGCGCGTAGCCCCGTAGCGCGGCGAAGAAGACGGCCTGGTCCTGGATGCCGTCGGCGCGGTCGCGCAGGACCGGCTCCAGGAGTCCGAGGCCCGCGGGCTCCTGGACGTTGTCGATCAGCAGGACCGGGCGTCCGCGCCGGTGCGAGCGCTGCACGGCCCCCGCGTAGGCGTCGTCGAGGTCGGCCAGCAGCGCCCGTACGAGATGGCGTTCGGCGTGTCTGCGGGCGTCGCCGCCCGCCCGGAAGTGCCGGGAGAGCAGGATCAGCGCGAGCTTGGGGCTGCCGTCCGCGTTCGGGTAGTCCCGGTACCAGGTGGCGGCCTTGCGGAGCCGGCGGTGGGCCGGGGAGACGCCCTCCGTGAACGCCTCCAGGGCCGCCTCGATGGTCGGCTCCACCACCGGACCCGTCCCGCTCATCGACGCGACGAGCCTGGAGATCACCTTGCTCACCCAACGCCCCGCGAACCCCGACAGCCAGGAGTCGGTCTCGTTGAGCAGCAGGATCCGCTCAGCCTCCAGCCGGACGCGCGGCACGTCGCGGTCGCCCCAGCCGGCCGCCGCCACGGCCAGCAGCCCGGACGACAGCCGCGGAAAGGCGATCCTTCCGGCGCCCTTGACCGGTTCGGCGAGCTGCTCCGCGGCCGTGGTGAGCGCCTGCCCGACCGGCGACCAGGACTGCGCCGGACGTTCGGCGGGCGGCACGGTGAACTGCCGTTCCTCGCCGTCGATCAGGGCGATGGGAGTGTGCCCGCGATAGGCGTCGCGCAGGGCGAGGAGCACGGCGGTCTTGCCCTGCCCCCGGCCGCCCGCGAAGACCACGAAGGGCGGCTCCGCGGGGTGTTCGTACGGTGTGGCGCCGAGCTGGTGCGGACGCAGACCGACCAGTCGTGACGCGAGTCCGGGCGGATCGGCGTCGAACAGCGACCCCCGACTGTGCAGCTCTGTGTGCACCGCATCTCCCCCTGGTCAGCGGTCCGGTCCGAAGTGCTGCTGTGAGGTGTATCAACAACTGGTGAAGAAGGGGCAGTTGGTTCGGGATAGGCCGCTCGGCGCCCGCTCGGTGTGCGTTCGCTTACGAAAGTGTTCCGCCGTTCAACCGACAGTGATCGAATCGAGTTTCTGGCGCAGATAGACATGGGAGTCGACGGGTTCGTGCGCGACGCGGCCCACCGGGGCGGGCACCGACTCGACCCGCGTTCCCGGTGTGCACTCGCCGAAGTACACGAGCGAGATCAGCTCCTCGGCGGGCGCGTCGGCCGGCGGCGGCAGCACCCGGTGCCGCCCCGAGCGCCAGCGGTCGCCGGTCCAACGGGCCATGAGATCACCGATGTTGATCGTGAACGCCGCCGGGTCGAAGGGCGCGTCCTGCCAGCCATCCTCGTCCGTGAACACCTGGAGCCCGCCCTTGCCGGCCTGCCGGTCGAGGATGGTGACGGTGCCGAAGTCGGTGTGCGGCCCGATGCGGAACTGGCCCGGCAGCGGCTCGCCGACGACCTCCGTGCCCGGATACCAGTTGATGTTGAAGCCGTACGTCGGGTGGTCCATGTGCTGGGTGAAGAAGTCCGGTTCGAGGCCGAGCGCCTCGCCGAGCAGCTCCAGCAGGTGGTTCTCCAGGCCGCCCATCGCCGCCAGGTACTCCTCGCAGAGCTCGCGCAGGTCCGGGGCCTCGGCGGGCCAGACGTTCGGCGCGTACCACTCCGCGTTGGTCTCCGGGTCCTCGAACGGCTCGCTCGTCGCGAACGTCAGTGACTCCTTGAGGTCCGGCGGGGTCTCGGTGCCCTCCGCGTAGCCGTTGGCCTCGGCGCCCGGCCCGAGCCAGCCCCGCCCGCCGACCCGGGCGGCGTACGGCTGCTTCGTCGCGGCGGGCAGCGCGAAGAAGGCGCGGGCGGCCTCCCGCAGGCGGCGGCGCAGCTCCGGGTCCACGCCGTGGCCGGTGACGAGCAGGAAGCCGGCGGTCCGGAGGGCGTCGTCGACGGTGCGGGCGACGGCGGCGCGGGCGGCGGGGTCCCCGGAGAGCCAGGGGCCCAGGTCGACGGTGGGGATGCGGGATGCCGCGGGGGCGACGGGACCGGGCGGGCCGGCCGCCCTGCCGGGGCGGGCCCCGGCGGCTTCCCGGGGAAGGGCCGACTCCACCGACTCCGCCGACTCCGCAGCAGGACCGGCCGGGTCCTCGGGACGGGCCGGATCCTCGGGATGGGCCGGATCGTCGGGATGGGCCGGATCGTCGGGACCGGCCGGTTCTTCGGGACCGGCCGGTTCTTCGGGGCCGACCGGACCGCCTGCCGGGTTCGTGCGACCGGCCGGTTCGTCGGGAAGCGCTCCCGCCCTCGGGTCATTCACCGATGTCCTCGTTCCAGAGAGCCGGGTTGTTCTTGATGAAGTCGCGCATCAGTGCCGTGCACTCGGGGTCGTCGAGCAGCACGATCTGTACGCCGTGCTCGGCGAGCCAGTCGTGGCCGCCGTGGAAGGTGGCCGCCTCGCCGACGATCACCCGTGAGATGCCGAACTGCCGGACCAGACCGCTGCAGTACCAGCACGGCGACAGGGTGGTCACCATGGTCGTACCGCGATACGTGCGCTGCCGTCCCGCGGCGCGGAAGGCGGCCGTCTCGCCGTGCGCCGAGGGGTCGCCGTCCTGGACGCGGCGGTTGTGGCCGCGGCCGAGGAGGGTGCCGTCCGCGCCGTACAGCGCCGCCCCGATGGGGATACCGCCCTCGGCGAGCCCCGCGCGGGCCTCCGCCAGGGCGGTGGCGAGCCACGCGCGGGCCTGTGCCTGATCGATGCGCTCCATGTCCCCACTCTCGTGTGGGACAACAGTCTCGTGTGACCGGAACACGAGGGCAACGCGCGGAAGCACTCTCCTGCTGCGCCGGGTTCGCCCGGCGCGGCGGGGGTGGGTCAGCCGCTCTCCGGCCTGCGGGCCAGGATGAAGGCCTGCGGGGTGTTCTCCCGGTCGGCGGCCTCGCGGACGAGGCGGGCAACCTCGAACAGGCCCGCGTTCCGCAGGAGTTCGGCGACCCGCTCGGGCGGGAAGCGGTGGACGTCGAGGTCGACGTCATGACCGTACGCGTGCTCCAGGCGGACGCGTTCGGCGCCGACCTTGAAGGCGATGAGCAGATGGCCGCCGGGGGCGAGGACGCGGTGGAACTCGGCGAACATCACGGGGAGTTCGTCGATCGGCGTGTGCACGGTGGAGTACCAGACGAGGGCTCCGGCGAGGGAGCCGTCGGCGAGGTCGAGGTCCGTCATCGTGCCCACCGAGAAGCGGAGATGCGGATACTCCCCGCGGGCCACCGCCACCATCCCCGGCGACAGATCGATCCCGAACGCGTCGAGCCCGAGCTTCTCCAGATGGATCGTCACGCGCCCTGGCCCGCATCCGAGGTCGGCCACGGCCCCGCCCCCGCCGGCCCGCACCCGCTCCGCGAACGCCGTCAGCATCGCGAGGTCCAGCGGTCCGCCCAACTGGTCCTTGAGCAGCTCGGCGTAGCTGTCGGCGACGGTGTCGTAGGAGGCACGGGTGGCGTGGAGGCGAGTCGTCATGGCGGGGAACGGTAGACCGGGGGTCCGACACTCACGGCCGTGACCGATCCGAATCCGCCACCCGCAGCAGCAACTTGCCCGTGCTGGTCCGCGACCCCATCAGCGCGTGCGCCTCCCCGGCCGCCTCCAGGCCGAACTCCGCCGTCACCGGCAGGGTCACGGTGCCGTCGGCCACCGCCTCGAACGCGCGCGCGGCGATGTCGCGGAGGGCGGCCGGGGCCGTCCTGGCCAGACCGAGGATCGAGAACCCCGCGACGGACAGACCGGTGGGGTAGAGCTCCGGCTGGCCCACCGTCCAGGGCTCCGCCGAGCTCGCGTTGCCGAAGGAGACCAGACGGCCGAAGGGGGCGAGGGAGGCGAGGCTGCCGCGGAGGGTCTTGCCGCCCACCGGGTCCAGGGCCAGGTCCACTCCACGCCCGGCGGTCGCGGCGCGGACCGCGTCCTCGAAGGAACCCACGAACACCTCGTCGTAGCCGTGGGCGAGGGCGTACTCGGCCTTCGGGCCGGCGGACACGACGCCGTACACCGCGCCTGCCCCGGCCGCCTTCGCCAACTGGCCGAGCACCGTGCCCACGCCGCCCGCCGCACCCTGGACGAGCACCGTCTCGCCGGGCTGGAGCCGGCCCACGGTGTGCAGGAGCGCGTACGCCGTGGGCACGACGGTGGGGAGCGTGGCGCCGGTGCGCAGACCGACGCCGTCGGGCAGCGCGAAGACCGTCACGGCCTCCGCCACGGTGACGTCCGCGTACGCTCCGCCCTCCGTCAGCGCCGCGACCTCCTGGCCGACCCGCAGTCCCGTGACGTCCGGGCCGACCGCCCGGATCCGGCCCGAGACCTCCAGACCCGGCACGAAGGGCAGGCGCGGCACACGGTAGCCCTCCGACCTCGCCTTGAGATCGGCGAAGTTCACGCCCGCGTAGGCCACGTCGATGCTCACCTGCCCGGGGCCCGGATCGGGGACCTTCGCCTCCACGACCCGCAGGACCTCGGGACCGCCGTACTCCTGGAATTCGACCGAACGCATGGCTCACTCCTGGCTGGTACTCGGCTGGACAGCCGACGGCCCGCGCGGACCGGCCGCCGCGCAGACTGTTCAATGAAAAGCGAACACTCGTGAGTGTATGGTTTTCATCGAACACTCGGCAAGCGGATCAGGGGAACCAGGGAGGCCGGCGTGGCGGAGCGGACCAGTCATCGGGCGGCGCCCGAGCACACTCACCCCGACGAGGTCCCCGTGCCGGCCGCCCTCACCGCCCTCGCCGATCCCGTGCGCATCCGGATCGTCAGGGAGCTGGCGGGGTCCGCGGAGTGGAGCCGCAGCTGCGGCAGCTTCGACGTGCCCGTCGGCAAGGCGGCTCTCAGCCATCACTTCGCCGTACTGCGCGGCGCCGGTCTCGTCGAGCAGCGCGACGAGGGCCCCAAGCGCGTCAACCGGCTCCGCCGGCCGGAGTTCGACGCCCGCTTCCCGGGCCTCCTCGCCCTCGTCCTGCGCGAGGAGCCGCCCCGCTAGGGCCGGCGCCTGAGCGTCGCGCCGGGTCGGGGACGGGCCCGAGCCCGGCCCGTCGCCGTCCGGCATCGGTGGCACGGATGGGGGCGGGCCGGCAACCGACGGGCGCGGGCCGAACGCGTCGCCGGCGCCGATGGGCGGCAGAGAGCGACGCCTGCCGGTACGCATCGGCGGCGCCGATGGGGCCATCGGCAGGACGCCCCACTGGCCCGTGGCCCGCCACCGGTCCCCGCTCCTACCTTCGGGGCATGACCTCCGCCACCGCAG
The DNA here is from genome assembly GCF_042871525.1 of Streptomyces sp. NPDC005784. Classification (NCBI taxonomy): domain Bacteria; kingdom Bacillati; phylum Actinomycetota; class Actinomycetes; order Kitasatosporales; family Streptomycetaceae; genus Streptomyces; species Streptomyces sp. NPDC005784. The sequence goes on from NZ_JBIAIQ010000011.1 coordinate 82,229, forward strand.
TCGCGAACGCCGAGAACAAGGGCGCCGCCCAGCTGACCGCCGCCATGATGCTCTCCGGCACCCTCGGCGTCTTCGTCGTCGAGTCCGGCGCCTCGCCCTTCAACGTCGTCTTCTTCCGCGTCCTGTTCGGCGCGCTCGCCCTCGGCGGCTACGCGCTGGCCCGGGGATACTTCCGGGGCCACGGCTTCACCCCGCGCACGCTCGGACTCGCCGCGCTCGGCGGGGTGTTCATCGTCTTCAACTGGGTCCTGCTCTTCCAGTCGTACGAGAACACCTCGATCTCCGTCGCCACCGTCGTTTACCACACCCAGCCGTTCTACGTGGTGCTGCTGGGAGCCCTGCTCTTCCGCGAACGGCTCACCGCCGCCAAGGCCGGCTGGATCGCGCTGGCCTTCGCCGGTCTGGTCCTCGTCTCGGGCGTCACCCCGGCCGACTTCGCGAACGGCGGCACGTACCTCACCGGCGTCGGGCAGGCCCTCCTCGCCGCGCTCCTCTACGGGCTGTCCACCCTGGTCACCAAGCGCATCACCGGTGTCCGGCCGCACCTCATCGCGCTCGTCCAGGTCCTCGTCGGCATCCCGCTGCTGCTCCCCTTCGCCGACTTCGGCGCGATGCGCGGGACCGGCGCCGACTGGGGCTGGCTGGTCGGGCTCGGAGTCGTCCACACGGGCCTGATGTACGTCCTGATGTACGCCGCGTACGCCAAGCTCCCGACCGCGAAGATCGCCGTGCTCGCCTTCACCTACCCGGCCGTCGCGATGGTCATGGACTGGGCGGTGTACGGCCACCACATCGGCCTCGTCCAGGCCCTCGGCGTCCCGCTGATCGTGACAGCCAGCCTGAAGGTCACGCTCCCCAGGGCCGCCGGGACCACCGCGACCGATGGGGCCGCCGGGGCCGTCGGGATCTCTCGATTTGCCCGGATCACTCGGACCGGCCGGACTCCTCGGACACCAGTTGCCGTGCCCGCTCCACGAACAGCCGCGCATGAGCCGGAAGCCGCTTCCCGGCCCGCCACGCCAGTTGCGTCCGAAGCGTGAACGGCGGTTCCCAGCGCAGTCGTACGAGCTCGCCCCGCGCCAGTTCCGCGGCGACCGTCACCTCCGGCAGCAGCGCGATGCCGAGGCCGGCCGCCGCGGCCCGTTTGGTCGCCTCGATCGTGCCGAACTCCGTGAAGTCGACGGAGGAACCTTCCGGGACACGGGAGTTGAGCTCCCGCTCGAACAAGTCCCGGTAGGCGCAGCCGGGTTCGGTGGCGAGCAGCGACCGGCCCGCGAGATCGGCGGTGTCCGGTGCCGTGTCGGCGAGCGGATCGCCGGTCGCGGCGACCAGCGCCAGTGGCTCCACCGCCAGCACGGCGACCTCCAGACCCGCGTGCTCCGTCTCCTCCTCCATCAGGAAGCCGACGTCGTACGTGCCCTGGAGCAGCGCCCGGCGGGTCTCGTCGCCGATGGTCGTGCGCAGCGACAGCCGGACCCGGGGGTGACGGTGGTGGAAGAACTCCAGGAGCGGCAGCAGCCGGTACGAGGTGAGGGACTCCATCGTGCCGACGGTGAGGGTGCCGGAGGGCTCCTCGGTGCCGACGACCGCGGCCCGCGCCTCGTCGGTCAGCTCGATGATCTGCCGGGCGTAGGGCAGCAGTCTCTCGCCCGCCTCGGTCAGCCTGATCCTGCTGCCCAGCCGGTCGAAGAGTTCCGTGCCGAGCGAGGTCTCCAGGGCGCGGATCTGGCTGGTCACACTGGACTGCGCGTACGCCAGCTCGGCCGCGGCCCGGGTGAAGCTCAGTACGGTCGCGACCTTCTCGAAGGTCACCAGCAGGCGCAGTTCCATGTCAGGACTCTCACGACTCTTCGTCGGACCTGCTCTGTTCCTCACGCCGCTTCAGTTCCTCCTCGCGGCGCCGCAGGTCGGCCTCCCAGTCCTTCAGAAGGGCCTCGTCCTTGCGGTTCTCCGCCTTCAGGGAGTTGAGGAACTCGGGGTTGTCGTCGGGAGCGACGAATGTCGTCCGGTGGCTGCGGTGCCACTCGGAGGGAGTGGCGCCGCCGGCCGGATCCCTGCGGGCGCGGCCCGCGATGAGCCAGGCGACGGGACCGACCAGGATCTCGCCGAAAAGCAGGATGATGAAGACCCAGGCCAGCTTGGGCAGGCCCCTGACCTCCTCCTCCGGCGTGTTCAGGCAGTCGATGAAGGCGTAGATCATCAGCGCCAGGACCAGCAGAAACGGCAGATACCTGAGCATGGCCGAACGTTCCCCCAGAGAACAGTGGCGGGGCGGCACGGGCCCCCCGGTGACGGGCACAGGGTAGCGGGTGGCCGATACTTGGACACATGGCTTACGACGATCTTCGCTCCCTGCTCAGGGCGCTGGAGCGCGAGGGAGACCTCAAGCGCATCAAGGCCGAGGTGGATCCGTACCTGGAGGTCGGGGAGATCGTCGACCGGGTGCAGAAGGCGGGCGGCCCCGCGCTGCTCTTCGAGAACGTGCGCGGGTCGGCGATGCCGCTCGCGATGAACGTCTTCGGCACCGACCGGCGACTGCTGAAGGCCCTCGGCCTGAAGTCGTACGGCGAGATCTCCGAGAAGATCGGCGGACTGCTCAAACCGGAGCTGCCGCACGGCTTCGTGGGGGTGCGCGAGGCCTTCGGGAAGCTCGGCGCGATGGCGCACGTACCGCCGAAGAAGGTCAAGGACGCGCCGGTGCAGGAGGTGGTGCTGCGGGGCGACGACGTCGACCTCGACGCCCTGCCCGCCCTGTTCACCTGGCCCGAGGACGGCGGCTCCTTCTTCAACCTCGGGCTCACCCACACCAAGGACCCCGAGTCCGGCATCCGCAACCTCGGGCTCTACCGGCTCCAGCGCCACGACAAGCGCACCATCGGCATGCACTGGCAGATCCACAAGGACAGCCGGAACCACTACCAGGTCGCGGCCCGCAGGGGCGAGCGGCTGCCGGTCGCGATCGCCTTCGGGTGCCCGCCCGCCGTGACGTACGCCTCCACCGCCCCGCTGCCCGGTGACATCGACGAGTACCTCTTCGCCGGGTTCCTCCAGGGCAAGCGGATCGAGATGGTCGACTGCAAGACCGTGCCGCTCCAGGTGCCCGCGAACGCCGAGGTCGTCCTCGAAGGCTGGCTGGAGCCGGGCGAGATGCTGCCCGAGGGGCCGTTCGGCGACCACACCGGGTTCTACACCCCGCAGGAGCCGTTCCCGGCGCTGACCATCGACTGCGTGACGATGCGACGGCGGCCGCTGCTCCAGTCCATCGTGGTGGGGCGGCCGCCGACCGAGGACGGACCCCTCGGCCGGGCGACGGAGCGGTTCTTCCTCCCCCTGCTGAAGATCATCGTGCCGGACATCGTGGACTATCACCTGCCGGAGGCGGGCGGTTTCCACAACTGTGCGATCGTCGCGATCGACAAGAAGTACCCGAAGCACGCCCAGAAGGTGATGCACGCCGTCTGGGGCGCCCACATGATGTCCCTGACGAAACTCATCATCGTCGTCGACGCGGACTGCGACGTCCACGATCTGCACGAGGTGGCCTGGCGCGCGCTCGGCAACACGGACTACGGACGTGACCTCACCGTCGTCGAGGGCCCGGTCGACCACCTCGACCACGCCTCCTACCAGCAGTTCTGGGGCGGCAAGGCGGGCATCGACGCAACGAAGAAGTGGCCCGAGGAGGGCTACACCCGGGACGGCGGCTGGCCCGAGATGGTGCTGTCCGACCCGCAGACGGCGGCGAAGGTCGACCGCCGTTGGAAGGAGTACGGGCTGTGAGTTCAGCTTCCGCGGCGCTTCCGCAGCCGGGCCGCACCAAGGCGTTCCTGCGCCTCGTCATGATCGAGCACTCGGTGTTCGCGCTGCCCTTCGCCTACATCGCGGCGCTCACCGCGATGTTCGCGTGGGACAAGAACATCCACTGGGGAAAGCTGCTCCTGGTCACCGTCGCGATGGTGGGCCTGCGCACCTTCGCCATGGCGGCGAACCGGATCATCGACCGCGAGATCGACGCCCGCAACCCCCGTACGGCCCATCGTGAACTGGTCACCGGCGCGATGAGCGTGAAACATGCCTGGACGGGCGCGCTGGTCGCCCTGGTCGTGTTCCTCGCCGCCGCCGCCCTGCTCAACCCGCTGTGCCTGGCGTTGGCGCCCATCGCGGTCATCCCGATGGTCGTCTACCCGTACGGCAAGCGGTTCACGAACTTCCCGCAGGCCATCCTGGGTCTCGCCCAGGCGATGGGTCCGATCGGCGCCTGGATCGCCATCACCGGCACCTGGTCCTGGGACGCCGTCGTCCTCGGCCTCGCGGTCGGCGTGTGGATCGGCGGCTTCGACCTGATCTACGCCTGCCAGGACGTCGAAACAGACCGTGAGATCGGCGTGATGTCGGTGCCGGCGCGCTTCGGCATCCCGGCCGCGATCCGGGGTGCGCGGGCCTGCCACGCGGTGACGACGGCGCTCTTCGTCTGGTACGGGGTGGCCACCGGCGCGGGTGCCTTCTTCTGGCTCGGCCTGGTGATCGTCTCGGGCGCGTTCCTGTACGAGCACTCCATCGTGAAGCCCCACGACCTGACCCGGCTGAACCGCGCGTTCTTCCAGGTCAACGGTTTCATCGGCATCGCGCTGTTCGTGTGCGCCCTGCTCGATCTGCTGGTGCGCGGGCTCACGGTCTGAACATGGGCGGTGGCCGGATAGGCTCGACATCATGAAGCCAGGACAGACGCAGCGCCGGCCTTGGATCGTGGGGGTGTCCGGCGCGTCCGGTACGCCGTACGCGGCCGCGGTGCTGCGTTCGCTGCTGGAAGGGGGGGAGAGCGTCGACCTGGTCGTCAGCAGGGCCTCACGGCTGACGCTGCTCGACGAGACGAACCTCCCGTTCCGCGACGCCCACTGGCGGGACGACCTGCGTGAATGGCTGGCGCGGGGCGCCGACGGCAAGCCCGGCGCCTTCGACGCCTTCGAGGAGCATCTCGACGGCGTACGGCACTGGAGCGCGGGCGACCTGGCGGCGGGGCCCTCGTCGGGCTCGTACCCGGCCAAGGGCATGCTCATCGTGCCCGCGTCCACCGCCTGCGTGGCCGGAGTCGCCCTCGGCCTCTCCAAGGATTTGTTGCAGCGGGCCGCGAGCGTCACCCTCAAGGAGGGACGCAAGCTGGTCGTCGCCGTACGGGAGACCCCGCTGAACGGGCAGACGCTGCGTCACCTGGTCTCCCTGGACGACGCGGGCGCGACCGTGCTGCCCGCCTCGCCGGCGTTCTACGCGGGCGCCACGCACATCCAGGACCTGGTGGACTTCGTCGCCGGACGGGTCCTCGACGCGGCGGGTGTCGAACACGGCCTGTACCGCCGGTGGAAGGGCGAACTCGGGAGCGGTTCCCGGGGCGACACCACCTGAGGGGCCTCGCAGCACCTCAAGACCTCTCATCTCAACACCTCAAGACCTCTCAGACCTTTTCAGTGGAAGGCTTCGATCGCATGGACGCGGTGGACAGGCAGCTCATCCAGGCCCTGAGGGAGAACGGCCGGGCCTCCTACGCGGAGCTGGGGCGCCTCGTCGGTCTGTCGGGACCCAGTGTCACCGACCGCATCAACCGGCTGGAGACGGCCGGTGTCATCACCGGGTACCGCGCGACAGTCGACTCGGCCTCGCTCGGTCTCGGCGTCACCGCCCTGATCGGCATCTCGCTCTCCGACGCGGCCGACCACGAGGACGTGGCCCGGCGGCTGCGCGACCTCAGTGAGATCGAGGACTGCTGGTTCATCGCGGGCGACGACTCGTTCATGCTCAAGGTGCGGTCGAGCGACGTCGACGGACTGGAGAAGACCATCCGGCGGCTGTCCGGGACCAAGGGCGTCTCCCGCACCCGTACGACGATCGTGCTCTCCACGAAGTGGGAGAACCGGGTCGGAGAGCTGCCCGAGGAGGACTAGGGACACCCCGGGTGCGAAGGCCCTGATGGGGGGCCTTCCGCCGGAAGGCGGGGGAGTACGGTTGGCAGCGTTTCGTCACAGGGAGAGGTAATCGCATGGATGTCGGGCTCAAGCGCGAGCTGGAGGACAAGGTCCGGGCCGGTGAGCGGCTCAGCCGCGAGGACGGCATCGCGCTGTACGAGTCGGACGACCTGGCGTGGCTCGGCGGGCTCGCGCACGAGGTGCGCACGCGGAAGAACGGCGACGTCGTCCACTTCAACGTCAACCGTCACCTCAACATGACGAACGTGTGCACCGCGTCCTGCGCGTACTGCTCGTTCCAGCGCAAGCCGGGCGAGAAGGACGCGTACACGATGCGCATCGAGGAGGCCGTCCGCCTCGCCAAGACGATGGAGGGCGAGAACCTCACCGAGCTGCACATCGTCAACGGCCTGCACCCGAACCTGCCGTGGCGTTACTACCCGCGTTCGCTCAGCGAGCTGAAGAAGGCCCTCCCGGAGGTCTCGCTCAAGGCGTTCACGGCCACGGAGATCCATCACTTCGAGACCATCTCGGGGCTGTCGGCCTCGGAGATCCTCGACGAGCTGATCGAGGCCGGTCTGGAGTCGCTGACCGGCGGCGGCGCGGAGATCTTCGACTGGGAGGTCCGCCAGCACATCGTCGACCACCGCACCCACTGGGAGGACTGGTCGCGCATCCACCGCCTCGCGCACGAGAAGGGTCTCAAGACCCCGTGCACGATGCTGTACGGGCACATCGAGGAGCCCCGTCACCGGGTCGACCACGTGCTGCGGCTGCGTGAACTCCAGGACGAGACCGGCGGCTTCCAGGTCTTCATCCCGCTGCGCTACCAGCACGACTTCGTGGACATGAAGGACGGCAAGGTCAGGAACCGCCTCCAGGCGCGCACCCAGATGGCGACCGGCGCCGAGGCCCTGAAGACCTTCGCGGTCTCCCGGCTGCTCTTCGACAACGTCCCGCACGTCAAGGTCTTCTGGGTCATGCACGGCGTCCAGACCGCTCAGCTCGCGCTCCAGCACGGCGCCGACGACATGGACGGATCGGTCGTCGAGTACAAGATCACGCACGACGCCGACAACTACGGCACCCCGAACAAGCTGACCCGCGACGACCTCCTCGACCTGATCCGCGACGCCGGCTTCCGCCCCGTCGAGCGCAACACGCGGTACGAGATCATCCGCGAGTACGACGGACCGGACCCGGCGCGACGCGAGTCGCCGCAGCCGATGCGGGTCTGACGTGGGGCTGCTCTTCGAACTGGACCCGGCCGTCACCCCCGATCTCCGGGACGGTGTCGTCGCCCTCTGGGTGGACGTCTCGAACGCGGGCGGCTCCGTCGGCTTCGTGCCGCCGGTGGCCGCCGGCGACGTGCGCCCCGAACTCGTGAAGCACTTCGTCGCCATGGCGGAGGGCCGCACCCGGCTCCTGGTCGGCCGTGACGAGGAGGGCGGCGTCGCCGCGACCGCCTTCCTCACGCACAACACCCACCGGCTGATGAGGCACTGGGTCTGGCTGTACACCGTGATGATGCACCCCCGGCACCAGGGCAAGGGGTACGGCCGGGACCTGCTCGCCGCCGTCGAGGACGCCGCGGGCAGCCTCGACGGCATCGAGGCGATCCGGCTGACCTGCCGGGGCGGCGAGGGGCTGGAGCGCTTCTACGCCTCCTGCGGCTACAAGGAGGTCGGCCGGGTGCCCGGCGCGATCCGCGTCGCGCCCGGCGACGAACGGGACGACATCACGATGCTGCTGCCCCTGGCACTCCGCGGCTGAGGACCCCGCGCTCCGCGGCCTAGGACCCCCTCACTCCGCGACCGAGGACCCGCTGCAAGATCGCCGCCCCGGCGTGCTTCACTGGACAGAGTTCTTTGGGAACATTCGGAACGGAAGAGTGGATTGAGATGTTCCGCTACACACTGATGCGCCTCGGTATCTTCGTGGGCTGCCTCGTGGTCGTCTGGGGCCTCGTCTACTCGGGCATCGCCCCGCGCGGCCTCGGCGACTCCAACTACATGTGGGTCGTCCTGCTCTCCCTGGTGATCTCCGCGCCGATCAGCTTCGTCGTCCTGCGCGGCGAGCGCGACCGCGCCTCGGCCCAGGTCGTCGCCCGCGTGGACCGCGCCCGGGCCAACCTGGAGCGCAACCGCAACCAGGAGGACGCCGTCCTGGACGAGACCGCCCAAGGCACCCCGAACCAGGCCTCCTGACACCGCTGTGCGCCCGGCCGGGCTTCGGCCCCTCGTAGGCTTGGCGCATGGGTGCTGTGAAGAACAAGCGGATGCCGCGTGCGGTACGCGAACAGCAGATGCTGGACGCGGCCGTACGGACCTTCGGGCAGCGCGGGTACCGGGCCGCGTCGATGGACGAGATCGCCGAACTGGCGGGCGTGTCCAAGCCGTTGGTGTATCTGTACCTGAACTCGAAGGAAGACCTGTTCACCGCGTGCATCCGGCGTGAGGCCAAGGCGCTCACCGCCGCCGTCCGCGCCGGTGTCCGTCCCGGACTGCCCGCCGACCGCCAACTCTGGGAAGGGCTGCGGGCGTTCTTCACCCACACCGCCGAGAACCCGGACGGCTGGTCGGTGCTGCACCTCCAGGCCCGTACGCACGGTGAGCCCTTCGCGGCCGAGGTCTTCGCGATGCGCGAGGAACTGGTCCAGTTCGTCACGCAGTTGATCGTCGTCGCCGCGCGCGAGGCGCACCGTGACCCGTCGCTGCCCGCCCGGGAGGTCGCCGGGCTCGCGGAGGCGCTGGTCGGCGCCGCCGAGTCGATGGCCGCGTGGGCCAACGTCACCCCGGGCGTCTCGGCCCGGCAGGCCGCCGCCACCCTGATGAACTTCGCCTGGGCCGGACTCGGCACCATGATGCAGGGCCGCCCGTGGTCCCCGCCGGCCACGGGGATCCCGCCCCAGGCCACCGCGGAGGTCTGACACACCTGGCCGGTGCGAGTTCCTGTCCGCTTCGGCCGGGGTCAGCTCTGGCCCCAGCGGCGCAGTGCGGGAGCGACCCTCTCGCGGCCCACGCGGTAGAGGGACTTGGCGCCGCCGCGCGCGGCCCGTCGGACGACCGCCCGCAGCGGGCCCGTTCCGCCCCCGCCCGGCGCGGGAGCCAGCGGCCTGCCCTTCTCGTCGAGGCCGTTGCGCTCCAGGATGCCGCCGAGATACGCGCCCGCGCGCTGCGGCGAGTAGTACGGCCGAAGCGCGGGCAGCCGTCCCGCCGCACCCAGCGCCGCGACCCGGGCACGGGCGGCGCCGTACGGATCGGTCCTGCCGATGCCCTGCCGTGCCACCCGCGCCGGGATGGCAGCCGGCGCCGCGGCGAGGTCTTCCGCCATGCGGTGTTCGCCCGAAGTTCACTCGCCTCCCGCGCGAAGTGGCCTTATGTCGCCTGCCAGATGGATCCGGTCGCCGGTGCGGAGCTCGAACGACGGGCCCTTCGCGGCGTACGTCACCGTCCCGGGCAGCAGCACCGGCGCCCTGAACTCGGCCCGTACTCCCACCGCTTGTTGCGGCCCGTACGCGGCGAGGCAGCGGGCGACGGTCCACATGCCGTGCGCGATGGCACGCGGGAAGCCGAAGAGCCGGGCGGTGAGGGGGTGCAGATGGATGGGGTTGCGGTCCCCGGAGACGGCACCGTAGCGGCGGCCGACGTCCTGGGCGAGGCACCACTCGGCGACGACGGGCAGTGGCTCCGGCCCCTCGGGTGACGGGAACGGCGTGACCCCCTGGGGAGCCTCCGGCGGGGCTCCTTCCGAGGGCGCCCGAGGGCCGCGTCGCGAGACGTGGCGCGGCATTTCGGGCGAAGCCTCTCCCCCGGCATTCCGCGCGTCCCGGTCCTGGCCCCGGCCCCGGTCCTGGTCCCGGTCCCGGTCCTGGTCCCGGCCCCGGTCCTGGTCCTGGTCCCGGTCTCGGTTCTGGTCCCGGTCCCGGTCCCCGTCCCGGTTCTGGCCCGGGTCTCGAGGTCGGTGTCGGGCGAGGTAGGTGCTTCTCGACTCCCATACGAGTCTGCCGTCGGCCCTTGCCTCGGTCAGCACGGTCGCCTCCGTACCGCGTCGGTGCGGCGCCAACTTCTCGACCAGTACGCCGAGTTCGTACTCCGCTGTCGCGGCGGACTCCTCGTACTGGGTGATCTCGATCGATGTGTGCACCAGACCGAGCAGCGGCAGCGGGAACGCGCGCCCCGCCATGATCCGCATCGCCAGCGGAAAGGCGAGCACATGCGGATAGGTGCCCGGCAGGGCGTCCGCGCCGGTCGCGAACCCGCACACCCGCTCGTACGCGGCGAGATGGGCGAGGTCGACCCGCACGCCGGAGAGGGCGAGCCGGGTGGCAGGGACGGGGGCGTCCGGGCGGGGGTGCTTGAGGGGGGAGAGCAGGGCGCCGCGGGCCAGCAGCGGAACGAGGGAGGGGGGAGCGGCGAGGGTGCGGGTCCGGGGCTCGGGGCGGACGGGCGGCTGAGTGCGCATCGAGGTCTCCAGGCGGGTGGGGAAGGTGCGGCTCTCGGCAGGTGGGGAGGGTGCGTCTCGCGGCGGGGGATTGTCCGACTCCCGGCTCGGACGTGCATTTACTCCGGAGTAAGTTACCCGGGGTAAGGGTACGTCGGAGTGGGGGGCGGGTCGAGATGAGCGCGGCAGTCTCCCGAAGGCCGACCCTTGGCGAGGGGTTGCGGGGACTCCGGCGTACCGGCGCCGGGGCGTTCCGGCATCGGGGTCGTCGGAGTCGTCGACGGCGGGGCGCCGGGGTCCGGAAGAAGCCACAGCTACCCCGGGTAACCCGCACCTCGCCTGCCGCAAAGCGACACAAACCCCACACTTCGGCGCCGTAGGCTCCCCGTCTCACCGGGTTGCCGAGACCCTGAACCCCCCGCTCCCCAGGGCCGTATGAGGATTCGCGCCCCCGCGCTCCTCCGAGCCCGTACACGCCTTGCACCCGCCCCGGCCTCCGGCCGACAAGGAGCCGCCCCGTGTCCAGCCCGTATTCCCCCGACTCCGTCCCTCCACTTCCGGAGCCCGAGATCAGGCGGCTGGACGGTGTCGTGCGCGAGGTCTCGGTGCCGCCGATCGCGGGCCAGGTGACGCACGGCTCCCTCGCGGACATCCCGTTCGACAACGCGGCCGTCGCCCCGCTGGAGCCGGTCCTCAGCCGGAAGACCCCGGACGGCGACGGCTGGACGGACGTGACCGCCGCCGAGTTCGCCGGCCAGGTCCTGGCGGTGGCCAAGGGGCTGATCGCGGAGGGACTGGTGCCGGGCGACCGGATCGCCATCATGGCCCGGACGACCTACGAGTGGACGCTCCTCGACTTCGCCGCCTGGGCCGCGGGCCTGGTCACCGTGCCCGTCTACCCGACCTCGTCCGTCTTCCAGACCCGCTGGATCCTCCAGGACTCGGGGGCCGCCGCGCTCGCCGTGGAGACCGTGGCGCAGGCCGCGGCGCTCGGCCCCGAGCGCGAGCGCATCCCCGATCTGCGACACATGTGGGTCTTCGAGAAGGGCCATGTGGAGCGCCTCGCGGAACTCGGCCGCGAGGTCCCGGACCAGGAAGTGACCGTACGGCGCGGAGTGCTGGGCCCGGACACGCTCGCCACCGTCATCTACACCTCGGGCACCACAGGCCGCCCCAAGGGCTGTGTCCTGACCCACGGCAACTTCTTCGCCGAGGTCGACAACGCCGTGGAACTGCTCTACCCGATCTTCAAAGCCCGCAGCAAGGAGCCCGCCTCCACCCTTCTCTTCCTCCCCCTCTCGCACGTCTTCGGCCGCATGGTGGCCGTGGCCTGTCTGCGCGCGCGGGTGAAACTCGGTCACGCCCCGAGCCTCCAGACCGAGGACCTCCTCGCGGACCTGGCCTCGTTCAAGCCGACCTTCCTGCTCGCCATCCCGTACGTCCTGGAGAAGGTCTTCAACACCGGCCGCGCCACGGCCGAACGGATGGGCCGCGGTTCGTCCTTCGACCGGGCGGCGCGGATCGCCCAGAAGTACGGCGAGGCGGTCGAGGCCAAGCAGCATGGCACCGGCCCCGGTCCGAGCCGGGCCCTGCGCGCGGCCCGCGCCCTCTACGACCCCCTGGTCTACCGCCGTATCCGCAATGCCCTCGGCGGCAAGGTCCGGCACGCCATCTGCGGCGGCTCCCCGCTGGGCCGCCGGCTCGCCGCCTTCTACGCGGGAGCCGGAATCGAGATCTTCGAGGGGTACGGCCTGACGGAGACCACGGCCGCCGCGACCGTCACGCCCCCGCAGAAACCGCGCCTCGGCACGGTGGGTCGGCCGCTGCCCGGCACCCGGGTGCGGATCGCCGCCGACGGGGAGGTGCTGCTGTGCGGCGGCCAGGTCTTCCGCGGCTACTGGGACCCGCACGCGGGCGGTGTCGTCGACGCGGCGCCGGACGGCTGGTTCGCGACCGGCGACATCGGCGAGTTGGACTCCGGCGGCTACCTCGCCATCACCGGCCGCAAGAAGGAGATCCTGATCACCGCGGGCGGCAAGAACGTCGCCCCGGCGCCCCTGCAGGACTGGCTCCGCTCCCATCCGCTGATCGCCCAGTGCATGGTCCTGGGCGACGGCCGCCCGTTCATCTCCGCGCTCTTCACCCTCGACCCGGAGGGCATCGCCCACTGGCGCCGGATGAACGGCAAGCACCCGGTCCCCGCCGAACTCGTCATGGACGACCCCGAGTTGCTCGCCATCCTGCAACGCGCCGTCGACGAGGCCAACAGCTTCGTCTCGCGTCCCGAATCCATCCGGCGCTTCACCGTCCTGCCCGTCGACCTCACCGAGGAGTCCGGTCATCTGACGCCCACGATGAAGCTGAGGCGCGCGGCGATCGAGAAGGACTTCAGCAGGGAGATAGAGGCCCTGTACGCGACGTAGCTGTCGCCCCCCGGCCCGGTTGACCGAGTTGTCAGTGACATGACTTAGTCTTCACTCATTCGCCACATGGGCAGCGGCACAGATCACGCACAGCTTCGGGCGTCCGTCCTCTGTCGTCCGCGGTCTGTCGTCCGTCGTCCGCATGTCCGGTGGCCTCATATCTTCGTTCCGGGGGGTTCGAATCAGCGTGCGTATGCGCACTCTCACGGCTGCCACCGCACTGGCGGTCCTTTTCGGCTCGGTGGTGCTCGCCGCCGTACCGGCGTCTGCCGACGCGTCCAGGCCCATCGCGGTCTCGGGTCCGTCCGACACGGTCGTCGACGGCGTCCACCAGCGGCTGTTCTTCAGTGACAGATACCTGGACAAGATCGTCGTCACCGATTACGCCGGCAGGCCCGTCACCACACTGACCGGCCTGCCCCAGGTCCGGGATCTCGATCTGAGTCCGGACTCCAAGACCCTGTACGCGGCGGTCTACGGCGCGGACAAGATCGTCGCCATCGACACCGCGACGCTCAAGCAGACCGCCGAGTACCCGACCGGCGCCAACACCACCCCCTCCCGGGTGGCCTACGCCGACGGCAAACTGTGGTTCGGATACGGCGACCAGTGGGAGTCCGGGCTCGGCTCGGTCGACCTGACCGGCGAAACACCCACGGTGACCCTGGACCTGGCGGCCGGACACGACTTCGCCACTCCGCCCGACCTCTACGCGGACCCCGACAACCCGGGCACGCTGCTCGCTCTCGACCCAGGCATCAGCTCGGGTCCGATCGTGGTCTACGACATCTCCTCCGGCACGCCGGTGATCCGCGTGACCGAGAACAAGGGCGGCTTCTACCACGACGCGGCACTCACGCCCGACGGGCAGAACGTCGTCGTGGCCGGGCCCGGAAACCGTGCGCTCACCGAGTACCGGCTCTCCGACCTGCAGCAGGTCCGTACCTTCCCCGTCGCCTCCGAACCGGAGACGGTCAGCGTGGCCCCCGACGGAACGGTCGCGGCCACCGTCCTCGACACCGACGACCTCGGCGACACCTACGTCTTCAGCACCGACCCCGCCCGGCCCGCCAGTGTGCGCAACATGTCGCACAACTGGATGCTGTGGGGCGGCCACGCGACGAACTGGTCGGCCGACGGCGGGAAGCTCTTCCTGCTGACCGAGGGCGGCGACAACGACTCCTCCACGTTCAACGTCGTCGACGAACCCCGCAAGTACGCCACCACGTTGAAGGCCGACACCCCGGCGACCGCCACGCGTGCCAAGTCCCTCACCGTCAAGGGCTCGCTCAAGGCCACGCTCGCGCTGCCCGCCGGGACACCGCTGACCGTCGTCCGCACCGACATGGAGTCACCGAACGGCAAGTCGCTCGGCACCAGGCCCCTCGGCACGGGCGGCGCGTTCTCCTTCACCGACACCCCGCCGGCCGGCGGCAAGGTGAAGTACACGGTGACGTACGCGGGCGACGCGTCGCACACCCCGGCGACCGCCTCCGACACGGTCGAGGTCTCGCGCGCGACCCCCACGCTCACGCTGAACAACAACGGCAAGGTGTACTCGTACGGCGCGGACGTGAAGTTCACGGCGCACCTCGGTTCGACGTACAAGAACCGCAAGGTCGAGATCTGGGCCGACCCGTACGGTTCCGACAAGCCCAACACGCTGGTGAAGTCGGGCAACGTCGACTCGTCCGGCAATCTGTCGGTCACTCTCGACCTCAAGCGGGACGCGACGGTCACCGTGAAGTTCGCGGGCGACGCCCGCTACGGCTCCAGGTCGGTGGCCAGCAAGGTCGGCGCCAGGGTCAGCGTGTCGACGGCGGTCGGCAAGTACTACACGACGAGGTCGGTGTACGGCCACACCTATTACTACTTCCACCAGTCCACGGACCCCGTCTTCACGACGACCATGACGGCGTACCCGGGCCGCAAGCAGCGCCTGCAGATGCAGGCCTACTCCCAGGGCTCCTGGGCGACGACGGGTACGCAGTACTTCACGCTGAGTTCCTCGGGCAAGTCCCAGGTGACCGTGACGGGCACCCCGCCCAAGAACGTCCGCTTCCGGGTGCGTGACTCGTACATCAACGGCTCATCGGGCGACACGGTGAACTCGACGACGGACGGCGCCTGGAAGTACTTCCTCTTCACCGGCTGACCTGGTTGACCGGCTGACCCTGCCGGCCGGTCGGAGCCCCGGCCGGCCGGGCAGCGGCAAAGGCAGGAGCCCCACGACCGGCTGGCGTGGGGCTCCTTGGGTACTGCTATCCGTTCCGGATCAAAGCATTGGGCTCATGGAGCCGAAGGCTTAGAGCGGGGTGACGTTCTCCGCCTGCGGGCCCTTCGGACCCTGCGTGACGTCGAAGGAAACCGACTGGTTCTCTTCGAGAGAGCGGAAACCGCTCGCGTTGATCGCGGAGTAGTGGACGAAGACGTCCGGGCCGCCGCCTTCCTGGGCAATGAAACCAAAGCCCTTTTCGGCGTTGAACCACTTCACGGTTCCGGTAGCCATAAGCCCTCCTTGGGCCCAAAGGGTTGCCCTGCTCCAGAACCTGCGATTGTGTAAACAACTGCATACGTCTGAAAACGACGAGAGCCCGCGGTCACATGCTCCGCAGGCTCTGTACTGCAAGGGAAACCAAACTGCAACTTGCGGCGAGCCTAGCACGCAGGCAGCCGAAAGCAATAGAGGCAAAGATCACGTCATCCGGAAGGGTGGCCCGTGCGGTCGAGGGGTCTGACGTGCGTTGACTTCGTGGTGTCACAACAGTTGACATGAGGGGTCGGGATGGTTTCCACCAGCACACGCCGACCCTGAAGCCTGCTCCGTATCGCACGAGGGCTAGCCTCGCGATGTGGACAATTCTCGCACCCGGCCGCGCGTCGGCCACATCCAGTTCCTGAACTGCCTGCCCCTGTACTGGGGGCTCGCGAGAACGGGCACGCTCCTCGACTTCGAGCTCACCAAGGACACCCCGGAGAAGCTCAGCGAGCAGTTGGTGCGGGGGGATCTCGACATCGGGCCCATCACGCTCGTCGAGTTCCTCAAGCACGCCGACGACCTCGTCGCCTTCCCGGACATCGCGGTCGGCTGCGACGGCCCCGTGATGTCCTGCGTGATCGTCTCGCAGGTTCCCCTCGACCAGTTGGACGGCGCCCGCGTCGCCCTCGGCTCGACCTCGCGCACCTCGGTGCGGCTCGCGCAGCTGCTGCTGGCCGAGAAGGTCGGGGTCCAGCCCTCGTACTACACGTGCCCGCCCGATCTGAGCCTGATGATGCAGGAGGCGGACGCCGCCGTCCTCATCGGCGACGCGGCGCTGCGCGCCAACCTCCTCGACGGGCCGAAGTTCGGTCTCCAGGTGCACGACCTCGGCGCGCTGTGGAAGGAGTGGACGGGTCTGCCGTTCGTCTTCGCCGTGTGGGCGGCCCGCCGCGACTACCTGGAGCGCGAACCGCTCGTCACCCGCAAGGTGCACCAGGCCTTCCTCGCCTCCAGGGACCTCTCCCTCGACGAGGTCTCCAAGGTCGCCGAGCAGGCGGCCCGGTGGGAGGCCTTCGACGAGGCCGTCCTGGAGCAGTACTTCACGACGCTCGACTTCCGCTTCGGCGGCCCGCAACTGGAGGCCGTGCGGGAGTTCGCCCGCCGGGTCGGCTCGACCACCGGGTTCCCGGCGGACGTGAACGTACGGCTCCTCCAGCCGTGAGGCGCAGGTCGCCACGAGGCTGACGGGTACGAGCCGGGAGACCTGACGGGTACGAGCCGACAGATACGGGGCGACAGTCGCGCGGCTCCGGGCGCGCACGGCACTACGCTGCTGGGCAGTGTGTACGGGGGAGGGGTGAGCCGTGAGTGCCATGCAGCCGCTCGGAGTCGACGAACCCACGGTCGTGGGGCCCTACCGGCTGCTCGGCCGGCTGGGTTCCGGCGGCATGGGGCGCGTGTATCTGGGGCGCAGCGCGGGCGGGCGTACGGTCGCGGTCAAGATCGTGCATCCGCACTTCGCGCTCGACGAGGAGTTCCGCGCCCGGTTCCGCCGCGAGGTCGAGGCCGCGCGGCGGGTGGGCGGCGCCTGGACGGCCCCCGTCCTCGACGCGGACCCGGAGGCGCCGGTTCCCTGGGTCGCCACCGGCTACGCGGCCGGTCCCTCGCTGACGGCCGCCGTAGCGGACGGCGGACCGCTTCCGGTCCACTCCGCGCATGTCCTCGGCGCCGGTCTGGCCGAGGCGCTCACGGCGGTCCACTCGCTGGGCCTCGTCCACCGCGACGTCAAACCCTCCAACGTGCTGCTCACCCTCGACGGCCCGCTGCTGATCGACTTCGGCATCGCGCGGGCCACGGACGGCACCGCCTCCCTGACCTCGACGGGAGTCTCCGTCGGCTCCCCCGGTTACATGTCCCCCGAGCAGATTCTCGGCAAGGGCGTCACGGGAGCCGCGGACGTCTTCTCGCTCGGCGCGGTTCTCGCGTACGCCGCCACCGGCGAACCGCCCTTCCCCGGCGACTCCTCCGCCTCCCTCCTCTACATGGTGGTGCACGAGGAGCCCCGACTCGACTCCCTGGAAGGCGAGTTGCGCGAGCTGGTGGCGGCCTGTCTGGCCAAGGAGCCCGCGGCGCGGCCCACTCCGGGCGAGGTGGCCGTCCGGCTCGCACCACAGGGCGCCGCCCGGCTGGTGTCGGCGGGCTGGCTGCCGGGCGCCCTGGTCGAGCGGGTGAGCCGAAGTGCCGTACAACTGCTGAACCTTGAGGCGGCGGGGGCCGCGGAGACCCCGCCCTCCGGGCCGGTGGGGTTCAGCAATCCGTCGGTGGATGCCGGTCGGGCGGCCGGGAGCGGCGCCGGGTCCGGAGAGGTGGCGTCCGGTGGGGTGGCGTCCGCTGGGATGGCCTCCGGCGAGGTGGCCGGGGGGCCGGGGACGGGCGGGGGGTTCGGGCCGCCCCCGCAGGGCTTCGGGCCGCCGCCTCAGATGCCCACGTACGTACCCGGTCAGCGCGAGAGCCGGGCCGCCGGGCCCGAGGACGCCGTACACCGCGAGGGCACGCCGGGGACGCCGGAACAGCAGCCGTACGACCGTCCGGGCAAGGTCTCCGTCAGTGTGGCGGCGACCTCAGCGCCCGGGGCCGACGGGCGTGGCCGCAGGATGAGTTGCACGGTCGCGCTGGCGGTCGCGGGCGCGCTGGCGGCGGTGACCGTGGGCTCGGCGTTCCTGTTCGACCTGCTGCCGGGCGGCGGCACGAGCGAAGAGGGCAGCGCGGCGGGCGGGCGCCCGTCGGCCGGGCCGAGCCAGACCCTTCCCGACACGCGTCCGTCGACGAGCGCGAGCGCCCCCGGGCCCGGGTACACGGCAACCACCCCCGACCCCGGTGGGCAGCCGTCCACGATCCCGGCCTCCTACCTCGGCGCCTGGGAGGGCGACGGACTCGCCCTCAACGGCACCCTCCCCATGGGCACCTTCCGCGTCACGGTCCACCAGGCAGCCGTGGGACAGGAGTTGGGAACCTTCCGGCAGACCGACCAGATCGGCGGCATCTGCGACGACGTCCTCATCCTCAAGAAGGTCACGAAGAAACAGCTCGTGGCCACGAGCGTGGCCGCGGAGTCCAACCGCGACGTCTGCACCAAGGGTCGGCACGAGGTCCGGCTGACTCCCGTCGGCAGCGACCTCACCTACGCGACGGACAACGCCGAGGCGGGGGACCCGGTGGCCCGGATGACGAAGGTCGGCTAGCGCCCTGCCTCGCTGGTTCCCGCCAGTGCACTGCGCGGGAACCAACGAGGCAGGACAGCGGCGGCGGCGCACGACAAGCACCGAGGCCCGCACGGTCCTGTGGCCGCCGTCCTGGGACGGCGGCCACAGGACCGTGCGGGCCTCGGTGGGCCTCAGCCTGTGGCGGTGGGGCCTCAGCCCTTCTGCTCGGGGGTCTGCTTCATGCCGTCGACGATCGCGCGCTTGGTGATGGCGCTGATGCCGCGGACGGTGCCGGGCTTGATGGCGACCCCGTCCTGGGAGACCGACTTGACCTGCACGGTCCGCTCGCCGAGGAAGACGTGGGTCTTCTTGTCGAAGATCCACTCCTCGCGTGCGCCGCTGGTCTCGTCCAGCCGCCCCACCGCGACGCCCGAGCGGCCGAGGGCGTCCTTGGCGTCGTTCACCACGACCACGCCCGGGATCTTCGCGGCGGCCTTGAACAGGGCCGAGTAGAGCTTCGCGGGCGGGTAGCTCTCGCCGAGCAGGTCACCGATCGTGGTGAACGCCTCCTGGTCGGGGGTGTTGCCCTGCGTCGCGGTCTCCTTGTAGATCAGCTTCAGCAGCTTGTCGGGGTCGGTGGTCAGCCGGGTCAGGGAGTCGTACGACGGGTGGTTCAGGCCGGCCTCGGGGGTGTTGCCCTGCTCGTCGGGCAGGCTCAGCGTCTCGCCCTCGGAGCTGTCATTGACGGCCGCGTCGATCAGCCAGCCCTTGGTGCCGTCCGCGGACCGCCAGATCTGGCGCCGGTGCAGCGCGTAGCTGGCGAGGCTGCTCTCGTCGCCGTCCGTCTTCACGAAGGTGCCGGAACCCTGGGACTCGACGTAGACGTACTGACCGGGCTTGACCGTGGGGTGGGTCTCCTCGGCCGCCGCCAGTGAGACCTGGTCGATCAGCTGCGGCAGGCCCTTGGTGGTCGTGGCGCCGACGGGGATGATCGCTGCGGGCCCGGTGGCGAGACCACCGCTGTGTACGCCGCTGTCGATCAGCATCGTCCCGGCGAAGACCGCGCCGGCCGCGGCCAGTGCCATCGCGGGTATCGCGAACGCCGGGCGCAGCAGGCGGAACCCTTGCGGCTTCGGCAGGGTGGGGGCGGCCGTCGTGGTGCTCGCGTCCCGCTGGGTGTCCTGCTGGATGTGGGCCATCAAACGCTCCTTGTGGAACTGGTGACGGCCCGCCGGGAGATCGCGCACAGTCTGGGGGAGGAGAGGCGCGCTCTCCTCCCACTCGGCCGGACTCTGCCGGGACTGGGTCGCTTTCATCGATTTCCTTCCGATACGGGCCGGATCGAGTGGATGTGTTCTCCTCTTGTCTGTCGATCCGGCAGGCCGAGTTCCCGATTTCCTCGTACGGGTTTTCCCGCGAGTTCTTCGGCGCGGTCGTCCGTGTACGGGACCGGCGCCGCCCGGGCGGCAGGCCGGCGGCCCAGTTCGGCCTCGGTGAGTTTGCGCAGCTTGGCGCGTGCCCGGGAGAGGCGTGAGCGCACCGTTCCGACGGCGATGCCGAGCGCCTCGGCCGCGGCCGTGTACTCCAGCCCCTCCCAGAGGCACAGCGTCAGGACCTCGCGCTCGGGTCTGCGCAGTGCGGCAAGCGCGCGCAGGGCGGCGGCGATACGCCGTCGGTCGTCGAGCCGGCCCGCCACCTCGTCGGCGTGGTCGGGCAGCGCCGTCTCGGCCTCCGCGGCGGCGTTCGCCGCGGCCCGGTAGCGCCGGTTGCTGCGATGGTGGCCACGGGCGACGTTGATCGCCACGCCCAGCAGCCACGGCCGCAGGCTGCCGCCCTCGGCGTCGACCCGGTCGCGCAGCCGCCACGCTTCCATGAAGGTCTCGGCCATCACGTCCTCCGCCGCGGACCAGTCGGCGGTGAGGCGGAAGGCGTGGTTGTACACGGCGCGTGCGTAGCTGTCGTACAGCTCGGCGAACGCGCTCGGATCCCCGGCACGTATCCGGGTACGCATGTCAGTGCTCACCTTCATTAACTGCCGATCCACGCACCCCGGGTTCCCGTGATCCGCGTCACACGGGGCGACAGGGATGCCGTCCAGCCGCCGGATGCCGGACGCCGGACGCCGGACCAGGGACGGCTCGGAGCGGAGACGGGAGGCGCGGGGGCGCGGGGCTCAGGCGGACGGGGTCTTCTCGCGGGCGTTCGCGATCCTGATGAGCACGGCGATCAGTGCGGCGGCGACGAGCACGGTCGAGAGCAGGCCGACGGCCCAGACATAGGGGTACTCGACGTGGACCCAGCAGGGGTTGCCCCGGCTGTGGCAACCGGAGTCCCAGTCGCGGTGGTGCTTGGGGCGGAAACTCGCGAAAAAGACCACCGCCCACACGAAGAGGGCGGCGACTCCGGGCAGGGAGGCGGCCACCCAGCCCAGCGAGCGGAGAGGGCTCCTCTTCCAGTTCATCCGAGTCAGGGTCGCGATCACGGCGGCCGACCCGAGTGGCAGGAGGGCACCGACACCGGCCGCGAAGCCGTATCCGCCGCCGGGCGAGGCGGGGGCGACATGGCCCCAGAGCTCGGATCCCCAGGTCCCGACAATGAGCGCGAACCCGACGAACGCCGCCATGGCGGCCAGCAGGAACAGGCAGCCGAGGAACGACTCCCCTCGGGGCGCCTTCTTCTTCACCTGCTGCCACGCGGACGGCCGCCGCCGCACATGCTCATAGCGCAGCGCCGCCCCCGCGGCCCTCCGCCGCTTCGGCTTCGCCGATCCGCTCACCGGGCCCGCCCCCTCTCCCTACTCGCCCTGTTCCACTTCCACTTTCTCTTGGTATCCCGGCCCGTCGGGTCACATCGGTGTCGTCACCGTCAGAGGCTCGCCGTCGCCGAGGTGCAGCAGGCCCTTGCCGGGGACGACCGGCCCGCCGACCATGCTCCGGTTCGTACGGATGCCGATCAGCTCGCCCGCGGAGGAGTCCTGCGGAGACAGCAGGATGCCGCGGCGGCCCTTCTTCATCTCGACCTGCCAGCCGGAGAACCCGCTGCACACGTCTTCCTCGTCACCGGCGATGACCAGTCCGAGGCCGCGTTCGGTGCCGCGCTGCACGATCCGCTTGAAGACCGTCTCGGCGTCGCAGTCCTCCAGGACCTCACCGTCGTCGACCAGCACCACGATCGGCTCCTCGGGTGTCGCCGAGTCGATGGCCTCGCGCAGGTCGTCGCTCTCGATGTCGTCCTCGTCGAAGACCTTCAGCACACCTTCCCGGCCGTCCAGTTCACGCAGCGGCGACGGACGCGGAGCGGCGACGACCAGGCGTACGCCCTGGGCCAGATACGACCGGGCCATGTTCATCAGCGTCGTACTGCGGCCGGACTTGGCCGGGCCCGCGACGACGAACGTCGGCACACCCCGGGAGAGGTCCGGGCCGAAGCCCATGATGTCGTCGCCGCCGATGCCCACCAGGCTCCACAGCCTGGAGCGGGAGGCGTCCGGGTCGCGCATCTCCCAGGCGTCGGTGAAGCCAATGCGGGTGGGTAGCACGTCGACCCGGAACGGGCGCCGGGCGCGCGGGAGTTCGGCGTCGCGCGCGGCGGCTGCCTCGCCGATCGCCGTGAGCGCGGCGGCCTGGCCCTGGCCGGTGGAGTCCTCGGTGAGCAGGGCGAACTGGGTCTCGGTGCCGTGCTCGTTGCGGTAGCCGCGGCCGGGCGGGATCTCCTCGGGGATCTTGCGGGCGTTGACGCCGATCAGCGAGAAGTCGGAGCGGTCGGCGAGCCGCAGGGCGTACTTGTCCTCGGTGAGCGAGCCGATCCGGGTGGAGAGGATCTGCCGGTCACCCGTCATCACCATGTGCAGACCGACGCTCGCCCCCTCCCGCATCATCGCGGTGAGCTGGTCGGTCAGATCGCCGTGGTCGTACTCGCCGAGCGTCGGCAGCCAGCCCTCCCACCGGTCGAGCAGCACCACGATGTGCGGGAGCCGCTCGCCCTCCGGCTCCGCGGCCCGCTGCTCGCCGATGTCCGCGAAGCCCTTGTCCGCCAACAGGTCCTGCCTGCACGTCAGTTCGCCCTTGAGGCGGGCGATCAGGCGGACCGCGCGCTCGGTCTGGTTGCGTCCGACGACGGCCCCGCAGTGCGGCAGCCGGGTCAGCGCGTTGAGCGCGCCGTTGCCGCAGTCGATGCCGTACAGATGGACGTCGGCCGCCGAGTGGGTACGGGCCAGCGAGCCCGCGATCGTCCGCAGGACCTGCGAGCGGCCACTGCGCGGAGCGCCGCCGATGAGCAGATGCCCGAAGGAGGCGAAGTCCACCACGACGGGCCGGCGGGCCTGGTCGGCGGGCAGGTCCTCGACACCGTACGGGGCGGGCGGCAGCTTGCCGGGACCGCCCGCGAACGCGGGCACCTGGACCTCGTCGAGCAGCAGGGTCTCGGAGAGCGCGGGCAGCCAGGGGCTGTGCTGGGGCGGGAGACCGAGGGCGTGGTTGGCCTCGCGCACCGCGTCGACCAGCACCTTGAGGTCGGTGATCTCCTCCTCCTCGCGCTGCTCGGCCTTCGGCTTGACCAGCGCGGCCCGCCCGAGGTCCGCCCAGCCGAGCGGTCCCGCCCAGGGCGCGAGCGCCGTCGGATCGGCGGCACCGGGCCGGCGGCCACCGACGCGGCCCGACTGGAACGGCACGAGCGAGGCGTGCCCGAGACGGACGTATGCGCGGCCCGGCGTGTTCTTGGAGATGTGCCCGGCCTCGGGGGAGTCGATGACATCGCTCGACTCGCCGCCGTCGGTCACCCGCAGCGCTATGCGGAGGTTGGTGTTGGCCCGGATCTCGGGCGAGACGACACCGCTCGGGCGCTGGGTGGCGAGCAGCAGATGGATACCGAGCGAACGGCCCCGCTGGGCGATGTTGACCAGACCCGTCACGAAGTCGGGCAGGTCGCGCACCATGGACGCGAACTCGTCGATGACGATGAGGAGTCGGGGCACGGACGCGTGCGAGGGGTCACGGCGTACGAGGTCCTGGTAGTCCTCGATGTCCTTGGCGTCGGCGGCGCCGAGGATGTGTTCGCGCCGCTTGAGTTCCGCGCCCAGCGACTCCAGGGCGCGCTCGACGAGATGGGCGTCGAGGTCGGTCACCATGCCGACGGTGTGCGGGAGTTTGACGCAGTCCTTGAACGCCGAGCCGCCCTTGTAGTCGACGAGGACGAACGTCATGTTCTCGGGAGTGTTGGCCACGGCCAGCGACGCCACGATGGTCTGGAGCAGCTCCGACTTGCCGGAACCCGTCGTACCGGCGATCAGACCGTGCGGGCCGTCGCGCCGCATGTCGATGCCGAACGGACCGTCGTACGACTCACCGATGACCGCCGTCGTCGACTGCCCGCCCATCCGCCAGCGCGCGCTGATCGCGTCGCCGGTCGGCGGTTCCAGTTGCAGCACGTCGAGCAGTCGGCTGGCACCCGGGAGGGCCGAGTCCTCGGTCTCGCCGCTGATGTCGCGCAGCGCGGACAGGGCACGCGCGAGCCGGGAGCACCAGGCAGCCGATACGAGGTCCGGCCGTACGTCCCGTACCCGCGCGATGCCCGTCTGCTGGACGCGCAGCCGTAGTTCGAGCGCCTTCTGCGTACCCGTGGACGAGTCGTCGGCCTCGGTGGCGTGCCAGGCGTGGAAGGAGGGGAAGCCGCCGGGGGAGGCCGGCGCGGCCTTGGCGGCCTGCTGCGCGGTCGCGTGTTCCTCGGGTCTGGGTTCCGCGATGACGATGGCCTGGCACTCGCCGGGCAGGAACCGCTCCTCGGCGTCCAGACAGATCGCGTACATGGACATGGCCGGGCCCTCGCGCAGCAGCCGGACCACACCCGGCATGGACCGCAGCCGTCTGGACCCGTCCCAGACGACGATGATGTCCGGATCGCTGAACGAGGCCTTGTTGCCGTTCTGCTTGGCGGCCTTCTGCCGGGCGTCGAGGAGCTGGGTCAGCTCACCGATGCGGGCGCCGACCGTCTCGGCGTCCGTGCCGATGAGGACGTTGGCGTCCTGGGCGCCGGCGGGCCTGCTGTGCGGCAGCCAGCGCACCCAGTCCCAGCTGTCCTGGCCGCTGTTCTCCGTCAGGACGTAGAACTGGACGTCCAGCGGGCTGTGCAGCACCGCGGTCTGCGCGACGGCCCAACGGCCCAGCGCCTGGGCCGAGTCACCGGGTCCGGCGATGCCGATGACACCGCGCTCCCCGAGCGGCAGGGCGACCGGCGCGTCCTCGATGGTCCAGGTGACCTGGCGCTTGTGGTCGTCCTGCTCCGGGTCGTCGAGCACGACCTCGGAGGGCAGCTGTCCGGTGCCGACCCGCAGCAGCAGATGGTCCGCGTCGGTGCGCCGGCGCTCCCACAGCCGGGTGCGCGGTCCGGTGCCCAGCGAGAGCACGGTCGCCGGATCGGGGACCGCCCGGCGCCGGTCGAGCCGCTCGGCGAGCAGCGCCTCCTGGGCGTCCTTCTCGATCCGCGCCTTGTGCTCGTTGTACTCCTTCACCTGCTTGGCATGGGACTTGCGCCCCTGCTTCTTGTCCATCAGGTAGTTGCCCAGCATGATCAGCGGGCTCATCAGAGCCATGATCATGTAGTACCAGCGGCCGAAGACCAGCACCATGACGATGGCACTCACCAGCGGCGTCAGCGCCATCAGCCAGGGCAGCGGCCGGGCTTCGTAGTCCCGTACGGGGTTCGGCAGCCGGAACTTCGTCTCACGCTCCGGCGGATGCAGCCGCGGCGGCCGGTTGTAGTCGAGTCCGGCGCCGTCGTCCGACCACTTGAGCGCGGCGTCGGGCGGCGTGTAACGGTCAAGCTGGAGAAGGGTGTTGCCGACGGCGACCTGGCTGCCGAGCGGCCACTCGTCGTCCTCGCGCGCCTCGAAGGGCTCACCGTCGAGGGTGACGCCTTCCTTCTCCCCCTTCTCGCCTCTCGCTGCCTTCTCTCCGTGCACGGCGACACGGCACGTTCCGTCCGTTGCAACTGACAACGTCAGCGCCCTTTGCGGAAGTTCGGGATCGTCGACGCGGATGTACGACGCCGCTCCGGAGCCGATGTCGTACCGGCCGATTCCGAGCCGGTGCACGGCACCGGCCGCCGGACCCCCGGCCACCCGCAGTTCGACCAGTCCGGTCGGCTCGCCGGGCAGGCATCCGGCGGGGTCGTGCAGGCTGACGACGGCACCTTCGCGCAGCGGCGAGGTGCCGATGGTCGCGGCCGGATCGACGGGATACCCGTCGACGTACGCGACCGGCGCGCCGCCGCCCGCGGCCCCCTGGTGGTGCCCCAGGGGAATGATCTGCGCGCCACCGCCGCCGTAACCGATGTGCTCCGCAAGCTCCTTGGCGATGTCCCCCACCGAGGACTCGGGATCCGCATCAAGAACCACGTCGGCGGTGGCGCCGCCGAGCGGGTCGACGACGGTCAGAGTCAACCGCACGTTGGTCCTCCCCCAGGTACCGAAGGCCGCTTCCGGAACGCGGGCCACAGTGCTCTCGACGATAGCCGCTCACCGCTTCCCGCAGGCAACGGCCCGTGTGAGGGAACCACGAAGGCCCGGGCCGTACACCGCCCTTGGTGCGGGCTCGTGACAGAACCGGGGTGTGCTGCTGCAAGCGTCGTAAGTAAGCTGCTTGCTCAATGCGGACGGTCGCACCATCCGCATCAGGAGCCACGGGGGTTGGCCCTGCGGCGAGTTGAAGCATGGAGGACGCCACATGGCCGGCGGCAAAGACGCAGACATCACTTACGAGAAGATGCGGCACGCTGCTAAGCGACTCGGCCACGAGAAGGAGAAGATGGAGGACAAGCTCCACGGCCTCGACAGCTACATCGACGGCCTCGTCGCCGACGGCTACACGACGTCCAAGGGCTCCCAGGCCTTCGACGACTCCTTCAAGGAGTTCACCAAGGGCATGAAGGACACCCTTGAGGGCCTCAAGGGAATGGCCAAGTTCCTCGAGGACGCCGCGAAGGCGTACGAGGACCTTGATGATCAGCTGGCCAAGGGTGTCAAGGGCTAGGACGGTTCGCGGTCAGTGTGCCGCTTGAGTGCGATGGGGCACAAGCCGTGTCCCATCGCACCGTCGTTTCAGACGTCGAAGACGCCGGAACCCGCGGCCCGCGACTGCCGCATCAGGTGCGTGTGGAG
This sequence comes from Streptomyces sp. NPDC005784, assembly GCF_042871525.1. Classification (NCBI taxonomy): domain Bacteria; kingdom Bacillati; phylum Actinomycetota; class Actinomycetes; order Kitasatosporales; family Streptomycetaceae; genus Streptomyces; species Streptomyces sp. NPDC005784. Next base: position 108,886 of record NZ_JBIAIQ010000011.1, read on the forward strand.
TTCGCTGCGCTGCTCTTCGGTGGTCAGCATCAGCCAGGAGCCGTCCGTGAAGAGCACACGCAACTTCCGGTTGTCGTACGCGGGCAGGGGGTCCTCGATGACCGCCGTACCCGCGGGGATCTCGGCTACGACGCGCATGCGGTCCTCCCTGCGGACGGACACGCGCTTGGGCGGGGCCGCCAGCACGATGCGGCCCTCCGTCAGCAGGACGAAACGTTGATGGTGGGAGGAATGTCCGTACCAGCGCAACAAGAACTGGCCCGCGGCCTTGTTCCAGTCGCCGTCGAAGGTGGCGTCGAGCCCCTGTTCGGCGATGGCCTTGTCCCGACTGTCGAGGTCCAGGTCCTCGGCGCGGGCACGGTCGCGCTCCTCCTTCGTCGACAGGAGGCGTTTGAGCGCCTCCTCGCCGGAGGCGAGAAGGCTGAACAGCATGGCGATGGGCATGAGCGGCGCGACGAGAACGGCGCCGAGCATGCCGAGCGGCGGCAGGAACGCCGGCCGCAAAGGTCCCTCTCCGGCGGCCTGGTGAACGCCCGGGGGAGGCTCCGGAATCCGGCCTATCGCGCACCACGCACCGGCGTCCGGAGCTACGCCGAGGCGGTTGCGTGCTGTGCGGTCGCTGCTCCTGGACAACGCGTCCCACCTTCCTCGCTGACTGCGGGGCGAAGTATCGCAGCAGTGTCTCATGTTCACGATGGGGGAATTCATCAATGGGTGACAAGACCGCTTACGACCTGGACCTGATCAAGGACTGTTCGCGTTCGCTGGGAAAGATCCACCGTGAGTTCGAGCAGCACGGAAATCCGGCGGACGGTTACAACGATGCACTCGGACATGGTGGTTTGAAGGATGCCTTCGATGATTTCGGCGGCACATGGAAGAAGACGCGCAAGAAACTCATGAAGGAAATAAAGAAGCTCGCCGAAGCCACGTCGGTCGCGGCTCAGAAGTATGAGGAGATCGACCACGAACTGGCGAAGGCCATTTCGGGAGCGAAGGGGAAGAGCAAGCAGTGAGCAGGCGATCCAGTGACTGGCCGCCCCTGTGGGACGAAGACCCGACACCGGGCGACCCCCACGAAGTGGCGGCGCTCGGGCGCAAGTTGCGCGAGACGGCCGAGATGATCGATGAACAGGCCAGAGTCATCAAGGCGTTGTCCTCCGTGGACGGGTGGGACAGCGATGCCGGGCGCGCCTTCAACGAAGTGGCCGACGGCGCGGGTGACCGGCTGAAGAAGGCGTTCGAGCGGTACGACGAGGCCGCGAACGCGCTCGGCGAGAAGGTCGTCGACGGGGAGTCGAAGGAGTTCGCCGGAGAGCTGCACCGGGCGCAGCAGAAGGCCGACAAGGCGCTGGCGGACTACCGGGAGGCCAAGGACGACCACGACCTGGCGGAGCAGGAGGTGAAGAAGTTCACGGACAAGCACCTTGTCACCGAGATCCCGGAGGCGGACAGGCCCGAATACGAACGCTGGAAGAAGAAGCAGAACGAAGCGCTGGGCAGGATCGGACAGGCGCGCAAGGAGGTGAAGGACGCCCGGGACATCTTCGACGACGCCGGAGACCGTGCGGCGCGGCACATCAGGGACGTTGTCCACCACGATGCCGTCCGGGACCCCGGCGGATTCATGAACTGGCTTGCCGACTGGGCGGATACGTTCTCCAACCTCTCGGCGATTTTCTCGGTGCTGGCGGTCGTCTGCGCGTTCGTCCCACCCCTGGAGTTCCTGGTGCCCATCTTCGCGACGCTCGCCGTCCTCTCCAGCGCCGCGGCTCTGGCCGGCCACGCCTACGACATGTCTGTGCGGGGCGGGAAGGTCAGCTGGCTGAAGCTGGGCACCGACGCCCTGGGCATCCTTCCTGGACTGGGGTCCCTCAAGGGCTTCCGGGCCTTGGTGGGCCTCAAGGGCGCTGCGAAATTGCGGGCGTTCGGGAAGCTCGGTACTTTTGGATCATTCAGAGGCATCGCCGCTGTGGACGGTATCGGCCACAACTTCCTCAATGGCCTGAGCGTGACGTTGACGAACAAAACCTTGGCCGGAGGGCTCAAGCTGGGCCAGAAGCTCGGTATTTCCGGCCTTCCGGAAAAATTCGTCCCCATGGGCGGCAAGGAGATCACGGCCGCCATCAAGGGAACCGGTCTCGCGAGCGCCCTGCACCGGATGTTCAGTGGGGAGAACGGAGGGACGACCGGATATCAGCCGCCCGCCCAGAAGCCCTCACCGACGCCGATGCCCACACCGAGCCCTTCCCCCGGCGCCTCGCCGAAGCCCTTCCACGCCGCGTTGGCCGCATAGCCCGGTGTCCGCGGTGGACACCGTACGAGAGGAGAAGGGCGCAAATGAGTGAGTCGAGCGACCTGGGGGAGTGGGAGTTCATCGGCCGCAGAGGTGGGGAGCCGGTTCGGCTGGTGCCCGGCGAGGTGATCGCCGCGGTTCCCGACGCGCGGAGGCTGGCCGAGGACGCGAACCGGGAGGTCGGATTCGACCTTCTGGACGACGGGGCTGTTCTCCGGATGCTGCGGCTTCGGCATCAGGACGAACAGGAGATGTTCAACGCCGGTTTCCGGACCGGGGTTCCGCTCGCACTCGTCGGTTTCGGAGCCACTGTGTACTGGGGCGGTGTGGCGCAGTACTGGGAGTCGAGCAGAGCTCAGTTGATCTATCTCTCCGTGACCGGAGCGGCTGTGTTGGTTCTGCTGGGCCTGTGGATTCGAGCCGCGCTGGCTCATTGGGGGGACCCCGCGCGGCAGAATCTGCGGGCGAGGGCTCGGAAGTACCGTGACGTGGCACATACCGCCCGTAGAGGGGGAGCGGACATTCCGGCCCACTATCCGCACTACGGTCCGTACCCCTTCGCCGCCACATACCGTCCCGACGCAGGCGAAGTGAGATTTCCTGATGGAGAAGACCGGTCATGACCGCGATATCAGTTGAAGGCGAACTCCGGAGTTCGGCCGACGAGAACGGCCTGGACGTCCGGTGGATCATGCCGGACGGCTTCTTCGAGATTCCGCTGGACGCGGAAGATCTGGACGAGACCGCCGAGCAGTTGATGGAACTCGCGCGGAGCGCGATGCCGGAAGCCGACTTCGACGTACAACTCCAGTGGGCCGTCATGTGTGCCGCTCACTACGACGCCTTCGTGGAAGCCGGAGTTCAGTACGCGGGGTTCGTTCTCACCGAAGTGGAGGGCGCACGGTGCACGGCCACGGTGACCGTGAGCATGATCGACCTCGACGCTCAGGCAGGGCCCAACCCTGTTGGATTCATGGGTTCTTCGTTGCGCCACCTCGGTATCGGGCAGGTCAGTGAGATCGAGCTGCCCTGCGGCCCGGCTGTCTGCTGCGTCGGAGACCGGAAGGGAAGCCTGGACGGCAGCCTCACTGCGTCGGGCGAGGACGAGACGGTCCGGACGTCCTTCATCCAGGTCCAGTTGCCGTTGACGAACGGGACTGCCGTGGTCCTCGAGATGGGCACTCCCACCTCCGAGGGGTGGGAGGTGTTCTCGTCCATGTTCGCCGGTGTGGTGAAGAGCGTGCGCCTGTTCGACATCGAGGGTGAGCCGGTCGTGATGCCGGGATGACGACCGGACCGGATGTATCGGCTCCGCCCAAGGATTACCGACTGCTCGTACCGCGCGAGTGGTTCAGGATCGATCTGGGCCAGGACCGCTGGCGCAGACAGCTGAAGACGTTCGTGGACCTGCAGGCAGCGGGCAAGAACGTACCGGCCCAGGCCAAGCAGGAGGCCTGGGCCGGCCTGCGCAACACGGCTGAGTCCGCGGTGGCGAACGGCGCCCTGGAGTTCTTTCTGCGGCCGGAGTTGGACGACGGCAGCATCATGCCCGTCTCGCTCATCGTGTCGCTGCTTCCCCATCCCGGTTCTCCGACGCCCAAGGATCTCCTGGCCTCGTTCGAGGAGATGGAGCACCGGAACGGGCGCGGTGCCGAGGTCTCGATCGTCGCTCTCCCGGCCGGCGAAACCGTCCGGATCCGCACGCGGACCACCCTGGACCTGTACGTCCATATGCCGGGAACAACCGGATATCTGGTCCTCGGGTTCGTCGTACCCCTCACCGGCGTCGTCGGTCCCATGGAGCGGCTGTGCACCTCGATCGCGGGATCATTGCGCTGGATCATGTGATCCACGTCTTCGGCGGTCTCGGTCGGTCTCGGTCGGTCTCCGGCGGTCTCGGACGGTCTCGGACGGTCTCCGGGGATCGGGCAGGGAACTGTGGGCGACAAGGAACTGGAGAGGGCAGTCCCGATGACGCTTTCTGTATGGTCCCTTTGCCCTCCATTGGTTGCCGGTTCGAAAACCCGTGCAAGAGGGTGGAGGGCGGCCCCGCGAGGTTGGTGTGCCGGACGGGGCGGCCGCGGTGGTTGTCGGGCAGCGGGCGCACGGGGGTGGCAGTGGCGGATCACATCGCGGTGTCCACGACGGAACTGCGGGACATCAGCCGCTCCGTCGCGAAACTGAAGACGCACTTCGAGCACGCCAAGGATCTGGTCGACTCCTACGACGCCGAGATCGGCTCGGGTGAGGTGGCCGCCGCGCTCGACGCCTTCGCGGACGACTGGAAGAAGAAGCGCAAGGTGCTCTGCGACGGCCTGGAGTTCCTCGGCAGGACGGCCGAGGAGGCCGCCAAGGCGTACGACGGCCTCGACCAGCATCTCGCGGACGCGCTGCTCAAGTCCCAGGACGGCAAAGGCGGCAGCGGCAAGTGAGCGACGACTTCTCCGGCGTCGACTGGCAGACCGCCCGCTACGACGACAAGGAACTCACCCCGGGTGATCCCTACGAGGTCGCCCGGCTCGGCAAGCGCATCGCCGATACCGCCGCGCTGATCCAGGAGCAGGCCACCAAGCTGCACAACCTGGTCGACGGCAATGGCTGGGACTCGGACGCGGGCCGTGAGTTCCAGAAGAAGACCGGCGAAACGGTCGGTCTCCTCACCAAGTCGCACCAGCGCTACGCGGCCGCCGCCGAAGCCCTGGGCTCCCAGGTGGGTGCCGCCCCCGGCGACGAGCACCAGCACACGGACTGGGCCACCGCGCTCGACCACGCGCAGAACCTCGTACGGACTGCACTGATCAAGGCGAAGGCCGCTGATGCGGATCGCAGTCACTGCCAGAAGCAGATGGATCAGCATCCAGGTCCCGACGATCACCCGGGCAAGCAGAGGCTGGACAAGCAGAAAGAGTGCGCCGATACGGACCTGGAGGACGCCAAGAAGGACCTCCGGCGGGCGCTGTTGTATCGGGACACCCAGGCCGGGTACGCCAAGGCGGCCATCCATGACGCCGTGGAGCACGACGGGCTGAAGGATCCCCAGCACCACTGGTGGGACAACTGGAAGGACTGGGTCGCGGACATCGGGCACTGGGCCGGAGTCGCCGCGGCCGTACTCGGTGTGCTGGCCCTGGTCCTGAGCTGGGTGCCGGTGCTCGGCGAAGTGCTCGCCGCCCTGGCCCTGATCGCCTCGGTCGTGGCCCTTGTCTGCGACACGATCTCCGCCCTCGACGGCAAGGGCACCTGGCTGGACGTCGCCATCGACGCGATCGGCGTACTGTCCTTCGGCGCCGGACGCCTGCTCGGTACCACGGCCAAGGAGGCGGCCGTCGCCGCGCGCGGGGCCTCCGCTCTCAAGGACGTGGGTCTGGCGCGGGAGGTGGGGCTGAACCCCGCGGCGGCCCGTGGCCTCGCCGAAGCCCTCAACGGGGTCAAGCCGGGCCAGATCGGCAAGGCGCTGGCCGAGGGACCGGCCGAACTCCTGCCGCGCATGCGGTCGGTGGTCAAGGAGTCGCTGGACGTCAAGGCGTACGTGGACGACATCCGGGTGGCCGCCGGTCAACTGCCCGGCGAGGAGAGCCTTCTCGCGGAGGGCGCACCCAAGCTTGCGCAGGTCTCCGGGTCTTCGTTCAAGACCATGGCGGGATTCGGCAAGGCCCTCTACATCGGCAGTCAGACCCTGCCGCTGACGCTCGGCTGGTCCAACCTGGCACCGGTCGGCGCGGGGGAGTCGAAGGCCACAGGCCCGAACCTCCTGAGCGGACTGAAGGAGATTCCCGGGGTCGGCGCCGGTGGCATCCCGTTCTACAACTGGACGTGGCACGCGGGTGGCTGAGTCGGGCAGGGGCGACAACTCCGGAGGCAGGGACAACGCGGGCCGCTCCGCGGAACAGAGGACCAAGTGGTGAACGAGGAAGAGGAGTCCGTCGACGACCTGTTCGCGCGGCTGCCCGAGGACGGGCGGCGGACGCTGGAACAGATCGGCATGGGGCTGCCGGAACTGCGCCGCATGGCAACCCGCGACGGCGGCATGCGGCAAGTGCGTGGCGTCCTCTCCGAGTTCACCACCGAGTCGCGGCCGCGGCATTCCGGTGACGACGAAGGTCCGGCGGAGCGGGCCGCTGTACGGCCGTGGGCGCTGCTGTTCGCGGCGGCCGTCGCCGGGGTGGTTCTGACCGAGCTCTCCACCCTCGCACTGCACGAGACGGCGCTGCTGGTGGGAGCGGTCTGCGGACTGGGCGTCCTGTTCGCGGCCTTCAGGACCCGTGAGTCGCGCGGAGGGCTCGTCCTTCGGTGGATCACGGTGGCGGCGTACGTCGTCCTGGTGATCGCCGGCTCCTTCGGCACCCAGCAGTGGTACTTGAGTCTCCGCGGCGTGGAGCAGCCGGTGACGATCGCCGAGCCGCTCCATCAGTGGACCCACGGGACCCGGGAGACGTACTGCCGGGTCCGGCTGCGGGACGGTTCCGTCCGCCGGGTGCTCGGCAACAGGGAGAACTGTGCCGATCGGGTCGGCCTGAAGGACACGGCCGTCGTCGATACGGCGGGCCACTACCGGCCGTTCCTCGGCACGAAGGCCGACATCGGAGGCACGCCAGGCGGACTCGCCGCCCTCGGTGCGACCGCCGTTCTGATCCTGGCTCCGGCGAGTGCCGTGGCCCTGGGGCTGGGGCCGCGGACGAAGCGGCACGGCGGGGAGCGGACGGGTGGGGTAGCGGCATGACAGGGCCATCGGACAACAGCACGGCCCCCGAGACGGAGCCGAGCCCAACACCGGAACACACATCGGCACCGGATCATCTACCGGCACCAGGGCCAGGGCCAGGGCCAGGACTGGCACCAGGACCAGGGCCAGGACTGGCACCCCCTTCCGACTACCGTCTGGCCGTCCCCGAGGGCTGGGAGCGCGTCGTCCTCGACCCCGACCGTTGGCCCCACCGCATCGACAAACTCGTCAACCGCGGTCTGCGCAGGACGCAGGCGACCCCGCAGCTCAAAGCGGCGCTGGCGGAACGGATCCGGGAGCAGGCCGAGGCCGCGCACGCGAACGGCGGGGTGGAGATGTACCTCGTCAACCAGGTCATCGGTCAGGTCCCGGTGTCCGCCGGACTGGTCGTGACTCTCCTGCGGCCACCTTCCGGGGCCGCCCACGGGGACCTATCCGACACAGCCCTGTCGCTGGCGGCCCGTGGCGCCGACGTCACCACGATCGACCTGCCCGCGGGCCCGGCCGTACGCCACCTCTACCGCCGCCGCCCCGCGCCCGACGACCCGGACGGCAACAGGCTCACCGTCACGCATCTGGACGTCCACCTCGCCGTACCGAACAGCGACCAGCGTCTGCTGCTCTCCTTCTCCACCCCGATGGAGCCGCTGGCGGACGCGCTGGTGACGCTCTTCGACTCGATCGCCCGCACACTTCAGTGGATGGCCTGATGCCCGAGTACTCCGAGTCAACCGTCCACATGCAGGCGCCCGACGCCGCCGTCTCCCTCCCCGTGCACGGCCCGGTCGACCTGGAAGCCTGGGCGGTGGACGCTGCCCGTCTCCGCGCGGGCCGGGACGGCGACGCGAGGCTGATCGAGGCGCTCGCCGTAGAACTCGGCGATGCGGCGGCCGACGCGCGCGGCCGTGCGCCGATCGTCGCGCTCTCGTACGTCCCCGAACCCCGGCTGGGGGAGCTGGCCCGCATCGAACTGTCGCCGCTCGTCGCCGACGAGACGTACCCGGCCGTCACCGTCGACCTGCTCCACCGCTATCTCGCGATGCCGACGGACCTCTCGTTCCGCCCGCCCGAGGCCGAGCGGCGCACCCTGCCGGCCGGCCCCGCGGTCCGCGTCCGGCACGCGTACGTCCAGGAGCCCGACCGGGACGGAACGGGCACCATCCTGGAGACCTGCGCCTACGGCATCTGCCCGGACGACAAATGGGGCCTTGTCCTGCTCACCTCCTGGCGCGCCCTCGCACACACCGACACCCTGTGCGCCCTGACGGACAGCCTCGCGGAGACGATCACGGTGACGTCCGCCCGCTGAGCCTTCCGTCGGCCGTCACCGCGGTTTCTGTGCCGCCCCAACCTCGCGTCAGACATCGCCCTTTTGGAAGCGGGCGTTCCCCCCCCCCCCCCCCGTCCGCGCCCATCAACGTGAAGGCGGCACCGCCGATTCCGTAGATGGGATCGACGCGATTGTCGAGCCGTAGGTGCCGTGGACGCCTCGAAGGCAAGGAGTCCGGAGGGCATCTGCTGATTCCCTTGGGGAGCACCTTGCCTGCACCGCCGATTCCCCGGCCCAGCCGTTCGGCCCGCCGGACGCGCCTCAGACGGACGCTGTCATCGGTTGACGGACTGGATCTCCTGCACGGTGATGTCCTGGGTCGTCCCGAAGGTCCCGTCGGGAAGGTCGCCGCCGGCTCCTCCGGTGCCGGTCCAGCTGACGGCCCAGGTGATGGTCGCCCGGAGTTTGTACGTCCCGTCGCCCGACGAGCGCAGGTACTTGATTCCGCAGGGCGGGATCTGGCCGGCCTTGCCCTTGGCGTACGGCGAGCCGATCGAGTCGTCGTCGTTCAACCGGCACTCGCCCGAGGCCGGATACGTCTCGGCGTCGCTCGTCCCCGGCTCCAGCTTGAGCGAGACGGGCTTCGCGGTGGTCGTCGCCGAGATGTTGAGCCCGGCGACGTCGAGCGCCGCGGTGACGGACACGTCCTTGAACGTCGCCCTGTCGAGCCAGGCCCAGGTCGGGAGGTTGACCTTGGTGATGTTCTGGGGGGCGAGGGTGATCTCGGTCTCGGGAACCTTGATCCGGCTGTAGGCGAGTTGGGCCAGGATCTCCGGCGTCACCGCGTTCTTCACGTTCGGGGTCTCGCCGTTCTTCACCCAGAAGGTGGCCGTGTCGCAGGCGAAGGCGGCGGGATCGCCGGATTCCTCGCGGTTCTTGTCACGGACCGCGTCCCACCACATGCCCTTGCCCGTCTCGGACTTGTTGAAGTCCTTGTAGGGCTGCCCGTTCTTGTAGTGCTCCTTGGCCAGGTTGTACGCCTCGCCCACACCACTGGCGTTCGGGATGTCCCAGTCCTTCTGGAACTCCTTGGCGAATTCGTCCGGCGTCCACTTGGGCTCGTACCAGCAGGCAGGCGGAAACCAGTCGCCTACGGGAGTGAACCCGCCGGAATGCGTGCCCTTGGAACCGCCGGTGGAGCCGCTGTAGACGATGCGTGATTCGAGGGTCTTGCCGCCGTCCTTCTGGTTGTCTCCCTCGACATCGAACTGGGACCCCCCAGGGCCCTTGGCGAAGGCGGCGGTGGGCACCGTCAGCAAACAGGTGATCGCGAGCACTCCGACGGTTGCCGCGACGCGGGTCCTGGTCACTGCACGCATGACTTGCTCCCTCGTACGGACGTGCCGTTGGAGGTCTGCCACACGCCCTGACCGTTCTTCTCCAGGCGGGTGTTGTAGAGCACGTAGGCGTCGTTTCCGGCGGGTGTCCTGTCGACCTTCTTGGTCTTCCGGTCCTTGTTGTACGCCTTGCTCTCGTCCGCGCAGTACGAGACGCCCGCGGACTTGCTGTCGAAGATCTCGACCTTCGGGCGGTAGTAGCGCGTGGTGCCGGTGTACGTGATTCCGGCGTCCAACCACTTCTGTACCCACTGGACGGACGAGGTCAGAGCCTTGCCCTTGTAGTAGAAGGCGAGGCCGGGAGTGTCCGACGTGCCCTTGATGATGGCGTCGTTCGTGGCGGTCTGTGCGCGGCCGGCATCTGCGAGGACGGCGTCCTTCGTCGAGTCCCCCGTCTTCCAGCTCTCGAACTCGTCCTTCACACCGAGCGGCAGGGTGATGTCCGGTCGACCTGCACCGTCCGACGAACTCGTACTCGGGGAAGCGGACAAGCCGGTCGAGCTGTCCGCCCCCGCGATCTTGTCGTTCCCCTTCGAGCTGTCACCCCCGCCGCCGCAAGCCGTGAGCAGCAGGGCTGTTGTCGCGGCGAACGCGGCAGCAACGGGCAAAGAGCGGCGCTTCACAGTGGACTCCCCGTGAGACATCGGTTGAGCGAAGTCAGTCAAGGGCAATGACGGTATCCGTGGGGCTCTTGGTTTCGCCAGGAGGGACCTCCCTGGAAATGTGGATGTTCTGGGAGGAAGGCGGATCAAAGGAGATCCTTCTCGGTTCCGATCTGCTCCGAGCGTGCCGTCGATCACATCAACGGGCCCTTCCCTCCAGGCTGTTCGCCGCGTGGCGGGCGCCGACGGCGGGCAACTTCCGTACGGGCCACGCCTGTGCGTCTTCGCGCGAGCTACGTCACAGTCGGCCCCACGGATCCCGTGCCGCCGCTCCTCGCGCCCCCGGCGCACCCCCACCTCGTAGGCTGACCCGAGCCGAACAGGTCGAACAGGTCGAACGACCGAACCAGGTCGAACAGAAGGACGAACGACGAACCCCGGGGGACACGTCATGGCCCGCTACATGGAAACGCTCACCGTCGAGCGCGGCGGATTTCGCATCAAGGTGCCGGAGTCGTGGTGGGAGTTCGATGTGCGGCCGGAGTCGCGGGACGACTCGATCCGGCGGATGGTGAGCGAACGGGTCGACCAGCACCCGGAGTTGGCTCAGTACCGCGACACCTACACCGCTTTCCTCCGCAAGGCCGCGGCCGACGCCTGGAAGTCCGGTGCCCTGTACTGCGGCTGCATGGCGGAGTCCTTCGGCGGCGACACCCCGATCACCGGTTCGGTCACCGTCTCGATCGTCGGCGGGCGCTCGCAGACCGGTGAGCCCCTCTCCACCGACCCCCAGGTCATCGCGGCCCAACTCGCCGCGCGGGAGGCGAAGAAGGAGGGCGACGCCTGGCGCAAGGTGACCACCGTCGAGATACCCGGCGTCGGTCCCGCCGCGCGGACGTACGGCATCGAGGACATCGTCGTCCCCGACGACAGCCTCCAGCGCACGATCCGCGCCGTACTCATGCAGACGTTCATCCCCGTGCCCGGCCAGGAGGGCAAGGTCGCCCTGGTCGCCGGCAGCAGTCAGGTTCTCGACCTCGCCGACTCCTTCTTCGACATCTTCGACGCCGTCACCTCCACGTTCCGCTTCGCGGCCCAGTAGGCCGCTGCGCCCTCGAACTCGAAGCCCCTGGCCGTGTACCGACTGATTCCGTGTGACGCAGTTCCCCGTCGGGGTCCAGTGGAACGGCTGGGCCGCCGACCGCCTGACCGAACTCCTCGGTGACGACCTGGAGACCCGCCTGATCTGGTCGGAGGATCCGGCCGCCACACCTCATCCCAACCCTTGGGGGTTCTGAGCCCGGTCGCGGTCATCGTTCAGAAGGCCTGGATGTCCCCTCCGCGAAGCGAGGGTCCCTCGTGTGGCTGAAAGATCACACCCCTCCAGCCCCCCACCCGTAAGCACCTTGTGCAGGGACCGTGCACACCCGGTGACGGACCGTAGGGAATGGGCACGTCAGAGATTCGCTGGCGCACAGCCCGGCGGGTCGGCGGATCACTGGACCCAACAGGGAACCGGACGGCCTCCGTTGCGCGTCGATAACGTCGAGTCGGGTGCGCTTCAGGGGCCTTGAAGCGCCTTGAGGGGCTTATGCGCGGCTGATACGGTGCCATGGCTTGACGCTCGCTCCAGCGCTGGCTGTTCGGCCAGGTCGCGCGGTACGTCCCGTATAGGGGCGCGGGGGTGAAGTGTCCTACTTGGCATGTGAATTGACAGGCATTTTCTTGGGTGTACGGGGAGCGGTTGCGTGAAGATCCAAGAGCGTACGGGCGCGGGCGGCAACCGTTCCGCCACGTCGGCGCACCCGGCGATGGGCGAGCGTCTTCCCACGCCGCCTCGCGAGCGCAAACCCGCGCTTGCCGCTCTCGCGGTGCTCCTCATCCTCCTCGGCGCGCTGGGCGCCACCATGCTGGTGCTGCGCGCCGGCGACCGTGTCGAGGTCGTGAAGGTGACGAGCGACATCCAGGCCGGTGACTCCGTGGGCGATCACACGATCTCCGTGCTGGTCGCGGACGACCCCTCCATCCACTACGTCAAGTGGAACCAGCTCGGAGAACTCGAGAAGCTCAAGGCCAAGTCCCCCATCTACAAGGGGACCGTCGTCATCGGCGAGATGTTCGCCGAGGGTGCCACCATTCCGGCGGGCAAGGCCTCCGTGGGTGTCTCCCTCAAGGAGGGCCAGTACCCCGAGGGCATCAAGTCCGGTGACACGGTGGCCGTCTACCGCGTCGGCGACACCGGATCCAGCGGCAGCCGCGGTTCATCGAGTTCATCGAGTTCCTCGAGTTCGAGCTCGTCGAGCGCGGGCAGCGCTCCCATCGTCGAGCGGGCGAAGGTCAGTTACGTCCAGGTACAGGACAACAGCACGATCGGCAGCACGAATCTGCCGGTCACCCTCATCGTGGACAGCGGCCAGGCGGCGTACGTCGCCGATGCCGCCTCGGCCGGTCAGGTCGCTCTCGTCATCGTGCCCGGCAACTAGAGGCGAGTGAGTAGACAGACATGGCGCTCATCGCCCTCGCCGCAGACAAGGGTTCCCCCGGAGTCACCACCGCCGCGGTGGCGCTCTCGGCGGTCTGGCCCCGCAGGGTCCTGCTCGCCGAGACCGACCCGGCCGGCGGCGACCTCGTGTACCGGAGCGCGGCGGCCCACGGCGGCCCGCTGAACCCCAACACCGGCATGTTGTCGATCGCGGCGACCGCCCGGCGCGGTCTCGTGCCCGACCAGCTCTGGGACCACGTCCAGCCGTTGAGCGGTGGACTCGAAGTCCTCGTCGGGCTCGGGATCGCCGAGCAGGCCGCCGGTCTCGCCGGGCTCTGGCCCACGCTGGGCCGGGCGTTCGCGCAGCTCGCCGATTCCCCGAACGCGCCGGCCGACGTCATCGCCGACTGCGGCCGGATCAGCGGAGACACTCCGGCCGTCGAACTCTTCCCGCACGCCGCCCTCGTGCTCCTGCTCTCCCGCACCGAGCCCGAGGCCATCGCGCGTGTCCGTGACCGCGCCGCCGCCCTCTCCGCCAAGCTGCACGGTGGTCCGCGCGGCGCCGCCGGACTCGCCACACCGTTCATCGGCGTCGTCCTCGTCGCCGACCCGGGCGACTCCGCCAAGCTCGTCCACCAGGTCAACGACATGCTCGTGGCGGCCCAGACCGGTGCCCGTGTCGTGGGCACGCTCGCCGACGACCCCGCGGGCGCCGACCAGTTGGCCGGACGCAGACGCGGTCGCCTCGACAAGTCGCTGCTCATCCGCTCGGCCCGCAAGGTGACCGCGGATCTGTACCAGCAGTACGGTGCCGCCTGGTCCGTACCCGCCGACGGACCCCACGGGACGCACGGGACGCACGGGCAGCCCGCTGCCGGAGCCGGCCGATGACCACCGTCGACCACCAGTTGGTCAAGCGGTTCCGGCAGGACGCCGGTGACCGCATCTCCGAACAGCGCCGCGAGGACCAGGTCCGCGGTGTCACCCCGATGTCCAACGAGGACGAACGGCACTATGCCCGCGCCGTCATCGCCCAGATACTCGAGGACCACGCCCGCACCGAGATCAACCTCGGCCGGACCCCGCTCGACGCGGAGACCGAGGAGCAGTACGCCGCCGCCGTGCACGCCGCGCTCTTCGGCGTCGGCCGGCTCCAGCCGCTGCTCGACGACCCGGAAGTCGAGAACATCGACATCAACGGGTACGACCAGGTCTTCATCGGCTACGCGGACGGCCGGGAGACCAAGGGCGACTCCGTCGCCGAGACCGACGAGGAGCTCATCGAGCTGATCCAGGTCCTCGGCGCATACTCGGGTCTGTCGTCCCGGCCCTTCGACTCAGCCAACCCGCAGCTCGACCTGCGGCTGCCGGACGGTTCCCGGCTCTCCGCCGTCATGGACGTGACCCGCCGGCCGGCCCTGTCGATCCGTCGCGCGCGCATGGGCAAGGTCTTCATGTCCGACCTCGTGGGCAACGGCACACTGACCCCCGAGGTCGCGCACTTCCTCGCCTGCGCCGTCCGGGCCCGCAAGAACATCATGATCGCGGGAGCCACCAACGCGGGCAAGACGACGCTGCTGCGCGCCCTCGCCAACGAGATTCCGCCGTACGAGCGTCTCATCACCGTCGAACGCGCCCTGGAACTCGGCCTCGACGCCTTCGCCGATCTGCACCCGAACGTGGTGGCCTTCGAGGAGCGCCTGCCGAACTCGGAGGACCAAGGCGCCATCACCATGGCCGAGTTGGTCCGCCGGTCGCTGCGCATGAACCCCTCGCGCGTCATCGTCGGCGAGGTCCTCGGCGACGAGATCGTGACGATGCTCAACGCGATGTCGCAGGGCAACGACGGTTCGCTCTCCACGATCCACGCGAACAGTTCCAGCGAGGTCTTCAACCGTATTTCCACGTACGCGCTCCAGGCGACCGAGCGACTGCCCATCGAGGCCAGCCAGATGCTCATCGCGGGCGCGGTGAACTTCGTGGTCTTCATCCAGCGGCGCAACGACTACGAGTCCGGCGGCCGCCTCCAGCGCATGGTGACCTCCGTGCGCGAGGTCAACGGCGTCGACGGACGGGTGCTGTCCAGCGAGGTGTTCGCCGAGGCCCCGGACGGCCGGATCGTCCCGCACGCGCCCATCGCCTGCCTCGACGAACTCGTCGCGCAGGGCTACCGGCTGCCCGGCAGCGGGAATTGGTGATGACGATGATCCAGCACATGACATCCGCCATGACGTCGGGGACCGCGACCGGCAGGACAACATCACTCGCGTCGCTCGACTCGCTCGGTTCCATGGGCGGACTGTTCTCCCTGCCCGTGCTGTACGCGCTCGGGTGCGGGATCGTCGTCGGCGGCGGCCTCGCGCTGTTCGCCGTGGCCGTACGCGGACTGCCCGCCAAGCCCGAGCACGAGAAGCAGAAGGCGAGCCGGCGCGCGAGCGAGCTGATCCGGTTCGCCGGCCGGCGCGGCTCGATCGCCGCCATCGCCGGTCTCGTCGTCCTCCTCCTCACCCGCTGGGCGGTCGCCGGTATCGCGGCCGGCATCCTCGTCTTCTTCTGGGACAAGCTCTTCGGCGGTGCCTCCGAGGAGCGGGCCGCGATGCGCCGGGTGGAGGCGCTGGCGTCCTGGACCGAGTCGCTGCGCGACACGATCGCGGGCGCGGTCGGCCTGGAGCAGGCCATCCCGGCCTCGGCGCGCGCCTCCGCCCCCGTGCTGCGGCCGCACCTCGACGCGCTGGTGGACCGGCTGCGTTCCCGGACACCACTGCCCGACGCCCTGCAGCAACTGGCCGACGAGATCGACGACGCGTCCGCGGACATCATCGTCGCCGCGCTCATCCTCAACGCGCGACTGCGCGGCCCCGGTCTGCGTCAGGTGTTGGGCGCGCTGGCCAAGTCGGCACGCGAGGAGGTCGACATGCGGCAGCGGGTGATGGCCCAGCGTGCCTCGACCCGACGCTCCGTGCAGATCGTCGTCGCGGTGTCCATCGCCTTCGTCCTCGGACTGTCGGTCTTCAACCGTGAGTTCGTCCAGCCGTACGGCACGGCGGTCGGACAGCTCGTACTCGCCGGTGTCTGCGGCCTGTTCGGCCTCGGGTTCTGGTGGCTGCGCAAGCTGTCCACGATCGAGACGCCCGAGCGGTTCCTGGTGCGGGACGAGTCGTCCGTGCAGTTCGTGCGTCCTCGTACACCGGTTTCTGGGGATGAGGCGGTACGCCGATGAACCTGACCATGCCGATCCTGATCGGCGCCGTCCTGGGCCTGGGCTTCTACGCCCTCGTCCGCGCCCTCATGCCGTCGAAGCGCAGCGCGGTCGCGCAGGTCGCCCGCATCGACGCGATGCGGGCACGCGGGGCGGCGTACGAGTCCGCGCGCCACGGGCAGCAGGACACCGGGCGGCTCGGCAGTCTGCGGGCTCAAGTGGGCACGCGCGTCGCCGAATTCTATTTCCAGCAGGGCTGGGAACAGCGGTCGCTCCGCGCCGACCTGGCAGTCCTGGACCGGAGCTGGGAGAGGTTCCTCGCGACGAAGGTGCTGCTGGCCGCGGCCGGTGTCTTCTTCGGCCCGTTGCTCTTCGCCGTCGTGTGGACGCTCGGCTTCGGCAGCAGCCCGATCATTCCGGTGTGGCTGGCGCTGCTGTTCGCGCTCGTCTTCTTCTTCCTCCCCGATGTGGAGGTACGCCGGGACGCGGTGGACAAGCGGCGCGATCTGCGGCGTGTGATCGGCGCCTATCTGGACCTGGTGTCGATGAGCCTGGCCGGGGGACGCGGTCTGCCCGAGGCGCTGATGGCCGCCGCCGAGATCTCCGACGGCTGGGCCACCCAGCGCATCCGCAACGCGCTCAACGACGCCCGGATCACCGGCATCAGCCAGTGGCAGGCGCTCGGCTCGCTCGGCGAGGAACTCGGCGTCGAGGAGCTGAAGGACCTGTCGGCCTCCCTGGCGCTGGTCGCGGACGACGGCGCCAAGGTGCGCGAGTCGCTCGCCTCGCGCGCCGAGACGATGCGCCACCGGGAACTCTCCGAGATCGAGGGCAGCGCGGGCGAGAAGTCGCAGTCGATGCTGGTTGCCCAACTGCTGCTGTGCGCGGGCTTCCTGGTCTTCCTGATCTTCCCGGCGGCGATGCGTGTGTTCCAGGTCTGAGCGTCCGCAGTGCCCGAAGCGTCGTAAGTCGATCACCACTATCCTTCGAGAGGACAACTCACCATGAACGGACGGAACTTCAACACCGGGATCCCGGGGGTGGACTTCCTGATCACCTTCCTCCAGGGCAGGGTGCAGCGTGCCCGCTCCGGCGAACTCGACCGGGGTGCCTCCGCGGTCGAGTGGGTCATCATCTCCGCCGTCGTCGTCGCCATCGTCGGCGTGGTCGCCGCGATCATCAGCAATGCGCTGAGCACCGGTGCGACGAAGGTCGGCACGTGCATCGCGGGCACCACCGACAGCAAGACCTGCTGAGTTCATACGGGGATGCGAGTGCGCGAACATCGAGGGGTACGTCGCTGGGTGCGCCGCAGGGTGGAGGCAGCCTCCACCCGCGGTGACTCCGGCATGACCGCGATCGAGTTCGTGCTGCTCACTCCGGTGCTCTTCTTCATGATCTTCGCGACGGTGCAGTTCGCGCTGTACTTCTTCGCGGACCATGTGGCTCAGGCGGCGGCCCAGGCGGGCGCCCGCAAGGCCCGCGCCACCGCCGACGCGCAGCCCGGCGCATGGCGCGGCGAGGCAGGTGACGTCGTCGACAGCTACATCCGACAGCTCGGCCCGAACCTGGTGCTGTCCCCGGACGTGACGATGCTCCAGCCGGAGCAGAACACCGTGGGAGTCGAGATCACGGCGAGGGTTCCCGCGGTCTTCCCGGGCCTGGACCTGAGGGTGCACGCGCAGTCGTCGGGCCCGGTGGAGCGGTTCGTGAAGGAGGAGAACTGATGGGAGGAGGGGCCCTGTCCGCCGTCCTTCGGCATCGCGTGTCCGGCTGCCGGCGCGACCGGGGGCTGTCCACCATCGAGGTGGTCATCCTTGCCCCGGTGATGATTCTCTTCATTCTGGTACTGGTGGCCTTCGGGCAACTGGTCGACGGGCGCGGCGCGTTGGACGGCGCCGCCCGGGACGCCGCGCGGGCCGGCTCGATCCAGAAGGACCATGCGACGGCCATGACCGAGGCGAGGAAGGCGGCCGACGCCGACCTCGGAGACATCTGTTCGGGCCCGGTGACCGTGACGCAGACCAGCGCGGGCTTCAAGCCGGACACGCTCTTCACTGTCGAGGTGAGCTGCGAGGTGCGCGGCCTCGCGGTGATCGGCCTCGACGTGCCCACCACCCTTCAGGCCAGCTTCAGTTCACCGCTCGATCCGTTCCGGAGGACGGCATGAGGATGCCTTCCGCGGTACGCGGCTGGGTCGCGGCGCGCCGCGCACGCCTGGACGACCGGGGCTCGGGTGCCGGCGCGGTCGTCATCTTCGCGCTCGTCTTCCTGTCGCTCTCGGCTTTCGTCATCGACGGCGGCATGTCCATCTCCAAGCGGGAACGCGCCGCCGACATCGCCGAGCAGGCGGCCCGTTACGCCGCCCAGGACATAGACCTCGAGTCCCTCTACGAGAACCAGAACGGCCCGGCGCCCATCAACTTCCAGGACTGCGACGCCCGCGTGAAGGCGTTCGCCCGCGAGATGAGCATGTCCGGCGCCGACATCGCCGCCACCCACTGTGTGACGGCCGACGCCGAACAGGTCGAGGTCGAGGTCCAGTTGACGTATTCGCCGGTCTTCACGGGCATGTTCTACGGCGGCGACGTGGTTGTCCACGGCAGCGCGGTGGCGGAGAACGAGGTGGGCTGAGCGCGGCCGGTGAAGGAGAACGGGGTTGGCTGAGGTCGGCCGCTACTTGGCCCCACCCGTCTGGCCTCCCTTGTCGTCCTCCTTCTTCACGCCGTCCTGCACTTGCTTGGCCAGATCGTCGTCGAGCTTCTTGAACTCGCGGACGACGGCGTCGGACATCTTCGCGAGGGCGTCGAGGGCCTGGCCGATGTCCTCGCGGCCGTCCTCCCAGCCGGATTCGAAGTCGTCCAGGGCGTCGTAGACGGTGTGGTCGCCGAGGTCGTCCTTGTAGGACTCGAAGAGCTTCTTGGTGTGGTTCAGCCGGGTCTTGATGTCCCGCAGCCGGCCGCCGTAGTCCTCCAGCTCGCTCAGCGGGAGCGCGAGGTCGCTCTTGCCGCCACTGCCCATGTCGGGTCCCCCTCCTGAAGCTCTGATGTCTCGGTCATACGAAGCGGAAGGTGCTGGTCACGGCGTCGAAGATGTCGTGGAACGCCTCGGCGAGATCCAGCACCGGGCTGGCTCCGGAGACGAGAACGACCTGGTCGGTGGTTCCCGGGACCGGGATGTACGTCTGGGTCAGCACCATACGAAGGGTACGGGTGTCGCCCTGCGCGACGGGTACGTCCTCGACGCCGAACGTCCGTGCGGCAACGCCGACTTGAGGGAGGTCGACGGTTGTGACCGTGCGCCAGGCGTCACCCTCACGGCGGGCCGTGACGGTCCGCAGGCTCTCCGCGATCGCACGCGGGTCGGTCGACAGGGTCACGCCCTGCTTGTTCTGGGAACCCAGCACCGACACGGTGAGGGTCGCGGTCAGGGGGACGCCGTCGAAGTTCTCGGCCATGCAGCCCATGTACACGGCCCCGGAGGCGTACGCATCCTTGGCCGTCTTGCGCAGCACGGCCGCCAGATCGCCTCGGTACTCGGCGAGTTCGGGAATCTCGCGGATCCGCTCGTCGACCAGCGCGCGGACGGTCGCGTCCCGGCCCTCCGGGCGGATGTCGAACTCCCACCAGGAGTCCGGGACGGACAGCGAGAACCCCGAGGACAGGCCCGGGCTCTCCGGGGAGGTGGAGCTTGCGGTCAAGGTCGGATGCCTTCCCTCAGGTAGCCCGGTGCGATCCGTCCGGGGCCGGCAGCCAGTCCAGCAGATCCTCGGACCGGGCGGGGGGATCGGCGTCCGTGGTGAGGGACACAGGCAGCCCCAGTCGGGCCGCGCACGCCAGTACGTGAGAGGAGAGGACGGCCTGCGAACCACTCCGGACGTGACCGCTCAGGTCCAGGAGGAGCGGGGCCCAACCAGGTCCATGAGGGCGCGGAGCTGATCGCTCAGTCCTCCCGGCATTCTGTCGCGCACCTGGAGTGCCCACAGTCCGCCCTGGGGCCGTGTTACCCGATCGCGGTGATCGTTTCCCGGCCTCCGGACCGACGTCGGAGGGAGCGAGATGGTCCGGGCCACGAGATCGGCATCCAGGTTGTGCTTGCGGACGACCAGCGTCACCGCGGTCTCGGCCCACGGGCCTTCCTTGTACGTGTACTCGATCACGCGTCCTCTTGGTCGAAGGTGACGGGGGTGTACGTCTTCGCGTGGGCGGCGAGGAAAGCGACGGCTTCCTCCGGCAGGGGAAGGGGCGCCGCGGCCACGTAGTCGAGGAGCCTTTTCGGCGCGTAGTAGTCGACGAAGCGGTATTCCACTCGGGCCAGCTCGGCCGCGTCGGCGTACCTGTGCGCCACTCCGAGGGAATCCAGCAGCTCGGAAAGGCCGTACGCGCCGACATCGTTACCGAGATCGACGGGAAGCCGATAACGGGTCACGTCCGAGGACGAGACGGGAAGTGCGCCCGAGCCGATGGCCCGGAGCTGGGGGAGGCCGAAGCCGAACCATGGACCGGTCTTCTTCACGAGCATCCAGCGATCGGCCATCCGGCTCTGGAAAATGTCGCACTCGTCTCCCGAGAAGACAGGGCGCATGCTCAGGCCCATCCTTGTCAACGGCGGGTGCGACGCTTCCAGACCGGGGATCTCTTCGTGCCCGGCCTGAACGAGGTGGACGAATTCCGCGTGGAACTCGCCACGTCTGTCCGACTGCACAAGGCATGAGAAGTGGAGATTGCCGTCGAGGAAGGACGGGGAATCGGACCAGAGATCCCGGACCAGGCGGTATCCGGTGATCTCTCCACACTGGCCGTCGATCGGGGGAGCCGCTTCGCCGCAGATCTGGCAACGGTTGATGTCGGGCATGGTTCTCCTGCTGGTCAGGTCTCGGGAGCCTGCTTCACCGAGTGCTTGGACTATATGCCGGGCACAGGAACAAGCCCGCCCCGGTCACTGATGGGTCCGCCAGGGGGATAGGTTCCTTGAGGCAGCTCCAACACCCCGTTGTTGTCGAAGAATCTCAGATTTCCGTCCCGGCTGATCACGACTTCCATGTGGGGACTCATTTTGTTGTCCAGGTCGCGGGTCATGCTGTTCCTGGTGTTGCGTGCGGCTTCCAACTCGTCCGGAGGCCCGGGTATTCGGTCCTCGGGGTGCGTGTGGGCGATAAACTTGTAGCCGTCGTCGGCCAGTTCACCGGGAATCCTGGTGGTCAGTTCCGTCCCTTGGAACAGTCGCAGTTCACCGGCCGGATTCTGGATTACGGCATGCTCGACACCGTGGAACTTCTGGAGTTCGGCCATGTGCGAGACATTCACCTCGTTGGGGCTGATACGCACGGGGCCGCGTGTCAGCGCTTTGGCGAGCTGGCGTGCCTTGGGGGACAGCTCGCGGTACGGAATGGTCCCCCCGAAGAGGCGCGTGGATCCCTTGAACGGGCGGTAGATACCCCGGAGGGCCTCGCCCGATCTGAGGTTCCGGGCTGTCTTCAGCAGCCCCCCGCCGATCCCCTTCATGAAGGCGCCGCCCAAGGCCCGCAAGCCGCCCAGCTTCCAGAGCTTGCCCATTTTGGCGAGGCTCGTGAAGCCCTTGGTGGCGGGGATGCAGTCGAGGACCGCGAATATTAAGTCGCCCCAGCCGGCTTGGCCGTTGAGCATTTTTCTTATCGTGTCCGCGAGGATGACGAGGGCCGCCGCGAAGACCAGCCAGCCCAGCGGGCCGCCCACGATCATCACGATGACGCCGACGATCGTCACAACCCACTTGCACACCGTGACGATCTCGTCCCAGTGGTCGGAGACCCAATCGACGGGCTCCTCCCACCAGTGGCGGTTGTGGATACCGGCGTCGGACGCCTCGTTCAGCTTCTGCACCGTGCGGCGGGCGGCGTCCTCGCGCAGTCCCTTCGCGTGGGCGGCGAGCTTCTTCGCCGCGTCCAGCAGCCCCTGGGCGTCGTCGACGTCCTTCTGGGCGGCGGTCTGCCGCTCCTTGGCGTGCTGGGCGTTGCGGGTGGCGCGGCGGACGTCGGCCTCGTCCGGCGGGGGCACGTTCTTGCCGCGGTGCTTGTCGGGGTCGTAGGAGTCGGCCTTCGCGGTGGCCGTGTGCACCCAGTCGTCGGCACCCGAGAGCGCGGTCCTGGCCGTGGACAGTTCCTGGCGGGCCTTGCGGCCGTCGCGCAGCGCCTTGTCCGCCTTCTGCTGGGCGTCGTCCAGGTCCGGCCAGTACGAGGTGAGCGCGTCGCCCGCGATGTCGTAGGACTTCTTGAGCTTCTTGAGCTGGCCTGGGACGTCCTCGAACTCCGAAGCGAAGGCGTCCGCCGTCTTGCCCGCCCACTTCAGGACCGCGTCGTCGTTCGCCAGCCCCTTGACGTCCCGCAGGATGTCCGCGACGTCGTCGGCGAAGTCGTGCAGCGAGCCCGCGAGTTTGCGTACGCGCTGCGGGTCGCCCGGCGTCGGGTCGTGGTCCAGGTCGAGTATGTGCCAGTCCGTCGGCCTGTTCGACACGCGTTCCCCCGTAACACCCGCAACCTCTGCATCAGAACGTACGTGTGAACGTATCGCGCTGATCGTTGCGAGTGAAACGCCGAACGAGGCTTCGTCGAAGGGTTGTTACGTCCGTGGTGCGGTGACCGCTCCGGTGCGTATGGCCTTGAGGAGGTGGCCGACGGAGGCCGGGGTGGTGGAGAGGACGGTGACGGGGTCGTCGGACTCGCGGAGGTGGAGGGTGGCGGGGGTGGAGGCGAGTTCGACGCAGGCGTTGCCGTCGCCGCCGCCGGAGAAGGAGGACTTCTGCCAACTGCGCGGGGTCGTCATGGGCGCCTCACAGTTCCTTCGTCAGTCTGTGGATGAAGTCACGCGACCTTGCGGGTTCGAGTGACACATCCTCCACTCTACGGAAGAGCGTTCGAAACCCGCCGAGTTGAGCTTCGGAATCCACGAAGGCCGAGGCGTGCGGTGCGTCACGCACGACGGTGTCCAGTTGAGGGACGGTGCCGCCCGCGTAGACCATCGCGCTTCCGGCGTCGGTGAACCCGTCCAGGTCGAAGGGGATGACGCGCACGGTCACATGGTCGGCTTCCGAGAGTTCCAGGACCCGGTTCAGCTGAGCTCGTGACGCGGCACGGTCGCCGACCCTGATGCGCAGTGCCCCTTCGTGCACCACTGCCTTGTAGGGAACGGGTTGGGCGCCCTCGATGACGGCCCGCCGTTTCATCCGGTGAACGACGCGCAAGGCAAGCTCGCTGTGGGGGAGTTCGGGCACCCTGTGCGAAAACACTCCGTGTGCGTACTCCTCGGTCTGGAGGAGGCCCGGGACATGCAGGAATTCCACGTCCCAGCGAAACGTGGCGTGGTGCTCCAACTCGGAGAGATCCAGGAATGATGTGGGCAGCAGACCCCGGTACTCCTCCCACCAGCCGCGCGTACGGTCCGTCGCCCAGGCCGCCAGCGCGTCGATCAACTCCGTGTCCGCGCAGGAGTAGTGCGAGGCCATGCGGCGCAAGCGTTCCTCGCTCACCCCTGCGACGCCGGCCTCGATCTGGCTCATCTGGGCTGAGTTCACTCCCAGCAGGGCTGCCGCCTCGGTGGCCTTGAAGCCTGCGGCGTCCCGGAGTTTGCGCAGCTCAGCTCCTAGTCGCAGCTGTCGTGCGGTGGGGTGTCGTCGTGTCGCCATGCGCTCAGCTCCCTGGTTCAACTCACCTGCTGAGGTGCCCCGTTCGGGTGTCAGGTTAAGCGAGCGGCTTGCATGGTCGCAAATTTCAGGCATACCGTCAGTGATGCGACGCACACGCTGCGGTACACCGGGACCCCGGAAGCGCACCACTCCGTCCTGCCGTGACGGCTGTGACACTGCCACCGCCCGTGACCAAGGCGGACTCTCGACTCCCCACACCTGAACCGGAGTTCACGCATGCCCGAAACCGAGCCCTGGACCTACACCCTGCACATCCCGCAGGACGACCGGGCGGTGACTGTCTGCCGCCGCACAGTCCGCCTGATCCTGACCCTGCACGGCCTGATCCGTCTCGCGGACGTCGCCGAGCTGCTGGCGGCGGAGCTGGTCTCCAATGCCGTACGGCATACGAAGGGGCCTGCGGCCCTGCGGCTGCACTGGCGGACCGGGGTGCTCCGGATCGGCGCGTGGGACGCGAGCCCGGTGCCGCCGCCGTACGACCTGCCGGTCACCGCCGAGGCGGAAGCGGGCCGGGGCCTCGTCCTCGTCCGGGCCTGCGCCGACGAGTGGGGCTGGCATCCGCCGCGCCAGGGCGGCGACGTCGGCAAGTACGTGTGGTGCGACCTGGCCGCGGCGTGATCGTTGATCACGTCGGACAGAAAGTAGAGCCGATGGTCAGCTCGTCGCACGAGGCACTGCACCGGATCTTCCAGAAGGACCCCGCGCTGCTGACACGTGCTCTGCAACGCGTGCTGCGCATCCCGTTCCCTGAACCACGCGAGTTCGCGTCCTGAATGCGGGCCGACGACCGGCCCTGATCCGCCGGCCCCGGCGAAGTGAGTCGATGTCCATGGAGCAGGTCTCCCGGCGGTAGGGCCCCGTCGCGAGGGCCGGCCGCGCTGTGGCCGCGGGCCAACAGGGTGATTGTGCGGGGATCGTGAGGACCGTCCCGCGGGTGCTGTGAAGGGTGTGAAGGGTGGAGGGCGCCGGGGAATACCCGGCGGTGCGACAACTGGGCTCTACAGGGCGGTTGGTGGCGAAACGGGCGGCGGATGACCGTTGCCCTCTGCCCGGGCTTCGACACCCTCCTTAAACTCTCAGTAGGCTCGGTTCACCCCCGAACTCACGCCCTTCCCATACGACCCCAGGACACCCGCCATGGCGCGACGCACCACTTCCAGTTCGACGGGCGGCTCGCCGGGTCCGAGGAATCGGACGCCGCAGCCCCTGCCTCGGCGTCGTCGGACGTTCGGGGACTTCGTGAAGGCGTTCGGCGCGTTCGTCGCCCTGCTGGTGCTGCTAGTCGGCGTGCCCGGCGCGCTGGTCGTCGCCGTGGGGTGGCCGCTGCCGCACGGAGCGCCCTCGCTGGACTGGCTCCAGCAGGAGATCACCGTCGGCACGTTCATCCACGTGCTGACGGTCATCGTGTGGTTCGCGTGGGCGCAGTTCACCGCCTGCGTGCTCGTCGAGGTGAAGGCCGCGCTGTCGGGCGTCGGGCTGCCGAACCGCGTACCGGGCGCCGGGCCGAGCCAGTTGTTGGCCCGTCAGCTCGTCGCGGCGCTCCTGCTCGTCGGCGCCGCCGCCGCGAGCTTCACACCGGGCCTCTCGCAGCTCGGCCAGAGCCTGGAGGGCAACCAGCGCGGTTCCGTCGCCGCCGCGCAGCAGACCCCCGGCGGGCTGTTCGGGCAGCAGGAGCAGGCCGCCGCAGGCGCCGCCGCGGTCGCCGAACAGGCCGCGAACGCCGCGTCGCAAGCCGCGTCCCAAGCGGACGGCGGCGCTTCCGCCCAGCACGGCGACACGAAGTACTACCGGATTCAGCCCCCCGAGGGCCGGCACCACGACTCGCTCTGGGAGATCGCACAACGGCACCTCGGCGACGGGCGCCGGTACAAGGAGATCTACCAGCTCAACAAGGACCGTACGCAGCCCGACGGGTCCAAGCTGTCCGAGGCCAGCCTCATCCGGCCCGGCTGGATCATGGAGATGCCCGGCGACGCCCACGGTGGCGAGCTCGTCGAGATGCCCGACGCGGCACCCGGGGTCCCGCAGCAGGTCAAGCAGCAGATCCACGACTACTCCAGGTCCGGCGACCACCAGCAGGCCGGCGGCAAGCAGAGCATCGGCAAGCAAGGCATCGGCAGCGACCGGCAGAGCGACCAGGGCGACCGGGACACCGCGCACATTCACGTGCCCCAGCAGCGCGTCGGCGACGACCGCGGTGCCGATGACAGCCGGCAGCGGGAGCACGCCTCCTCCGAGACCGCGTCGGACGAACAGAGCGAACAGAACCAGCGGGGCGAACAGGACCAGCAGAACCAGCAGCGCCAGGGGAACGGGCAGGACTCGCGGGTCTCCGGGGAGAGCGGGTTCGGGCTGCCCGAGGCCCTCGTCGGCGCCCCCCTTCTCGCCGCCGGCCTCCTCGGCGCCCTCGGCCGACGCCGCCGCCAGGCCCTGTGGCAGTCGGCGCTCGGCGCGGTCGGCGGTCGACGCGGCATGGAGCCGCCGGTGCCGACCGGGTCCGCCGCGGACGCCCAGGACGCGCTGCTCGTCGGCGCCGACCCCGAGGGCGTACGCCTCCTCGATCTGTCGCTGCGCGGACTCGCGGCCACTCTCGCCGCCGAGTCCCGCCCGCTGCCGACCGTCTACGCCGCCTGGCTCGGCGGCAACGGTGATCTGCACCTCCAGCTCGCCCAGCCGGCCGGAAAGCCGCCCGCGCCGTGGCAGCTCGGCCAGGACCAGACGTTCTGGATGCTGGCACGGGCCGACGCCGAGCGGTACGAAGAAGTCGACACCGCCGCCCCCTACCCCGGCCTCGTCAGCCTCGGCACCATGGACGACTCGCGGCTGCTGCTCAATCTGGAGTCCGTGCCCGGCATGGTCTCCTTGAGCGGAAGCGCCTCCGACCGTGCCGGTGTCTTCGCCTCCGTCGCCGCCGAATTGGCCACCAACGGCTGGTCGGACCGCATGACGATCACGCTCGTCGGCTTCGGCGAGGACCTGACGCCGCTCGCACCCAACCGGCTGCGCCACCTCGACGACGTCGAGGCGCTCGTCGAGACCATGGAGGCGGAGACACGGCAACGGCGCGGCGCACTGGGTGCCGCCGGACACGACTCCGTGCTCACCGGCCGCACCGGGCCCGCCCAGCACACCCGTTGGGCCCCGCACCTCGTGCTCCTGGCCGCCGAACCGTCCACCGAGGACGCCCTCAGGCTCGCCGAACTGGCCGCCGACGCGGGACGGTTGGGAATCGGCTACCTCGTCGGCACCGAGTCCGGCGAACTCCCCGGCGCCGCCTGGGAGATGGAGATCACCCGCGAGGGCAAGCTGCTCGCGCCGCTGCTCGGCCTCGAACTCGACGCGCAGATGCTGCCGGTCGCGCAGCAGCAGGCGGTCGTGGAACTCTTCGTCGACGCGGACCCCGAGGGCGGGCCCGACGGGCCGACGGACTCCCCGCCGTTCCTCGTCGACATCAGCGAACAGGGGCGGCCCGCCGTGTACGCGCGGCTCGTGGGCCCGTACGAGATCATCGGCCTGGAGACCCCCGACGGCGAACGCAGCCCGCTGCTGCACGAGGCGCTGGCGCTGCTCCTGCTGCACCGCGAGGGGGTGCACCCGCGCGTGCTGTCCTCCGCGCTGTGGCCGCGCGGCGTCACCGAGGACGTGCGTGACGCGCTCGTCGAGCGGTTGCGCGGCTGGCTCGGCACCGCCCCCGACGGCACACCCCGTCTGGGCACCGACGCGACCGGGCGGCTCACGCTCGCCAAGTCCGTCGTCTCCGACCTGGACGTTCTGCGCTCCCTCTACCACGAAGCGACGCAGGGCAAGGGTGTCAACAGCCGTGTAGTGCGGGGGCGGTTGCTCACCGACGCGCTCGTCCTGGTCCGCGGACCGCTGCTCGCCGACCGCCCCGAAGGGCGCTACGGCTGGCTCACCCACGAGATCATCGACGCCCAACTTCCGCTGCTCGT
The DNA here is from genome assembly GCF_042871525.1 of Streptomyces sp. NPDC005784. Classification (NCBI taxonomy): domain Bacteria; kingdom Bacillati; phylum Actinomycetota; class Actinomycetes; order Kitasatosporales; family Streptomycetaceae; genus Streptomyces; species Streptomyces sp. NPDC005784. The sequence goes on from NZ_JBIAIQ010000011.1 coordinate 136,485, forward strand.
CGCGGACATCGGCCTCGCCCTCTCCGCGTTCCATCTGGAGAAGGACCGGGCGGAGAAGGCGATCGAGGCGCTGAACGCCTCGATGAACTCGGCGCCGGCGGACGAGCGGCTCTGGAACGAGCTGCTGCGCGCGACGCACGCGACGGGCGACAGCGACCGGTTGAAGCGCCTCGCCGCCGATCTGGTCGCCCGCAGCGGGGCGCGGGGGCTGCCGCCCCGGACGGAGGCACTGCTCGACGAACTGCTGCCGACCTGGCGAAGCGGTGCCGCCGCGGTGGGATGAGACACGGCCGCCCCGGCGAGGCGGTCACCCTCCGGCGGGGCCGAGCGGTCGGGCTGAACGGCCGTGGCTGAACGGCCGGGACGGTCTGGGGCGAATGGCGGGCTGAGCGGCCGGGGCGAACGACCAGGCTGGGCGGCCGGGCTGGGCGGTCAGGCTGGGCGGCCGGGGCGAACGGCCCGCGGCTGGACGGGCGGGGTGACCGGCCCGGGTTGGAGGGTTGTGGTGACCGGTCGGGGTTGGAGGGTTGTGGTGACCGGTCGGGGTTGGAGGGTTGTGGTGACCGGTCGGGGTTGGAGGGTCGGGGTGACCGGTCGGGGTTGGACGGGCGGGGTGACCGGTCGGGGTTGGACGGGCGGGGTTACCGGCCCGGGCTGAGTCGCGTGCTGTGAGTGCGGGCGGCGTAATGGATTTTCCTGGGGGGAACACGTGGATCTCGAGCTCTGGCTCACCGTCGTCGCCGCGTTCTGGGGCGCGGCGGCGGGGCTCCTGGTGCCCCGGCCCGCGTACCGCTTCGCCGTCGAGCCGGACGAGCCTTGGCGGGACCGCTGTCCCGAAGGGCAGCCGATCACCGGGGCCGCGCGCGGGTGGCTGGGACTCGCGCGTTCACCGGGCGGAACCCGGTACGGCCCCAGCGTCTTCCTCGTCTCGCCGGTCACCGCCCTGCTCTGCGCCGGGCTCGCGCTCGCGACCGGTACGCGTCCGGAGCTGGGCGTCTGGCTGCTGCTCGTGCCACTCGGCGTCCTGCTCGCCGTGGTCGACTTCCGGGTGCAGCGGCTGCCGGACGCGCTGACCCTGCCGCTCGCGGCGGCGGCGCTCGCGCTGCTCGGGGCGGCCGCCGCGCTGCCCGAGCACGCCGGGGAGTGGCTGACGGCGCTGTTCGGGGCGCTCGCGCTCGGGGGTGGCTACTTCGTCCTCTTCCTCATCAATCCGAACGGCATGGGCTTCGGCGATGTGAAACTGGCCCTTGGTCTCGGCGCGGCGCTCGGCTGGTACGGCTGGAGCGTGGTGATCCTGGGGACCTTCGCCGGGTTCCTGTTCGGCGGGCTCTACGGGATGGGGCTGGTGATCGTGCGGCGCGCGGGGCGCAAGACGTCGATCCCGTTCGGCCCGTTCCTGATCGCGGGCGCGTACGTGGGGCTCCTGATCGGGGCCTACGCGGCCTGACGTGGGTCGGCTCGGCGGGCTTGCACGGCCTGACGTCGGTCGGCCCGGTGTGCTGGCGTAGGGTGGTTGAGTCTGTCCACACCCTTACGAAAGGGACGCTCCCGGTGACCGAGAAGGCCGACCATCAGTCCGTGCTGGACCGTGCCGTGGAGGGTGGGCGGATCACCCCGGAAGAGGCGCTCGACCTCTACCGCGATGCCCCGCTGCACGCGCTCGGCGCCGCCGCCGACGCCGTACGCCGCCGCAGGTACGCGGGTACCGAGCACATCGCGACGTACATCATCGAGCGCAACATCAACTACACGAACGTGTGCGTCACGGCGTGCAAGTTCTGCGCCTTCTACGCCGCTCCCAAGGACACCGCCAAGGGCTGGACGCGCGACCTCGACGACATCCTGCGCCGCTGCGCGGAGACCGTCGAGCTCGGCGGGACGCAGATCATGTTCCAGGGCGGACACCACCCGGACTACGGCGTCGAGTACTACGAGAAGCACTTCGCCGCGATCAAGGGCGCGTACCCGGAGCTGGTCATCCACTCCCTCGGTGCGTCCGAGGTCGAGCACATGGCCCGGATCTCCAAGGTGACCGTCGAGGAGGCCATCCAGCGGATCCACGCGGCCGGTCTCGACTCGTTCGCCGGCGCCGGGGCCGAGCTGCTTCCCGCCCGCCCGCGCAAGGCGATCGCCCCGCTCAAGGAGAGCGGCGAGCGGTGGCTGGAGATCATGGAGATCGCGCACGGGCTGGGCGTCGAGTCGACGTCCACCATGCTGATGGGCACCGGCGAGACCAACGCCGAGCGCATCGAGCACCTGCGGATGATCCGTGACGTACAGGACCGGACGGGCGGCTTCCGCGCCTTCATCCCGTACACCTACCAGCCCGAGAACAACCACCTGAAGGGCCGTACGCAGGCGACGCTCTTCGAGTACCTGCGGATGATCGCGATCGCCCGCCTCTTCCTCGACAACGTCGCCCACATCCAGGGTTCCTGGCTGACCACCGGCAAGGAGGTCGGCCAGCTCTCCCTGCACTACGGCGCGGACGACCTCGGCTCGATCATGCTGGAGGAGAACGTCGTCTCCTCCGCCGGCGCCAAGCACCGCTCCAACCGCATGGAGATCATCGACCTGATCCGCAAGGCGGGCCGCGTTCCCGCCCAGCGGACCACGACGTACGAGCACATCGTCGTCCACGACGACCCGGCGAACGACCCGGTCGACGAGCGCGTCATGTCCCACATCTCCTCGACGGCGATCGAAGGCGGCACGGCGCACCCCGAGCTGAAGCTGCTCGCCTCCAATTGATCTCACTGTGCTGACACTTCACGTAGCCGAGCAGTCGACCGGGACCTCGGTCCTGGTCGACGGGGCAGCCGTCGCCGCCGTAGGCCCGTACGAGGAACTGGCCGCCGCCCACCCGGATGCGAGGGTGCGGCGCTGGCCCGGCATCCTGACGCCGGGACTGCTGAACCCGTACGGCCCGGAGCTCCTGGAAGCCATGTACCACCCGGACCCGCGCGAGGCCGAAGGCTTCGGCACCGAGCCCATCGGCGGGGAGCGGGCCAAGCGGATCTTCCGCGCCGATCCCGCACGCGTCGGCGCGAGCGCGCGGCGCGGGATCCAGCGGCTGCTGGCGCACGGCACGGTGGCGGTGGCCGGGGAGCTCAAGTCGCGAGCCGTGGTCGACGCGGTGCGCAGGGTCGGTCTCGTGGTGGGGCGGCGGCCGGACCGGCTCGCGGGTCCGGCGGCGCTGTCGCCGACTCCGCTGATCCTGCTGCCCGGTCTCGTGCCAGGCGGTCCCGCCCGGTTCGCCGTGTTCGACGTGGCGGACCGCGCCGAACTGGTCCGGCGCGGTGCGGGTACCTGCGTGGCGACCGTGATCGGCGGGCGACTGGTGTACCGCGGCCGCTGATCACGGCACGTGTCGTCGGCTCAGCCCGCGAAAGCCTTCGCGAACGCCCCCGAACTCTGCTTCACACCACTGCAGTCGGTCGACGCGTCGCCCGCCGTCGCGCTGCCCTTCTTGCACTGCTGGTCCCGGAACGTCGCCCACATCGACACCCAGGCGACCCCCTTCTTCTCCGCGAACGCCCGTACCTGCGCCGCGTCCGAGAGGCCGAACGTCTCGTTGTCCACGTCGTTGACGCCGATCATCGAGGTGAGCGCGAGCCCCTGCCAGGCGTCGGAGTCCGACAGCCCGAACACCTTCTTCAGCTGGGCGTGGGCCGCCTCGGCGGACGTGATCGCGTAGTCGCCCATGTCGTCGGCGTACGAACTGCCGTAGTTCATGGTCATGATGTTGACGGTGGAGACGTCCACGGAGTGGTCGTTGGCGGACTCCAGGAGTGCCAGGCCGTCGGCATCGAGGCCGGACGGCATCACGGGCAGCGTGAAGGACACCGTCAGGCCGGGGCGCTTCTTCTGGAGCAGCGCGATGGCCTCGGAGCGCAGCGCGACCGAGTCGGAGTCGCTCAACTGGGTGCCCTCGATGTCGAAGTCGGCCTGCGTGGAGCCGGCGGCGTCCAGCGCCGCGCCGTAGGCCGCCGCGAGGTCGCTCGCGCTGTCGCACGTCGACGCCAGCTCCTTGCCGGACGCGCCGCCGAACGACACCCGCACGCTCGCGCCGGACTTCTTGAGCGCCGATGTCCTGGACTTCACGGTGGTGTCGCCGATGGCGTACATCCCGTCCCACTTCGGTGTGCAGCCGTTGCCGTCGGAGATCACGAAGGCCAGGTTGTAGGTGGTCGGCGACCCTGCAGAGTCGGTGTCGGCGGCGGTCGTGGCGCTCACGTACGGGGCGTACGACGTGGCCGACGACTTCGTCGTGCCCGGGTTCGGTGACGCTGCCGCGGCCGTCGTCCGACCGGGCCGCGCGGGCGCCGCGTCCGAGGCGCCGCCGCCACCCGAGGAGCACCCCGCGCAGGCCAGGGCCACCAGACAGACGACCCCCGCGGCCGGCTTCAGGAAACTCCGCATTGTGCACGCACCCGCTCTCATGAGCTCTCGTGATTTCTGTCCCAGGACGGAAACAAACGGTCGTTCCCCGACTGGAAATGTGTCACACCCGGACCGGAATACCGAATGGAGATCATGCATGGGAATCACGAGGGGGAGTGCCAACAAAGGGGATGATCTGGACTTTCAAATGGTGCATAACTTCCATATCCATCAGGGTTGAGCTGCGCGGACGCTCTTGGATTCTCACAGAGAAAATACAGGTTGAGGCATCTCTCATGGGCCGCTCACACGGAAGGCAGAGTTTTTGACACATAAACGCGTCCTACCGTCTGGGGAATGCAATCCGAGTCCGCCATCGAAAACCATGCCCCGGTGCGTGGCCGCCGTCGCAAACGCGGTAGCGGGGCCATGGACGGCCCCGTGTTCGTTGACAACTCCGGGCGCCGCGCCCGCCTGCTGAGCAGAATCGGCATGCTCGTCGGCGTCGTCTGCCTCGGCTACGCCGTCGTGCTCGGCATGGCCTTCATGGGCTGGGGCACCTCGCTGACGCCTTCCTCCCTCCTCCCCTTCGACCGCGGCCGGGCCGGTTCCGCGCCCGGCGGGGGCTACGGCGTGCAGCAGGGCGGCATCGCCCCCAGCGGCGCCCCGGACGGAGCGCCCACCGGCACTCCGCCGTCGGGTCCGCCCACCGGGTCCGCGCCCTCCTCCGCTCCCACGACAACCGCCGGGGCGTCCGCCTCCGCCGGCGCCAACTGACGGGGACGCACCCACCCTCATGAGTACGACGACGCCCGCGCGCGGCCGTCGGCGCGCCCCCTCCAAGATGGAGCGGGCCGCCGGCAAGGCCGCGGCACTGCAGAAACCCCGTGCCATCCTCGCCCTGCTGCTCCTGCTGGCACTCATCAGCGTGATGCTGCTCGACGGCTATCTGCGCTCCGAGATCGGCAACGACGCCCGGGTCCGCGACGGCGCGGCCTACGACAAGGTCCCCGAGAAGATCCTCGCCGGCGGGCCCATCCTGAGCTTCGCGGGCGGCACCGCGAAGACGCAGTCCGTGCCGAAGAAGACCATCGTGCTGACCTTCGACGACGGGCCGACCGCGAACTGGACGCCGGAAGTCCTCAAGGTCCTGGAGGAGAACGACGTCGAGGGCACCTTCTTCATGGTCGGCTCGATGATCTCCCGCTACCCGGACGTGGTGAAGACCCTGGTCGACCAGGGCAACGAGGTCGGCATCCACACCTTCACCCACGTCGACCTCTCCTACCAGAGCACCGCCCGCCTCCAACGTGAGCTGAAGCAGACGCAGTTGGCCCTCGCGGGCGCGGCCGGCGTCACGACCACGCTGTTCCGCGCCCCCTATTCGTCGGAGATCAGCGCCGTCGACAACTACAGCTGGCCCGTCTACAAGGAGCTCGGCAGCCTCGGCTACACCAGCGTCTTCGTCGACACCGACAGTGACGACTGGAAGAAGCCGGGCGTCTCGAAGATCGTCCAGTGGGCGACGCCGAAGAACAACCAGGGCGCCATCGTCCTCATGCACGACGCGGGCGGCGACCGCTCGCAGACCGTCGCGGCGCTCGGCACGTACATCAAGAAGATGAAGGCGAAGGGCTACACCTTCACCACCGTCAGTGGCGCCCAGGCCAAGCTGAACCAGGCCGCGTTCCGGGCCCGCGGCACCGGAACGGCCACCGGTTCGAACCTCTCTCCCGGTCAGCAGGCGAACGGCGGGCAGACGAACGGCGGGCAGGCGAACGGGCAACGATCGGGCCCCGGTTCGGCGTCGGGTGCCACCGCGAGCGGCGCCGCGCAGGCCGCCCAGCGGAAGGCCACCGGCGCGACCCTCTACGAGGGCAAGGCGCTCGTCTACGCCGTGGCGGTCGCCGAATGGGTCGTACCGGCGCTGTCCTGGTTCCTCCTCGTCGTCGGCGTCGCCGTCATGGGCCGGTTCGGGATGATGCTCGTCCTCGCCCGCCGCCACTACCGGCAGCGCAACCGTGACCGCAACCGCAGTCGCGGCCGGGGCGGCAGGTTCAGCTGGGGGCCGACGGTCACCCGGCCGGTGACCGTGATCGTGCCCGCGTACAACGAGAAGGAATGCATCGCCAACACCCTGAGGTCGCTGGCGAAGAGCACGCATCCGATCGAGATCATCGTGGTCGACGACGGGTCCGAGGACAACACGTCCGAGATCGCCGAGTCGCTGGGCATGCCGAACGTCCGCGTCATCCGGCAGGAGAACGCGGGCAAGCCCGCCGCGCTCAACAACGGTGTCCGCAACGCGCGTTACGACATCGTCGTGATGATGGACGGCGACACCGTCTTCGAGCCGGACGCCGTGCACCAGCTCGTGCAGCCCTTCGCCGACCCGGAGATCGGGGCGGTCGCGGGCAACGCCAAGGTCGGCAACCGCAACACCATGATCGGCGCCTGGCAGCACATCGAGTACGTGATGGGCTTCAACCTCGACCGCCGCATGTACGACCTGCTGCGCTGCATGCCCACCATCCCCGGCGCCATCGGCGCGTTCCGCCGGGACGCGGTGCTGGAGGTCGGCGGCATGAGCGAGGACACGCTCGCCGAGGACACCGACATCACCATCGCGATGCACCGCGCGGGGTGGCGGGTCGTCTACCAGGAGCACGCCAAGGCCTGGACGGAGGCACCCGGTTCGTTCAAGCAGCTGTGGTCGCAGCGCTACCGCTGGAGCTACGGCACCATGCAGGCGCTGTGGAAGCACCGCAAGTCTCTGACGGACAAGGGTCCTTCGGGTCGCTTCGGCCGCGTGGGCATGCCGCTGGTGGTCCTGTTCCAGATCGTCACGCCGGTGTTCGCACCGCTCATCGACGTGTTCACCGTCTACTCGATGATCTTTGTGGACTTCCGGGCGGCGCTCCTCGCCTGGCTGGCCGTCCTCGCGGTCCAACTGGTCTGCGCGGCCTACGCGTTCCGGCTCGACCGGGAGAAGTACCGCTACCTCGCGATGCTGCCGCTGCAGCAACTCGCGTACCGCCAGATGATGTACCTGGTTCTGATCCACTCCTGCGTCACGGCCCTGACCGGCGGCCGCCTCCGCTGGCAGAAGCTCAAGCGCACGGGCGAGGTCGGAACCCCGGCAGGAGTGAGTTAGATGACCTGGGGCGCGGAACAGCCGGAACAGCCGGGACAGCAGGGGTACGACGACGGGCGGGGGCACGGGTACCCGGACGGCCCCGGATACGGGTACGGCCCCGGGTACGGGCTGCCGTACGACCAGGGCCTGCCGTACGGGCAGCAGACCGAGCAGCCGGTGCAGTATCAACAGCCGCTCCGGTACGAGGAGTCGGTCCGGCACGAGGAGCCGGTCCGGCACGAGGAGCCGCTCCGGTACGAGCAGCCGGTGCCGTATGAGGAACAGTGGCACTACGGTCCCGACACCACTCTCGCGAACCCTCCGCAGCCCCCTCCCGAGAACTCCCCGGAGGTGCCTGCCCCGAAGGCGGAGGCGGGGGAGGCGGGGGAGGCGGCAAAGGCGGGGGCGGGGGAGGCGGCGAAGGCGGCAGGGGGCCGCGACCGCTACTTCGACGCCCTCCGCGCCGTCGCCCTGGTCCGTGTCGTCACCTACCACACCTTCGGCTGGGCCTGGGCCGGCCTGGTCTTCCCGTCGATGGGCGTGATGTTCGCGCTCGCCGGCACGCTGATGGCCAAGTCCCTGGAGCGCCCGGCGCTCAAGGTGGTCAGAAGCCGCATGCGGCGACTGCTGCCGCCGTTCTGGTTCTGGGGCGTCTTCGTCGTGCTGGCGATGATGATCCACGGCTGGATGCCGGGCTGGCAGATCGTGTTCTGGATCGTCCCGGTCGGCGACCCGCCGGGAAGCCAATGGGGCGTGCAGGCCTGGGAGATCCTCTGGTATCTGCGGACGTACCTCTGGTTCGTACTGCTTTCCCCCCTGCTCCTGAAGATCTTCCGCATGGCCCCGATTCCGGTCCTGCTGCTCTCCCTCGTCCCGATCGTGGTCTTCCAGTACGGCTGGCAGCCGTCGGACGACCGCTTCGGCAGCGCCCTCACGGACCTCGCCACCTACCTCTTCTGCTGGCTCGTCGGCTTCGCGCACCGCGAGGGGGTGCTCCAGCGGCTGAAGCCGGCCGCAGTGGTCCTCGTCTCGTTGGCCGCCCTCGCGTACGGCGGCTGGTACGCCCTCGCGCACCAGGCGGAGTTCGGCACCTACGACCTCGACGAGGTCCCCCTGGCGCAGGCCTTCTGGTCGGCGGGCTTCGTGACGCTGCTGATGTACTTCAAGGCGTACTGCGACGTCGACTTCGCCTGGCTGGCCCGCTTCAAGCGGCTCGACCGCACGGTGACGATCTTCAATGGGCGGGCGGTGACGATCTATCTCTGGCACGAGATCGCGCTGATCCTGGCCGTCCCGCTGATCGACCAGTTCTGGAAGGTGCCGGCCTTCGAGAAGTGGCTGCCCCTGGAGAGCCAGTGGTTCATGTTCGCGATCGGCTGGGCGCTGATCTGGACTGCGATCCCCCTGTTCGGCTGGGTCGAGGACGTGGCCGCCCGGAAGAAGCCCCGACTGCTGCCGTGACGACCGCCCCGCGGGCCCCTGACGCAGGTTCCGGCGGGGCCGCCTGGCGAGAAGGGCCGACTGGGCCGGGACAGGCCGGTATCCGAGTGAACCTGGCCTGGGTCGGCCGTGCGAGCACGTGTACAACAGGCCGGGCACGATCTCGGCTACGGAGCGAGCGCCACAAGCCGGGTCTGCGGGTCGCCACCCCCGACAACCCCGCGGCCATCGACATCGTCGTCGCCCGCACCCCAGCCACCGTCACCGAACTCGGCGGGGTCGCGGCGGTCCGGAGCCGGATCAGCTACGGCGTGAACCAACTCAACAGGGCACTCGCGACCAGCGACGTGCCGGCCGGCGTGCACGTCGTGAACTCCCACGAGCCCCAGGCGACCGGCGTCCCCGGCGAGAACGCGGGAACCCTGCTGAACATGCTCAGCAACCCGAGGAACCTGTCCCTCGGCCTCATGGACAACGCCCAGCGGGCGGCATTCGGCGCCGACCTGGTGGCGCCCGTCGCCGCCATCCCCCCGGAGGACAGCTTCGGGCAGGCCGACCACCCGCGGAAACCCGGTGACAGCCGGAAGGCGCCGTACCCTCCCCAGGTTCACAGGGCCGGGTGCGGCGCTTCCCCATAAGCCGGAAGCATGCTCTGACCTGCTCGAAGAACCACCCGGAGGGAGCGTCCCGAACAGGTGTCCCCGACAGCGGCCGAATCCACGGCCGGGTGCCAGAGAGTCGACCGGCCCGTACTGCCACAATGGGACCGTGACCCGCGCATCCCTGGACAAGCAGCCGCACGAAGTCGCCTCGATGTTCGACGACGTGGCGGAACGGTACGACCTGACGAACGACCTGCTGTCGCTCGGCCAGGACCGGGTGTGGCGCAAGGAGGTCGCGAAGGCGGTCGACGCGCGCCCCGCACAGAAGATCCTGGACCTCGCGGCCGGCACCGCGACCTCGTCGCTCCCCTTCGCCCGCACCGGCGCGTACGTCGTCCCCTGCGACTTCTCCCTCGGGATGCTCCGCGTCGGCAAGCGGAACCACCCCTGGCTACCGATGACGGCCGGTGACGCGACCAGGCTGCCCTTCAAGGACGACACCTTCGACGCCGTCACGATCTCCTTCGGGCTGCGCAACGTGCAGGACACCGACACCGCGCTCCGCGAGCTGTACCGCGTGACGAAGCCCGGCGGACGCGTCGTGATCTGCGAGTTCTCGCACCCCACCTGGGCGCCGTTCCGCACGGTCTACACCGAGTACCTGATGCGCGCGCTGCCCCCGGTCGCCCGTGCCGCCTCCTCCAACCCCGACGCGTACGTCTATCTCGCCGAGTCCATCCGCGCCTGGCCGACCCAGCCGGAACTGGCCGATCGGCTGCTCAAGGCCGGCTGGTCGAAGGTGGCCTGGCGCAACCTGACGGGCGGCATCGTGGCCCTCCACCGGGGCTACAAGCAGACCTGAACCGCTCGGCCCGCCCACCCGCCCGGAAGACCGACCGGATTCGCTACCTGAGGAGCTCGAACGGGTCGCCGGGCTCGTCGAGTTCGCGGCGCAGCCCGCCCGACGGCGGCCGGGGCGGCCGGGGTTCACGCACTCCGGCGCCGCCCTCCGCGTCCCCGAGGTCGAACCACACGGTGACGACGGCTCCGCGCGGCACTTCGGCCCCGGGCTGCGGAAATTGCCGTACGACGTAGTCGACGACCGTCCGATGGAAATCGGGCCGGTCGGGCGCGGCGAGCAGCACACCTCGCGCCTCTGCCGTCTCACGCGCGTCCACGGCCATCAGACCGACGAGCCGCGGTACGCGCACTTCGGGTGTCTTGGGTGTTAGGCGCACGGACGTCACCCCCAGCGGTACCGGAAGGGTAAGCCTCGCCCGTGCCCCTCCGGAAGCCGTGAGGAGGCCTGCCGGACTCCGTCAGAGGGCCAGTCGGTAGCAGCGGCCCTCCTGCGTCGACGAGGGCAGCGTGAACCGCTCCGTGAGTTCCATGCCGAGCCGTTGAGTCACCGCGATGGAACGGGCGTTGGCCGCGTTCACCACCGCGACGACGTCCGTGACGCCCGCCGCGCGGACCCGCTCCAGCGTGGTCCGCGCCGCCGCCGTGACGTACCCCTTGCCCCAGTGCGCCCGCCCCAGCCGCCAGCCGATCTCGATCTGTCCGGCCGGCCCCCAGGCGTGCGGCCACGGCTGCGCGCCCGTGAAGCCCAGCACCTCGTCCCCGGGGCCGACCATCGTCCACAGGCAGAATCCGTACTCCGCGTCGTGCCGCCGCTGGCGCGCGGTCAGTTCCTCGTACACGGACGGCTCGGCCGCGTGGCCCCTGAGGAACTCCATGACCTCGGGGTCGTCGAAGACCCGGTGCCATGCGAGAGCGTCCTCGTCCGTGGGGACGCGCAGTCGTACATCGGGGAGAGCTCGGTTCACGGGGCAGCCCTTCAGCCGGGTGATCGGTACCGCTGCATAGACTGCCCATGTCCAGTGCCCGTCGGCACGTTGATTTCGAGTCTTGGGGAGACCCCGCCGTGACCGAGCCCCAACCCCTCTCCGAAAACACCGCCGACGTCATCGTCGTCGGGGCCGGGCCAGCCGGTTCCACCACCGCGTACTACCTGGCGAAGGCGGGGCTCGACGTCCTGCTTCTGGAGAAGACCGCCTTCCCGCGCGAGAAGGTCTGCGGTGACGGGCTGACCCCGCGCGCCACCAAGCAGTTGGTGTCGATGGGCATCGACATCTCCGAGGAAGCCGGCTGGCTCCGGAACAAGGGCCTGCGCATCATCGGCGGCGGCGTACGCCTCCAGCTCGACTGGCCGGATCTCGCCTCCTACCCCGACTACGGACTCGTACGGAAGCGGGACGACTTCGACGAGCAGCTGGCGCGGCAGGCGCAGAAGGCGGGCGCGCGGCTGTACGAGCGCTGCAACGTCGGCGCGCCGATCATCGACGACCGCACCGGCCGCATCACCGGCGTGCACGCGAAGCTGGGCGACGCCGACTCCAAGGAGAAGCGGGAGGTGACCTTCCACGCCCCGCTGGTGGTGGCGGCCGACGGCAACTCCACCCGCCTCTCCCTCGCGATGGGCCTGCACCGCCGCGAGGACCGCCCGATGGGCGTCGCCGTCCGTACGTACTTCACCTCACCGCGTCACGAGGACGACTACCTGGAGTCGTGGCTGGAGCTGTGGGACCGCCGGGGCGCCGAGGACCGTCTGCTGCCCGGCTACGGATGGATCTTCGGCATGGGCGACGGCACCTCGAACGTCGGCCTCGGTGTCCTCAACACCTCCAACTCCTTCAAGGAGCTGGACTGGCGCGAGGTCCTGAAGGCCTGGTGCGCCTCGATGCCGGAGGACTGGGGCTACACCCCCGAGAACATGACCGGCCCGATCCGCGGTGCGGCCCTGCCGATGGCCTTCAACCGTCAACCGCACTACACCAAGGGCCTGCTGCTCGTGGGTGACGCCGGCGGCCTGGTGAACCCCTTCAACGGCGAGGGAATCGCCTACGCCATGGAGTCCGGCCAGATCGCCGCCGACGTCATCGTCCAGGCCCACGCGCGCGCCACCCCGGGCCAGCGGGAACTGGCCCTCCAGCGCTACCCGCGCGTCCTCAAGGACACCTACGGCGGCTACTACACCCTCGGCCGCGCCTTCGTGAAGCTCATCGGCAACCCGAAGGTCATGAAGATCGCCACCCAGCGCGGCCTGAGCCACCCGATGCTGATGAAGTTCACGCTGAAGATGCTCGCGAACCTCACCGACCCGACGGGCGGCGACGCGATGGACCGCATCATCAACGGCCTCTCGAAGGTGGCCCCGAAGGCCTGACCGGACGGGCCGCCCGAGCGGTCACCGGGACAGCTCCGACTCCTTGGCGGCGCGACGGGCCACCACCTGCTCGCGCCGCTCGGCCACCTGTCGCAGGGCGTCCTTCCGATCCCGCCGGGAGAGCCGGTCCAGGTAGACGTGTCCGTCGAGATGGTCGCTCTCGTGCTCCAGACAGCGCGCGAAGTATCCCGTCCCCTCGATGACGAGCGGCATCCCGTCCTTGTCCACGCCCCGCACGACGGCCCGGTCGGGGCGGGGTACGTCCACGACGGCACCCGGGACGGACAGACACCCCTCGCCCTCGTCCAGGAGCCGGCGGCCGGAGGGCGCGAGCCGCTCCAGGACCGGATTGGCGATGTGGCCGACGTGCCGGACCCCGTCGTCGTCCGGGCAGTCGTAGACGAAGAGCCGCAGATCCACCCCGACCTGGTTCGCGGCGAGGCCGGCGCCGTCGGCGACGTACATGGTCAGGAACATGTCGTCGATGAGCGCGGCGAGATCGGGACCGAACTCGGTGACATCCCGGCAGGGGCGGTGCAGGACCTCTTCCCCGACCTCGGTGATCCGCCGGACGGTCCCGCGTCGGGCGTCCGGCGTGAGCGGCGGGTACGAACCGACCGGGTTTCCCTGGACGAACACACGGGGCATCGCTGTCTCCTTCGGGTGCGCGGGCACCGCGGCCGACGGCGGTCCGCCGCCCTCCGGCGCCGGTTCCCACCCTCGCGCATGCCGTCGCGCGGCGTGCCCGGAACAGCCCGGAGAACCGCCTCCCGAGCAGGCCACCGAAGAACAGGCCGCCGGCAAGCAGGCCGTCGGATAGCAGCTCCAGGACAGCCCGAAGGACCGCTCCCCGCACAGGAAGCGGCCCTGCGGAAGACACCCGCGGGTCAGAGCACGCGCACCGCGCCCGTCGCCGGGTAGCCCGAAAGGTCCTGAATCACGACGCCCTTGCCGGGGTTGGCCGCGTCCAGGTACTGCCCGTTACCGATGTACACACCGACGTGGTACGCCGAGCCCGCCGAACCCCAGTACAGAATGTCGCCGACCTGGACATTGGAGAGCGAAACCGGCGTACCGGACACCGACTGGTCCTGCGAGACGCGCGGCAGGTCGACACCGACCTGCTTGAACGCCGCCTGCACCAGCCCGGAACAGTCCCACGCGTTGGGTCCGGTGCCGCCCATGACGTACGCGTCGCCGACCTGCGCCTTGAGGAACGCGATCACGGTCGCGACACTGCCGCTGGCCGGGGCCGCGACGTTCGTGGACGTGGAGGCGCTGGCGGACAGCACGGTCCGCGCCGAGGAACGCGAGACGGCGTCGGCCGCCGCGGCCTTGCGCGCGGCCTCGGCCTTCTGCTTGGCCTCCGCCTTCTTCTTGGCGTCGGCCAGGTCGGCCTTGGCCTGCTTGGCGGCCTTGGCGGCGGCCGCGTCGCGCTCCGCCTGCAGCTCGTAGTTGGCCGCGGTCTGCTGCGTGGCGTCCGCGGACTGCGCGACCTGGGTGGCCAGGTCGGCCGTCAGGGTCGGCAGTTCCAACGTCTGCGTCACGGGCTCGGCGGCGTTCGCCGAACCCGCTGCCCCGGCCACTGCCAGGGTGCTGAGGACGCCACCGGCAACTCCGGCGCGCATCGCGAGCGACGGGGCGTTGCGGCGGGGCTTCCGGTGGCTTCGTATGTGTGCGGTGTGGGACATGGGTACTAGCGGTACCAGGGGCTCCCTCATACCTTCAAGAAACGTGTGGTGCGCCACAGTTGTTCAATCGACGGCCGAATTCGTCGCGCGTCACTCTTTATTGACGCCGTAACGGGCATTGCGGACACCGTCCACCAAGCCCGTGATCATGGCCTTTCAGCATTACGTCCGAATTGCCCGCCGCCTACCACCGGTTGAAGCCGATGGCCAAGCCCGGCTTATCTGACCCATAGGTAGATGTGGCGCAGGTCACGGAACGGTCACCCGGGCGGTCGCGTCCCGCGCATGGACCCCGGCCGCCTCCCGGCCGACCCCCGCTCGTGAACGCGTGCACGTGTCCACATCCGTCCACGGATCCCCCTGAAGTGTGAACGCGGTCCTCTATCAAGGGGGTGTGTCCAACGCCAATTTGCATGCAGCGGAAGTCTCTTGATATTGAGACGCCACCCTGGGCCTGCGACGATGAGCGAAAATGTCACATCTGGTGACCGACCTGACGCTTCGCGTGTGAAGATTACTGCTCATCCGACTTCATGATCGTTCGTCAGGTGGTGGAGATCACAAAGCTTGTGCAATACCCCGTGTCGCAGATCACAGACCGCCGGGCATAAGATGCGAGGCAGTTGGGCTTGTGACCTGCTTCACATGTCCGTGATCTTCGCCGGGACGGGCGGGGTTCGCGTGCTGGCGAGGCAGGGGTGCAGGCTCGCCAAAACCGCCACCAGTCAGTGCCGACTGAGAGGAGCGAGGAGCGTGAACGCGTATGCGCCGATCCTCGTACTGGGAGCCCTCGGGGCAGGCTTTGCGATCTTCTCCGTGGTCATGGCCACGCTGATCGGTCCGAAGCGGTACAACCGCGCCAAGCTCGACGCGTACGAGTGCGGCATCGAGCCGACCCCCACGCCGGTCGGCGGTGGGCGTTTTCCCATCAAGTACTACCTGACGGCGATGCTCTTCATCGTCTTCGACATCGAGATCGTCTTCCTCTACCCCTGGGCCGTCACCTTCGACGCCCTGGGTGTTTTCGGGCTCGTGGAGATGCTGCTCTTCGTGCTCACCGTCTTCGTGGCGTACGCGTACGTATGGCGGCGCGGCGGCCTGGAATGGGACTGAGGGGCCTTTAAGACATGGGACTCGAAGAAAAGCTGCCGAGCGGATTCCTGCTGACCACCGTCGAGCAGGCCGCGGGCTGGGTGCGCAAGTCGTCCGTCTTCCCCGCGACATTCGGACTCGCCTGCTGCGCCATCGAGATGATGACGACCGGCGCCGGGCGTTACGACCTGGCGCGCTTCGGTATGGAGGTCTTCCGCGGGTCACCCCGCCAGGCCGACCTGATGATCGTGGCCGGCCGGGTGAGCCAGAAGATGGCGCCGGTGCTGCGGCAGGTCTACGACCAGATGCCCAACCCCAAGTGGGTTATCTCCATGGGGGTTTGTGCGTCATCAGGCGGAATGTTCAACAATTACGCCATTGTGCAGGGCGTCGACCACATCGTCCCGGTCGACATCTATTTGCCCGGATGTCCGCCGCGGCCCGAGATGCTGATGGACGCGATTCTCAAGCTCCACCAGAAGATCCAGACCTCCAAGCTCGGCGTGAACGCCGAGGAAGCGGCCCGCGAGGCGGAGGAAGCGGCGCTCAAGGCGCTTCCCATCATCGAGATGAAGGGCCTGCTGCGGTGAGCGACGCTAACGGCAACGGGGTCAACCCCGAGAAGGACCTCGGCGCCTCCAACCTTCCCGGCCAGCGAGGCGACAAGGGCGAGGAGATCCGCGTCCAGCGCGGCATGTTCGGCGCCGAGAACGGCGGCGACACCTCCGGTTACGGCGGCCTGGTCCGCTCGATCCGGCTCCCCGGCGCGGCCGCCCGCCCCTACGGCGGCTGGTTCGACGAGGTGGCCGACGAGCTGGAGGGCGCCCTGGAGGAACAGGGACTCGTCCCGGAGAACGTCATCGACAAGACGATCGTCGACCGCGACGAGATCACCTTCCACGTCGAACGCGAGTACCTGCTCCGCGTCGCCCAGACCTTGCGCGACGACCCGGCCCTCCGGTTCGAACTGTGCACCGGCGTCTCCGGCGTCCACTACCTGCACGACAAGGGCCGCGAGCTGCACGCCGTCTACCACCTGCGCTCGATCACCCACAACCGGCTGATCCGCCTGGAGGTCAGCGCCCCCGACGCGGACCCGCACGTCCCCTCGCTCGTCTCCGTCTATCCGACGAACGACTGGCACGAGCGCGAGACGTACGACTTCTTCGGGCTGATCTTCGACGGCCACCCTGCGCTGACGCGGATCATGATGCCGGACGACTGGCAGGGCCACCCGCAGCGCAAGGACTACCCCCTCGGCGGCATCCCCGTCGAGTACAAGGGCGCCCAGATCCCGGCTCCGGACCAGCGGAGGTCGTACTCATGAGCACGCAGACCCCTTCCGGGGCATCAGCCGCTTCGGCCCGCGAGACTACCGAGGGCACCGTATATACGGTCACCGGCGGCGACTGGGACGAGATCGCCCAGGCGGCGGCCAAGTCCGACGACGAGCGCATCATCGTCAACATGGGCCCGCAGCACCCGTCCACCCACGGCGTGCTCCGGCTCATCCTGGAGATCGACGGCGAAACGGTCACCGAGGCCCGCTGCGGCATCGGCTACCTCCACACCGGTATCGAGAAGAACCTCGAATTCCGTACGTGGACCCAGGGCACCACGTTCGTGACGCGCATGGACTACCTGACGCCGTTCTTCAACGAGACCGCGTACTGCCTCGCCGTCGAGAAGCTCCTCGGCATCACGGACGAGATCACGGACCGCGCCACGATCATCCGCGTGCTCCTCATGGAGCTGAACCGACTCTCCTCCCATTTGGTGTGCATCGCCACCGGAGGCATGGAGCTCGGCGCCACCACGATCATGATCTACGGCTTCCGCGACCGTGAGCTGATTCTCGACATCTACGAGCTGATCACCGGCCTGCGGATGAACCACGCGTACATCCGCCCTGGCGGACTCGCCCAGGACCTGCCCCCGGGCGCGGTGGACCAGATCCGCGAGTTCGTGAAGAAGATGACGAAGAACCTTCCCGAGTACGACAAGCTCGCCACCGGGAACCCCATCTTCAAGGCCCGTATGCAGGACGTCGGCTACCTCGACCTGGCCGGCTGCGTGGCCCTCGGTGCCACCGGCCCGGTCCTGCGCTCGGCGGGTCTGCCGCACGACCTGCGCAAGTCCCAGCCGTACTGCGGCTACGAGACCTATGACTTCGAGGTCCCGACCGCCGACACCTGCGACTCCTACGGGCGCTTCCTGATCCGCCTGGAGGAGATGCGCCAGTCGCTGCGGATCATCGAGCAGTGCCTGGACCGGCTGCAGCCCGGCCCGGTCATGGTCGCCGACAAGAAGATCGCCTGGCCCGCCCAGCTCGCGCTCGGCCCCGACGGTCTCGGTAACTCGCTCGACCACATCAAGAAGATCATGGGCACCTCCATGGAGGCCCTGATCCACCACTTCAAGCTGGTGACCGAGGGCTTCCGCGTGCCGCCGGGACAGGCGTACGCGGCGGTCGAGTCGCCCAAGGGCGAGCTCGGGGTGCACGTCGTCTCCGACGGAGGCACCCGCCCCTTCCGGGTCCACTTCCGCGACCCGTCCTTCACCAACCTGCAGGCCATGGCGGCGATGTGCGAAGGCGGCCAGGTCGCCGACGTCATCGTCGCCGTCGCGTCCATCGACCCCGTGATGGGAGGCGTCGACCGGTGACCACCACCCCCGAGGGCGTCAGCCTGGGCATGCCCCAACTGCCCGCGCCCGACTACCCGGCCGATGTACGAGCCCGGCTGGAGGCGGACGCGCGCGAGATCATCGCCCGCTACCCCGACTCCCGCTCGGCGCTCCTTCCGTTGCTGCATCTCGTGCAGTCGCAGGAGGGCCATGTCACGCGAACAGGACAGCGGTTCTGCGCGGAGGTACTGGGTCTGACGACGGCCGAGGTCACCGCGGTCGCGACCTTCTACTCGATGTACCGGCGCAAGCCGAGCGGTGACTACCAGGTGGGTGTCTGCACCAACACCCTGTGTGCCGTCATGGGCGGCGACGCCATCTTCGAAGCCCTCCAGGACCACCTGGACGTCGGCAACGGAGAGACCACCGGCGACGGCAAGGTCACCCTGGAGCACATCGAGTGCAACGCGGCCTGCGACTTCGCGCCGGTCGTGATGGTCAACTGGGAGTTCTTCGACAACCAGACCGTGGACTCGGCCAAGCGTCTCGTCGACGACCTTCGCGCGGGAGTGGACGTCGACCCGACCCGCGGCGCCCGGCTGTGCACCTTCAAGGACACCGCCCGGATCCTGGCGGGCTTCCCCGACGAGCGCGAGGGGGCGGTGGAGGCCGGCGGCAGTGCGGGTCACGCGTCACTGGTGGGGCTGCGCCTGGCCAAGGGGGAGAGCGCCTCCGCGCGTGTGGTGCATCCGCGAGGCGGAGGGGCACCTCAGAACCAGCGGCCCGCCGAGCACCCGAGTTCGCACGACGCGCCGCAGGACACGTCGGCCTCCGACCCGTCCCACCCGGCGGGTCCTGTGGCAGAGGAGGGGGAGTGATGACCTTGGCAGCCGAGATCAACGAAACAAGTCCCGAAAAGCTGCTCGCACCCGTGCTGTCGGCCTTCTGGGACGAGGACAGGTCCTGGTCGCTGGACGTCTACCGAAGGCACGAGGGGTACGAGGGCCTGCGCAAGGCACTCGCCATGTCACCGGACGACCTGATCGCGTACGTCAAGGACTCCGGACTGCGGGGCCGCGGCGGCGCCGGTTTCCCGACCGGAATGAAATGGCAGTTCATTCCCCAGGGAGATGGCAAACCTCACTATCTAGTTGTCAACGCCGACGAATCGGAGCCGGGAACCTGCAAGGACATCCCGCTCCTCTTCGCGAACCCGCACAGCCTCATCGAGGGCATTGTGATCGCGTGCTATGCCATCCGGTCTTCGCATGCCTTCATCTATCTCCGCGGTGAAGTGGTCCCCGTACTGCGGCGGTTGCACGAGGCCGTACGTGAGGCCTATGCGGCGGGTTACCTCGGCGAGAACATCCTGGGCAGCGGACTCGACCTCCAGCTCACCGTGCACGCGGGCGCGGGCGCGTACATCTGCGGTGAGGAGACCGCGCTGCTCGACTCGCTCGAAGGCCGCCGTGGTCAACCGCGGCTCCGTCCCCCTTTCCCTGCTGTCGCGGGCCTCTATGCGTGTCCAACTGTTGTAAATAACGTCGAGTCGATCGCGTCAGTTCCCGCAATTCTCCAAAATGGCAAGGAATGGTTCAGGTCGATGGGCAGCGAGAAGTCTCCGGGCTTCACGCTTTACTCGCTCAGCGGCCATGTCGCCAGTCCCGGCCAGTACGAGGCACCGCTCGGCATCACACTGCGCCAACTCCTCGACATGAGCGGCGGGATGCGCCCCGGTCACCGGCTGAAGTTCTGGACGCCGGGCGGCTCCTCGACCCCGATGTTCACCGACGAGCATCTCGACGTCCCTCTTGATTACGAAGGAGTGGGCGCCGCGGGTTCCATGCTCGGCACGAAAGCACTCCAGTGCTTCGACGATACGACCTGCGTCGTCCGCGCCGTCACCCGCTGGACCGAGTTCTACGCCCACGAGTCCTGCGGCAAGTGCACGCCCTGCCGTGAAGGGACGTACTGGCTCGTGCAGTTGCTGCGCGACATCGAGGCCGGCAAGGGCGTCATGTCCGACCTCGACAAACTCAACGACATCGCCGACAACATCAACGGCAAATCCTTCTGCGCCCTCGGCGACGGTGCCGCCTCGCCGATCTTCTCCTCGCTCAAGTACTTCCGCGAGGAGTACGAGCAGCACATCACGGGCCGCGGCTGCCCCTTCGACCCGGCAAGGTCCACGGCCTGGGCGGACAAGCACACGGAGGTGAACGCATGACAGTGACCACCAGCGCTCCCTCCGGAGGCGGGGAAGCGGCGGTCCCGCCGGAGGATCTCGTCTCGCTGACGATCGACGGCGTAGAGATGAGCGTGCCCAAGGGCACCCTGGTCATCCGGGCCGCCGAACAACTCGGCATCGAGATCCCCCGGTTCTGCGACCACCCGCTCCTCGACCCGGCCGGCGCCTGCCGCCAGTGCATCGTCGAGGTCGAGGGCCAGCGCAAGCCCATGGCGTCCTGCACGATCACCTGTACGGACGGGATGGTCGTCAAGACTCATCTCACCTCGCCGGTGGCCGAGAAGGCACAGCACGGTGTGATGGAGCTGCTGCTCATCAACCACCCGCTGGACTGCCCGGTCTGCGACAAGGGCGGCGAGTGCCCCCTGCAGAACCAGGCGATGTCGCACGGCAACGCCGAGTCCCGGTTCGAGGGCAAGAAGCGGACGTACGAGAAGCCGGTCCCGATCTCCACACAGGTGCTGCTCGACCGCGAGCGGTGCGTGCTCTGCGCCCGCTGCACCCGCTTCTCCAACCAGATCGCGGGCGACCCCATGATCGAGCTGATCGAGCGGGGCGCGCTCCAGCAGGTCGGCACCGGTGACGGCGACCCGTTCGAGTCGTACTTCTCCGGGAACACGATCCAGATCTGCCCGGTGGGCGCGCTCACGTCGGCGGCGTATCGCTTCCGCTCACGCCCCTTCGACCTCATCTCCTCGCACTCCGTGTGCGAGCACTGCTCCGGCGGCTGCGCCACGCGCACCGACCACCGGCGCGGCAAGGTGATGCGACGCCTCGCGTCGCCGGACCCCGAGGTCAACGAGGAGTGGCTCTGCGACAAGGGGCGGTTCGGGTTCCGGTACGCGCAGCAGCGCGACCGCCTGGACACGCCCCTGGTGCGCAACGCCGAGGGCGTCCTGGAGCCCGCGTCCTGGCCGGAGGCCCTGGAGGCCGCGGCGCAGGGGCTGACGGCGGCCCGCGGCCGGGCCGGTGTCCTCACCGGCGGCAGGCTCACCGTCGAGGACTCCTACGCGTACAGCAAGTTCGCGCGCGTGGCCCTCGACACGAACGACATCGACTTCCGCGCGCGCGTGCACAGCTCCGAGGAGGCCGACTTCCTGGCCGCCCGGGTCGCCGGACGCGGCCGGGACCTCGACAGTACGGGCGTCACGTACACCTCTCTGGAGAAGGCGCCCGCCGTTCTGCTGGCGGGCTTCGAGTCCGAGGAGGAAGCGCCCGGAGTCTTCCTGCGGCTGCGCAAGGCATGGCGCGGGCACGGGCAGAAGACCTTCTCCCTGGCCACGCACGCCACACGCGGCCTGGAGAAGGCGGGCGGCACGCTGTTGCCGGCCGCGCCCGGCACCGAGACCGAGTGGCTGGACGCGCTCGCGAGCGGCGTCGGCCTGGAGGGCGACGGCGCCAAGGCGTCCGAGGCGCTGCGCGCCGAGGGCGCGGTGATCGCCGTCGGTGAGCGGCTGGCCGCCGTGGCGGGCGGGCTGACCGCCGCCGTGCGGGCCGCGACCGCCACCGGTGCCCGACTGGTGTGGATCCCGCGCCGGGCCGGGGAGCGCGGCGCGATCGAGGCGGGCGCGCTTCCCACACTGCTGCCGGGCGGACGCCCGGCCACCGACCCGCGCGCGCGGGACGAGGTCGCGGCCGCCTGGGGCGTCTCCGAACTCCCGCACCGCCACGGCCGTGACACCGGCCAGATCGTGGAGGCGGCCGCCGACGGCGAACTGCGGGCCCTGGTGGTCGCGGGCGTCGAGGTGGCCGATCTTCCCGACCCGGCACGCGCGCGTACGGCACTGTCCGAGGTGGGCTTCCTGGTGTCGCTCGAACTGCGGCCCAGTGAAGTCACCGAGCACGCGGACGTCGTCCTGCCGGTCGCCGCGGTCGCCGAGAAGGCCGGAAGCTTCCTCAACTGGGAAGGCAGGGTCCGCTCCTTCGAGGCGGCTCTCAAGCCCGACCAGATGACCCGGCCCCTGGCGCCCACCGACGCGCGCGTCCTGCAGATGCTGGCCGACGCCATGGACGTACACCTGGGGCTGCCGGATCTGCGCACCACGCGCGGGGAACTCGACCGGCTCGGCGCCTGGGACGGGCCGCATGCCACCGAACCCCTGGAGACCGGGGTGCAGTTGCCCCGTCCGGCAGCCGGCGAGGCCGTACTGGCCGGGCACCGGCTGCTGCTCGACCAGGGGCGTCTCCAGGAGGGCGACAACGCGCTCGCCGGGACCCGGCACGCCGCACACGCGCGCGTGTCGGCCGCCACGGCCGCCGAGGCCGGGGTCAAGAACGGCGACGTCCTCGCCGTGACAGGTCCCGCCGGAGTGACCGAACTCCCGCTGCAGATCACCGAGATGCCCGACCGGGTGGTCTGGCTCCCGCTGAACTCGACCGGTGGGGGCGTCGCCTCCGACACCGGCGCGCTGCCCGGCGCACTCGTCCACATCGGCCCGGCGACGATCGCCGCCGAGGCCCCCAAGGAGGTGGAGGCATGACGCCGTACCTCGCCGCTGAAGACCTCTCGATGTTCGGCCACGACCCCTGGTGGCTGGTCGTCGTCAAGGCGGTGTTCTGCTTCGCCTTCCTGATGGTGACCGTGCTCTTCTCCATCGTGTGGGAGCGCAAGGTCGTCGCCTGGATGCAGCTGCGCATCGGCCCCAACCGGCACGGGCCCTGGGGGATGCTCCAGTCGCTCGCCGACGGCGTGAAGCTGATGCTGAAGGAAGACCTCATCGTCAAGCGCGCGGACAAGGTGGTCTACGTCCTCGCGCCGATCGTCGCGGCCATCCCGGCCTTCATGGCGATCGCGGTGATCCCCTTCGGGCCCGCGGACGACCAGATCTCGATCTTCGGCCAGCGCACCTCGATGCAGCTCACCGACCTGCCGATCGCGATGCTCTACATCCTCGCGGTGGCCTCGGTGGGCATCTACGGGATCGTGCTCGCCGGCTGGAGCTCCGGATCCACCTATCCGCTGCTGGGCGGTCTGCGGTCCTGCGCGCAGATGATCTCGTACGAGATCGCCATGGGTGCCGCGTTCGCCTCGGTGTTCCTCTACTCCGGGTCGATGTCGACCTCGACGATCGTCGAGCAGCAGCACGACCGCTGGTACATCGTCCTGCTGCCGGTCTCGTTCCTCATCTACATCGTGACGATGATCGGGGAGACCAACCGGGCCCCGTTCGACATGCCGGAGTCCGAGGGCGACCTGGTCGGCGGCTTCAACACCGAGTACTCGTCGATCAAGTTCGCGCTGTTCATGCTCGCCGAGTACGTGAACATGGTGACGGTCTCGGCCGTGGCGACGACGCTCTTCCTGGGCGGCTGGCGGGCCCCGTGGCCGATCAGCAGCTTCTGGGAGGGCGCCAACCACGGCTGGTGGCCGATGCTCTGGTTCGTGGTGAAGGTGCAGCTTCTGCTGTTCTTCTTCATCTGGCTGCGCGGCACGCTGCCGCGCGTCCGCTACGACCAGCTGATGAAGCTCGGCTGGAAGGTCCTCATTCCGGTCTCCGTGGTCTGGCTGATGCTCGTCGCGACGGTACGGACGCTGCGCAACGAGCACGTCGCCTTCGCGGACATCGCCCTGTACGTCGGCGGAGGCGTCCTCGTTCTCCTGCTGCTGTCGTTCGTGGCGGACATCTTCCGCGACAAGCAGGGGGCTCAGGAGACGCCCGCCGAGCCCGCCGCCTTCGACCCGATGGCCGGTGGATTCCCCGTGCCCCCGCTGCCCGGCCAGGAGCTGCCGCCCGTACCGCGGCGCCGTCCGCGCCGCGAGCGGGAGCTGATTGTCAGTGGCGGGTCCGATACTGCGAGTGATGGATCGGTTACCGGATCTCGTGACGGAAAGGAGGGGTCCGATGGCTGAGAAGCCGAAGGAGACCAAACCGGGTTTCCAGAACCCCGTCGCCGGTTTCGGCGTGACCTTCAAGGCCATGTTCAAGAAGCGGCTGACCGAGCAGTACCCGGAGCAGCAGAAGACCACCGCGCCGCGGTTCCACGGCCGGCACCAGCTCAACCGTCATCCGGACGGCCTGGAGAAGTGCGTCGGCTGCGAGTTGTGCGCCTGGGCCTGCCCCGCGGACGCCATCTATGTGGAGGGCGCGGACAACACCGAGGAGGAGCGCTACTCCCCGGGCGAGCGCTACGGCCGCGTCTACCAGATCAACTACGCCCGTTGCATCCTGTGCGGCCTGTGCATCGAGGCGTGCCCCACGCGCGCGCTGACGATGACGAACGAGTTCGAGCTCGCCGACAGCAGCCGCGCCAACCTCATCTACACCAAGGAGCAACTGCTCGCCGGACTCGAGGAAGGCATGGTCGAAACACCGCACTCGATCTTCCCCGGAACGGACGAGCAGGACTACTACCGGGGTCTGGTGACCGAGGCGGCGCCCGGCACCGAGCGCCAGGTGGCCGTCTCCAAGGGCGAGTTGCACCCCACGGCGAGTCCGACGGGCGCGGCTTCCGGAGAGGGGGCGGAGGCATGACCGAGCTGGCCGCGTACTCCACCTCCACCGGAGAGGCCTTCCAGTTCTGGGTCCTCGGCGCCGTCGCGCTGATCGGCGCCCTGTGCACCGTCTTCATGAGGAAGGCCGTTCACAGCGCGCTGTGTCTCGCCGGAACCATGATCATCCTGGCGGTGTTCTACCTCGCCAACGGCGCGTACTTCCTGGGCGTCGTCCAGATCGTCGTCTACACCGGCGCGATCATGATGCTCTTCCTCTTCGTCGTCATGCTCGTCGGTGTCACCGCGGCGGACTCCCTGAAGGAGACCATCAAGGGGCAGCGCTGGCTGGCCCTGGTCTGCGGACTCGGCTTCGGTGTCCTGATGTTCGCCGGCATCGGCAACGCGTCCATCAAGGACTTCGACGGCCTGGCGAAGGCGAACGCGAACGGCAACGTGGAGGGCCTCGCCGCCCTCATCTTCACGAAGTACGTGTTCGCCTTCGAGATCACCGGCGCCCTGCTCATCACGGCCGCCGTCGGCGCCATGGTGCTGACGCACCGCGAGCGCACCGAGCGGCCCAAGACCCAGCGCGAGCTGTCCGAGCAGCGTGTGCGCGAGGGCAAGCACGTACCGCCGCTGCCGGCACCGGGTGTCTACGCCCGGCACAACGCGGTGGACATCGCGGGCCTGCTCCCCGACGGCACTCCGTCCGAACTGACCGTCAGCAAGACGCTGCGCGACCGCGGGCAGATCCGCGACGTGTCGGCCGAGGCGCTGAACGATCTGAAGGCGCTGGAGCAGCGCGCCGAGGAGCGCCTGGAGCGCACGAAGACGGAGGAGGCGTCCAAGTGAATCCGGTCAACTACCTCTATCTCGCCGCCCTGTTGTTCACGATCGGCGCCACCGGTGTGCTGATCAGGCGGAACGCGATCGTGGTGTTCATGTGCATCGAGCTCATGCTCAACGCCTGCAACCTCACCTTCGTCGTCTTCTCCCGGATGCACGGCAATCTCGACGGCCAGATCATCGCCTTCTTCACGATGGTCGTCGCCGCCGCGGAGGTCGTGGTCGGGCTCGCGATCATCGTGTCGCTGTTCCGTTCCCGCCACTCGGCCTCGGTCGACGACGCCAGCCTGATGAAGCTGTAAGGGGTCGCTGAATCGTGGAGAACCTGATTGCGCTGCTGGTAGCGGCGCCTCTGCTCGGAGCGGTCGTCCTGCTGTGCGGCGGGCGGCGGCTCGACGCCGTCGGCCAGTGGATCGGTACCGCGCTCGCGGCCGCCTCCTTCGTGATCGCCGCCGTGCTCTTCGCCGACATGCTGGGGAAGGGTCCTGAGGACCGGACCTTCACGCAGCATCTGTACAGCTGGATCGCCGTCGGAAACTTCCGGGCGGACGTCGGCTTCCAGCTCGACCAGCTGTCGATGACGTTCGTCCTGCTGATCACCGGCGTCGGCTCGCTGATCCACCTGTACTCGGTCGGGTACATGGAGCACGACGAGCGCCGCCGCCGCTTCTTCGGCTATCTGAACCTGTTCCTGGCGGCGATGCTGCTGCTCGTCCTCGCCGACAACTACCTTCTGCTGTACGTCGGCTGGGAAGGCGTCGGTCTCGCCTCGTACCTGCTGATCGGCTTCTGGCAGCACAAGCCCAGCGCGGCCACCGCCGCCAAGAAGGCCTTCCTGGTCAACCGCGTCGGCGACATGGGCCTGTCCATCGCCATCATGCTGATGTTCACGACCTTCGGGACCTTCGCCTTCGGGCCGATGCTCGGCACCGAAGCGCACCCGGGGCTGGTAGGGGGCGCCACCGAGGGCAAGCTCACCGCCGTCGGGCTGATGCTGCTGCTCGCCGCCTGCGGCAAGTCCGCGCAGGTGCCGCTGCAGTCCTGGCTCGGGGACGCGATGGAGGGCCCGACCCCGGTCTCGGCCCTCATCCACGCCGCCACCATGGTGACCGCCGGTGTCTACCTGATCGTACGTTCGGCCGCCGTCTTCAACGCGGCGCCCGACGCCCAGCTCGTCGTCACCGTCGTGGGCGGGGTCACGCTCCTGTTCGGTGCGATCGTCGGTTGTGCGAAGGACGACATCAAGAAGGCGCTCGCCGGCTCGACCATGTCGCAGATCGGCTACATGGTGCTGGCGGCGGGCCTCGGCCCCATCGGCTACGTCTTCGCGATCATGCACCTGGTGACGCACGGCTTCTTCAAGGCCGGGCTCTTCCTCGGCGCCGGTTCGGTCATGCACGGCATGAACGACGAGGTCGACATGAGGAAGTTCGGCGGCCTCAGGAAGTACATGCCGATCACGTTCGTGACCTTCGGCCTCGGCTATCTCGCGATCATCGGCTTCCCGGGCCTGTCCGGCTTCTTCTCCAAGGACAAGATCATCGAAGCGGCCTTCGCCAAGGGCGGCACCGAGGGCTGGATCCTCGGCAGCGTGGCCCTGCTGGGCGCGGCGATCACGGCGTACTACATGACGCGCGTGATGATCATGACCTTCTTCGGGGAGAAGCGCTGGCAGCCCGACGCGGACGGGCATGAGCCGCACCCGCACGAGTCGCCGAGGATCATGACGATCCCGATGATCGTGTTGGCCTTCGGTGCTGCCTTCGCGGGTGGCTACTTCAGCATCGGCGACCACTTCCTGCACTGGCTGGAGCCGGTCACCGGGTACTCGGAGGGCAACTCGCCCGTGAGCGCCCTCACGGTCACCCTGGCCACCATGGTGCTGCTGGTCGTCGGCGTCGGCATCGCCTACCTCCAGTACGGCCGCAGCTCCGTCCCGGTCGTCGCCCCGCGCGGCTCCCTGCTCACCCGGGCGGCCCGACGCGACCTGTACCAGGACGACTTCAACCATGTCGTGCTGGTGCGCGGCGGTGAGCACCTCACCCGCTCCCTGGTGTACGTCGACCACACCCTGGTCGACGGAGTCGTCAACGGGACGGCCGCCTCGGTGGGCGGCCTCTCCGGGCGGCTGCGCAAGCTGCAGAACGGCTATGCGCGCAGTTACGCGGTCTCGATGTTCGGCGGTGCGGCGATCATCGTCGCCGCGACCCTGCTGATGAGGGCGGTCTGATACCGATGTCCTTTCCTCTGCTGACAGCGACGGCGGCGCTCCCGGCCCTCGGGGCGATCGCCACGGCCGCCGTGCCGGCCGCGCGGCGCGTCGCCGCCAAGTGGCTGGCACTGCTCGTCTCCCTCGGCACCCTGGTGCTCGCCGGGGTCACCCTGGTGCGTTTCGACCCCGGTGGCGACCGTTACCAGCTCACCGAATCCCACGCCTGGATCCCGGACTTCGGGGTGAGTTACCAGCTGGGCGTGGACGGGATCGGGGTGGCGCTCGTCGCGCTCACCGCGCTGCTGATGCCGTTCGTGATCCTGGCGGGCTGGCACGACGCCGACCCGCACGAGACGGGAAGCAGGCGCTGGCGTCCGACCCAGGGTTTCTTCGCCCTGATCCTGGCCGTCGAGGCGATGGTGATCATCTCCTTCGAGGCCACCGACGTCTTCCTCTTCTACGTCTTCTTCGAAGCCATGCTGATCCCGATGTACTTCCTGATCGGCGGCTTCGGGGACCGGGCCCACGAGCACGGGGACGAGGCGGCGGCGACCCAACGCACGTACGCCGCCGTGAAGTTCCTCCTCTACAACCTGGTCGGCGGCCTGATCATGCTGGCCGCCGTGATCGGTCTCTACGTAGTGGCCGGAAGTTTCTCGCTCCAGGAGATCGTCCAGGCCCGGGCCAACGGGTCGCTGCACATGGCGACCAGCACCGAGCGGTGGCTCTTCCTCGGCTTCTTCTTCGCCTTCGCGGTGAAGGCGCCCTTGTGGCCGCTGCACACCTGGCTGCCCAACGCCATGGGTGAGGCCACCGCGCCGGTCGCCGTGCTGATCACGGCGGTCGTCGACAAGGTCGGCACCTTCGCGATGCTCCGCTTCTGCCTCCAGCTCTTCCCGGAGGCGAGCAAGTGGGCGACGCCCGTGATCCTCGTCCTGGCACTGATCAGCATCATCTACGGGGCGCTGCTCGCGGTCGGACAGCGGGACATCAAGCGACTGGTCGCCTACGCGTCGATCTCGCACTTCGGGTTCATCATCCTGGGCATCTTCGCGATGACCAGTCAGGGCCAGTCGGGCGCCACGCTCTACATGGTCAACCACGGGATCTCGACCGCCGCCCTGATGCTGGTGGCCGGCTTCCTGATCTCGCGGCGCGGCTCGCGTCTGATCGCCGACTACGGAGGGGTGCAGAAAGTCGCCCCGGTGCTCGCGGGCACCTTCCTGATCGGCGGCCTCGCGACGCTGTCGCTCCCCGGGCTGGCGCCCTTCGTGAGTGAATTCCTGGTCCTGGTGGGCGCGTTCGAGCGCTACCCGGCCGTCGGCATCGTCGCCACCTTCGGCATCGTCCTCGCCGCGCTCTACACCCTCGTCCTCTATCAGCGGACGATGACGGGCCCGGTCAAGGCCGAGGTGGCCGAGATGCCGGACCTCAGGGTGCGCGAGCTCCTGGTGGTCGCCCCGCTGATCGCTCTGCTGATCTTCCTGGGCGTCTACCCGAAGCCGCTCACCGACATCGTCAACCCGGCGGTCAACCAGACCATGTCAGATGTACACAAGACGGACCCCCAGCCCGCGGTGGAGGCGGCCAAGTGAGCGCATCAGCCGTCCACAGCCTGTGGACAACGGCGGCAACCGCGGCCGAGCCGATCTCCAAGATCGACGCACCGAAGATCGAATATGGGCAATTGTCGCCCACCTTGATCGTCATCGGTGCGGCGGTCATCGGAGTTCTGGTCGAGGCCTTCGTGCCGCGCAAGTCGCGTTACTACGCACAGGTGTTCGTCGCCGTCGTCGCACTGGCCGCGGCGTTCGCCGCGGTCATCGCGCTCGCGGCGGGCGGATACGGCACCACAAAGGCGCATATCGCGGCCATGGGCGCGATCGCGGTCGACGGACCGGCCCTGTTCCTCCAGGGCACGATCCTGCTCGCCGGAATCCTCGGCGTCTTCACCTTCGCCGAGCGACGCCTCGACCCCGAGGCGCACGGGAACCGGGTCGACTCCTTCGCCGCGCAGGCCGCCTCGGTGCCGGGCAGCGACAGCGAGAAGGCTGCCGTGAAGGCCGGGTTCACCACCACCGAGGTGTTCCCGCTGCTGCTCTTCGCGATCAGCGGCATGCTGGTCTTCCCGTCGGCCAACGACCTGCTGACACTGTTCATCGCGTTGGAAGTCTTCTCCCTCCCGCTGTACCTCCTGTGCGCCGTGGCCCGCCGCAAGCGGCTCATGTCGCAGGAGGCGGCGGTCAAGTACTTCCTGCTCGGTGCCTTCGCCTCCGCGTTCACGCTCTTCGGCATCGCCCTGCTGTACGGCTACGCGGGCTCGGTGTCGTACGCGACGATCGCGCATGTCGTCGACGGCACGATCACGAACGTCGACCCAGCGCTCGCCGGCACGATGGGCAATGACGTACTGCTGCTCATCGGTATGGCCCTGATCGTCATGGGCCTGCTCTTCAAGGTCGGCGCGGTGCCCTTCCACATGTGGACACCGGACGTCTACCAGGGCGCGCCGACCCCGGTCACCGGCTTCATGGCGGCGGCGACGAAGGTGGCCGCCTTCGGCGCGCTGCTGCGCCTGCTGTACGTCGTCCTGCCGGGCCTGCGCTGGGACTGGCGGCCGGTCATGTGGGCCGTGGCGATCGTCACCATGCTGGGCGGCGCGATCGTCGCGATCACCCAGACCGACATCAAGCGGCTCCTGGCGTACTCGTCGATCGCGCACGCCGGATTCATCCTCGCGGGTGTCATCGCGACCTCGCCCGACGGCGTCTCGTCGGTCCTCTTCTACCTTGCCGCGTACTCCTTCGTCACGATCGGCGCCTTCGCCGTCGTCACCCTGGTGCGGGACGCGGGCGGCGAGGCCACGCACCTGTCCAAGTGGGCCGGTCTCGGACGCAGGTCACCGTTGGTGGCCGCGGTGTTCGCGGTCTTCCTGCTGGCCTTCGCGGGTATCCCGCTCACCTCGGGATTCGCCGGAAAGTTCGCCGTGTTCAAAGCGGCGGCCGAGGGCGGCGCGGGCGCACTGGTCGTGGTCGGTGTGATCTCGTCGGCGATCGCGGCGTTCTTCTACATCCGCGTGATCGTGCTGATGTTCTTCAGCGAGCCGAAACCCGAGGGGCCGACGGTCGCAGTGCCGTCGCCGCTCACCACGACCGCCATCGCGGTGGGCGTGGCGGTCACGCTGGTACTGGGTGTGGCACCGCAGTACTTCCTGAACCTGGCGAGCCAGGCCGGGGTCTTCGTGCGCTGAGCGCCACCTTGCGCGGTTCGGGCCCCGCTCCCCCCAGACGAATTCCAGGGGAGCGGGGCCCGAGCCGTTCTCAGTGGGCGGAGTGGGCGGTGGCCGACGATCCGGAGGGGGCCTTGCCCGACGTGCCGGACGGGGACTTGCTTGAGGTGCCGGAGGGGGCCTTGCCCGACGATCCGGAGTGGGTTGTGCCCGACGAGTGGGACTGGGCCGGGGCGGCCGGGCACTTCACCCTGGGGTTCCAGCGGTTGAACAGCCCGTTGGGGTTGTGCTTCCAGAGCCAGACGTGCATGTCGTAGTGGATCGGCATACCGGGGTAGTGACCCGGCATCGGGCCGTCGAACTTCTGGCCGCCGAACATCGAGGGCCGGTCCTTGGTGGTCTTCATGATCTGATCCGAGTCCAGCACGATCCACTCCACCCCGGCGAGCCTGCGCTTGCCGTCCTTCCCGTCCTCGAAGAGGAGGGCCGCGGGCTTCGCCGGGTCGAGCGAGCCGTAGCGGGACTCGTTGAAGTAGTGGTAGCCCATGCTGCCGTGCCCCGCGGGATCCGTGGAGCACTGATGCGGGACGTATCCGTCGGCGAGGGCGACCTTCTCGTCGAGGTACTTGACGCTGGCCATGTACGCCGTGGTCAGGTCACGGATTTCCTTGGCGTCGGCCGGGCCGTCCGAGGCCGGGGCCGGAACGGCGGACAGGGCGAGTGACGCGGCGGCGGCTGTCACGAGGGTGATGACGTTCCTGAGGGGACGCTGAGACATGCGCTGGGACATGCGAAGACTCCTAGAGACGCGAGAGAGGCGTACGGACTGCACGGGTCCGTCGGCTGCGGGCCCCCTCCTCCCGCCCGAGCAGCATGGGCCTCGGCCACGAAGCGCCGCCATGCAAGCGGGGCCAACGGGTTGAACCAGGGCGGGGCGCGCCGTGCAGGGGAGTGAGGCGGGCGCCGCGCGCCGGTACGTAGAGAAGCCGGTCCCTCGCAGCCTGTGGACAACTCTCGGACTGTCGGTGCGGACCCCTATCGTGGACGCAGTGGTCGAGGCGCGACGTACGGGGGACAGAACGATGGGCGGGACGGGTGTGATGACCGAAGCGGACGCGACGGAGACGCTGGGCGAGAGTGAGGCACTGGCCACCCTCCACCGGGTCTTCGGGTACGACGCCTTCCGCGGCGAGCAGGAAGCGATCATCGAGCATGTGGTGGCGGGCGGTGACGCCGTCGTCCTGATGCCGACCGGTGGCGGAAAGTCCCTGTGCTACCAGATTCCTTCCCTGGTCAGACCGGGTACGGGCATTGTGGTGTCCCCCCTCATCGCGCTGATGCAGGACCAGGTCGACGCGCTGCGGGCGCTGGGCGTGCGCGCCGGGTTCATGAACTCCACGCAGGACTTCGACGAGCGGCGCGTGACCGAGGCGGAGTTCCTGGCCGGAGAGCTCGATCTGCTGTATCTGGCCCCGGAGCGGCTTCGGCTGGACAACACGCTGGACCTGCTGTCCCGCGCGAAGATCTCCGTCTTCGCGATCGACGAGGCGCACTGCGTGGCTCAGTGGGGCCACGACTTCCGTCCCGACTATCTGGCGCTCTCGCTGCTCGGCGAGCGCTGGCCGGACGTCCCGCGCATCGCGCTGACGGCCACGGCCACGCGTGCGACGCACAAGGAGATCACCCAGCGCCTGGGCATGCCCACGGCCCGCCACTTCGAGGCGAGCTTCGACCGCCCCAACATCCAGTACCGGATCGTGCCCAAGGCCGACCCGAAGAAGCAGTTGCTGTCCTTCCTGCGCGAGGAGCACGTGGGCGACGCGGGCATCGTGTACTGCCTCTCGCGCAACTCCGTGGAGAAGACGGCCGAGTTCCTCTCCCGGAACGGCATCGAGGCGGTGCCGTACCACGCGGGCCTGGACTCGGGTACCCGTGCAGCGCACCAGTCCCGCTTCCTGCGGGAGGAGGGCCTGGTGGTGGTCGCCACGATCGCCTTCGGCATGGGCATCGACAAGCCGGACGTGCGGTTCGTCGCCCACCTCGACCTGCCGAAGTCGGTCGAGGGCTACTACCAGGAGACGGGCCGCGCCGGCCGTGACGGACTCCCGTCCACGGCCTGGATGGCGTACGGCCTTCAGGACGTGGTCCAGCAGCGCAAGATGATCCAGGGCTCGGAGGGCGACGAGGCGTTCAGGCGCCGGGCCGCCGCCCACCTGGACTCGATGCTCGCCCTGTGCGAGACGGCCCAGTGCCGACGCTCCCAGCTTCTCGCCTACTTCGGCCAGGATCCGAACACCCCGGCCTGCGGCAACTGCGACACCTGTCTGACGCCCCCGGAGACCTGGGACGGCACGGTCGCGGCACAGAAGCTGCTGTCCACAGTGGTGCGCCTCCAGCGCGAGCGGGGCCAGAAGTTCGGCGCGGGCCAGATCGTCGACATCCTGCTCGGGCGCAAGACCGCCAAGGTGATCCAGTTCGACCATGACCAGTTGTCCGTCTTCGGTATCGGCGAGGAGCTGGCGGAGGCCGAATGGCGTGGTGTCGTACGGCAGATGCTGGCCCAGGGGCTGATCGCGGTCGAGGGCGAGTACGGCACGCTGGTGCTGACCGACGACAGCGGGACCGTGCTGCGACGCGAGCGCGATGTGCCGATGCGCAAGGAGGCGCCGAAGCCGGCCGCGTCCCGGTCGTCGGCACCGAAGGGTGAGCGCAAGGCCAAGGCCGCGGCTGCCGAGCTGCCCGCCGAGTTGGTCCCCGCGTTCGAGGCGCTGCGTGCCTGGCGCGGCGAGCAGGCGCGTGAGCAGGGCGTCCCGGCGTACGTCATCTTCCACGACGCCACGCTGCGGGAGATCGCCACGGTGTGGCCCACCTCCGTGAAGGACCTGGGTGGCATCAGCGGGGTGGGCGAGAAGAAGCTGGCGACGTACGGGGAGGGCGTCATCGGGGTACTCGCCTCACTGGGCGGCGCCACACCCGCGGCGCAGCCGCCCGCGAGTACACCCGCGGCGCAGCCGGCCGTCGGCAGACCCGCGGCCGCGTCGATTCCGGCGGCCGCTGTGGGACCGGACCCGGACTGGCCCGAGCTGGACCAGGAGCCGGAGCCCGAGGACTGGATGTAGCGGCACCGGGCGGGACGGCGGGCAGGCCGATCGGCATAGGGCGGGAAACCGGCCGCCGATCCGTTCGGGCGGGTCGGCGGGCGGCGCTTTGGCGGCGGGCGGTCGATTGATACCGGGCGGGAGTCGGGCGGGTCGGCGGGTGCCGATCGGTTCGGGCGAGGGCGCCGGGCGGCCGATCCGCCGGGGTCTTCCCGGCCTGCTTCACCGGGGGCACGGTGGCCAGGATCCTGGCCACCGTGACACGGACCTCGTTCCCCCGGGGGACCCCTACTGGGGGACGGCCCGCGTGATGCGGCCCCGGACCTCGCCGAGGCCCACCCGGGTTCCGCCCGGCCCGGGGGCCCAGGCCGTCAGGGTGACCTCGTCGCCGTCCTCCAGGAACGTGCGCTTGCCGTCGGGGAGCTCGAGGGCGTCGCGCCCGTTCCAGGTGAGTTCGAGCAGGGAGCCGCGCTCGCCCTCGGAGGGGCCGCTGACGGTTCCGGAGCCGTAGAGGTCACCGGTGCGCAGGGAGGCGCCGTTGACCGTCATGTGGGCCAGTTGTTGGGCAGCCGTCCAGTACATGGTGGAGAAGGGCGGTTCGGAGACGACGTGGCCGTTGATGGCGACGGAGATCCGGAGGTCGTAGCCGCCCGGGTCCTCGGAGGCGTCGTCGAGATAGGGGAGGAGGGGGTGCGTGCGGGCGGGAGGCGCGACGCGGGCCTCGTCCAGGGCGTCGAGCGGGGTGATCCACGCCGACACGGAGGTGGCGAATGATTTGCCGAGGAAGGGGCCGAGGGGGACGTACTCCCAGGCCTGGACGTCCCGCGCCGACCAGTCGTTGAGGAGGCAGAGGCCGAAGACGTGGTCGCGGTAGTCGCCCAGCCGTACCGGCCGGCTCTGTTCCGAGGGGGCGCCGACCACGAAGCCGACCTCCGCCTCGATGTCCAGGCGGATCGAGGGGCCGAAGACGGGGGCGGCGTCCGCGGGGGCCTTGCGCTGGCCCGACGGGCGTACGACATCCGTGCCGGAGACCACGACCGTGCCGGAGCGGCCGTGATAGCCGATCGGCAGGTGCTTCCAGTTGGGCGTGAGGGAGTCGGCGGCGTCGGGGCGGAAGATCTGGCCGACGTTCCGGGCGTGGTTCTCGGAGGCGTAGAAGTCCACGTAGTCCGCGACGGTGAACGGGAGGTGCAGCGTCACGTCGGAGAGCGGGTGGAAATGGGGAGCGAGGGTCTCCCGGTGGGCCGGGACGGTCACCCAGGCCGTCAGCGCGCGCCGGACGTCCGACCAGGCGGTGCGGCCCGCGGCGAGCAGCGGGTCGAGGGTCGGCTGAGCGAGCAGCCCGGCGTACGGGGAGCCGAGCGACCGGGCCGCGGCCCCGGCGTCGAGTACGTGGTCGCCGAGCCGTACGCCGACGCGTCGCTCGGGAGTGGCGGCCGGGCCGGCCAGGGAGAACACGCCGTACGGCAGGTTGTGCGGGCCGAAGGGATCGCCCTCGGGGACATCGAAGGGGGGCATCGGTTGCTGCCTCGCTTTCGGATTCGTACTCGTACTCGCCATGTGATCCATGCGTTCCACGCGTTTCATGTGGTCGGGGCACACGTTACGGGGGAGTGACCATGCTGTGGCAGTGCCTAAAGAGTTTGCAATGTCCGAATTGGTCTTGTCGGACGCGGCAATTCCGGCTTAGCGTCCTTTGGGGGACACGGACGGGGTGGGTCCGGTCCGTAGGGGGGACATGTGGGGGGACCCATGGCCAGGAGCTCCAGGAGTGTGCCGGTCGACGTCGACCGGGAAGTTCCGGGCCTCATCGTGAAATTCGGCGACTACCCGCTGCACCACGGCGGTGTGGGCGCCATACGGAGTCTGGGCCGACTCGGCATTCCGATGTATGCGATCACCGAGGACCGTTACACACCGGCCGCGAGTTCGCGTTATCTGCGGCGCGCTTTCGTCTGGCCGACCACGGGGACGGAGGAACCGGAGCGGCTCGTCGAGGGGCTGCTGCGCATCGGCCGCCGCATAGACCGCCCCACCGTCCTCGTCCCGACGGACGAAGAGGCCGCCGTACTGATCGCCGAGCACCAGGAGGAACTGGCCGACCGCTTTCTCTTCCCGCGTGTGGATGCCAAGCTGCCGCGTCGGCTGGCGAGCAAGCAGGGGCTGCACGAACTGTGCGTGGAGCACGGCATCCCCAGCCCCGAGGCGGCCTTTCCGCAGTCGTACGACGACATCGAGGCGTTCGCCGAGAAGGCCTGCTTCCCCGTCGTCGCCAAGAACCGGGAGGCGTTCGTACGCCGCAGCCGGCCCGCGGTGAACGGCACGACGAGGATCGCGACCCGCGAGGGACTGCTGACCCTCGCCCGGGAGTGGGGTGCGCATCCCGGCGTGATCCTCCAGGAGTACCTGCCGAGGGAGGAGGCGGAGGACTGGATCGTGCACGCCTATTTCGATGCGGACTCGGCGCCGCTCGCGATGTTCACGGGTGTGAAGGTCCGCTCCTGGCCGCCGCACGCGGGCATGACGGCGAACGCGTACGTCGTGGACAATCCGGAACTCGCGGACCTCGCCGCGCGTTTCATCAAACAGATCGGCTTCAGCGGAATCATCGACCTCGACCTGCGGTTCGACCGCCGCGACGGTCAGTACAAGCTTCTCGACTTCAACCCGCGCATGGGTGCGCAGTTCCGGCTCTTCGAGAACGAGTCGGGGATAGACGTCGTCCGTGCCATGCACTTGGACCTGACCGGGCGCGCCGTTCCCGAAGGGGAACAGCGGGCCGGTCACCGGTACATCGTGGAGAACATCGACCTGCCGGCCCTGCTCGCCTACCGGCGCAGCGGCTATACGACCCCGCACGCGCCGGCCCGCGCGAGCGGTACGGAACTGGCCTGGCTCGCGGGTGACGACCTGCGGCCGTTCTTCACGATGCTGGCGCGCTTCGTGCGGCCGGGCGCGAAGCATCTGTATCAACTGTGGCGGACCAACCGCCGCGGCAGCACCAGCAGTTCCACCGCGAAGTAGGCGTAGTACGTCCTGGGGAGGGACTTCGTGATTCATCCGGTAGCAGTCATCGGTGCGGGGCCGTTCGGCCTGTCCACCGCCGCCCATCTGCGGGCGCGTGGTGTCCCGGTGCGTGTCTTCGGCGAGCCCATGGTCAGCTGGCGCGACCACATGCCCGAGGGAATGCTCCTCAAGTCGACTCCGGCCGCCTCCAGTATCGACGCTCCGCAGCAGGGACACACGCTCGGCGACTACTGCGCCGCGGCGGGGATACCGCGCCTGGTCACGGACGAGGACATCATCCCGGTCGATACGTTCATCGCGTACGGGGAGTGGTTCCAGCAGAAGCTGCTGCCCGACCTGGAGCGGGTGCGGGTCGTGTCGATCGACCGGGCGGGCGGCCGGGAGGGGGCGGACCGGTCCGAGGGGTTCGAACTCAAGCTGGACTCGGGGGAGTTGTTCACGGCACGGGCGGTCGTGGTGGCCACCGGACTGTCCGGGCTGGCCCATCTGCCTCCCGAGCTCGCGGGCGCGGCGGCCGACGGTCCCACACCGACCGGTCCGGTGTCGCACAGCTCGCAGCAGCATGACCTGAGCCGCTTCTCCGGCAAGGAGCTGATAGTCGTCGGCGCGGGGCAGTCCGCTCTGGAGACGGCGGCGCTCGCGGCGGAGGCCGGCGCGCAGGTGCTGGTGGTGTCCCGGGGCAAGGGCGCCGTCGACTTCGGCGCGCCCCCGTGGAAGCAGCCCAAAATGCGCCCCGAGTCGCCGTTCGGGCGCGCCTGGTCCCTGTGGGCGCTGAGCTACTACCCGCAGCCCTACCGGTATCTGCCCGCCCAGGCCCGGCACTACCTGGTCCGCCGGGTGCTCGGTCCCCTCGGTGCCTGGTGGCTCCGTGACCGTTTCGAGGGCAAGGTCGCGGTCCGTGAGGTCCAGCGGATCGTCGGCGCCGGGGCGCCCGACGGCAGCCCCGTATTGACGGTGCAGACCCATGGCGGCCGGGTGGACGAGCTCTCCGCCGATCACGTGATCGCCGCGACCGGCTACCGCGTCGACATCGCCGCGATGGACTTCCTCGGGCACGAGCTCCGTGCGGAGCTGGCGGTGAGCCGCGGTACTCCCAAGCTGGGTGCCGGGTACCGGTCCTCGGTTCCCGGGTTGTACTTCACGGGTCTGCCGGCGGCGGCCTCGTACGGGCCCGTGATGCGGTTCGTGTGCGGGACGGAGTTCGCCTCCCCGCGGCTGGCCGGGCATCTGGTGGCCGCGCACGGGTGAGGTGGGGTACGGCCGAGGATGCGCGTCGCCCCGGGTGCGTGTGGCCCCCAGGGGGTGTGTGGCCGAGGGTGCGTGCGGTCGAGGGGCTGTGAGCCAAGGGGTCGGCCCCTACGGCTGCCGGCCCCTTGGCCATGCCCTCGGATCGGCGGCTGGGACTTGCCTCCGGCTGTGGGGACTTGGGGCCCGGGGCGGGTCAGCGGCGCGCTTTTACAGCGGGCTCAACAGGCATGTGTCTCCCCGGACTTGTCGATCCTCGTCGCCGGTTTCCGCAGCGGTGTGCGCCGCGCCGAGTCCGCCTGTCGCCGAGTTGGCCTGTCGCGGGGCGGTGTTGGGGTGTTGTGGTCGGTCGTGTGTGGGAAAGTCGGTGTGGGCGGAAGCGGACCTTGCGTGATCCGAAGCGGTCGCAACGCGCTTACCACCGTACGGTGAACGGCGTTGCTGACGGGATACCGGACGTCGTCCGGTTCACGCCGGGCCGATGAGTCGTTCGATCCGTATTCTTCGGATCATGGCCGCTCCGACTGCATATTCACTCATCGCCACTGACCTGGACGGAACGCTGCTGCGCGGCGACGACACACTCTCCGACCGGTCCCGGGCCGCGTTGGCGAAGGTGATCCAGGCGGGTGCCCAGCATCTCGTGGTGACGGGCCGCCCCGCACCGCGCGTGCGACCGCTCCTCGATGAACTCGGCGGTGAGGGACTGGCGGTGTGCGGGCAGGGGGCGCAGCTGTACGACGCCGGGGCGGACCGCATGCTGTGGTCGGTGACCCTGGACAGGGAACTGGCGGAGACGGCGCTCGGCAAGATCGAGGCGGAGGTCGGGCTGCTGTACGCGGCGGTCGACCAGGACGGCGTGGACGGCCTGACGCTCATCGAGCCGGGGTATGTGATGCCGCATCCGACCCTGCCGGCGGTGCGGGTGCCACGTCGGGACGACCTCTGGACGGAGCCGATCAGCAAGGTGTTGCTACGTCACCCGTCCATGTCCGACGACGAGTTGGCGTCCGCTGCGCGGGGAGTGGTCGGTTCACTGGCGACGGTCACCATGTCCGGGCCCGGCACCGTCGAACTCCAGCCATGTGGGGTGACCAAGGCGACGGGACTTGCTCTCGCGGCCGCGCACCTCGGTCTCACCCCGGCCGCGACGCTCGCCTTCGGCGACATGCCCAACGACATCCCGATGTTCGACTGGGCCGCCCGCGGTGTGGCGATGGCCAACGCCCACCCGGAACTGAAGGCGGTGGCCGACGAGGTCACCCTGTCGAACGAGGACGACGGAATCGCGGTGGTCCTGGAGCGCCTCTTCGGCTTCTAGCAGTGGCAACGCACCCGTCGGCGGCACCGAGAAGGTGCCGCCGACGGGTGCGGTCGAAGCCGAGGGTGTGATCAGTAGGCGCCGTTGACGTTGTCGATGGAGCCGTAGGTCTTGGCCGCGTAGTTGCAGGCGGCGGTGATGTTCGCGACCGGGTCGTAGATGTTCATCGACGTTCCGGCGACGTGGAAGGCCTGGAACGTGGGGTCGATGACCTGGAGCAGGCCCTTGGAGGGGATGCCCGCGGCGGCGTTGGAGTCCCAGTTGTTGATGGCGTTGGGGTTGCCGGAGGACTCGCGCATCACGTTGCGGTAGATGCCGTCGTAGCTGCCCGGTATGCCCGCCTTGGCCATGACGTCCAGGGACTGCTTGATCCAGCCGTCGAGGTTGTTGGCGTAGGTCTTGACGGAGGCCTGGGTGGCGGTGGCCACCTTGGACTTGGCGACGGCCGGGGTCGCGTTCGCCGTCGTGCGCACGACCGTCGACTTCAGCTTCTTCGTGCCCACGGTCAGCTTCAGGCCCGGACGGATCAGGGCCGGGTTGCCGCCGATGACCGCGCGGTTCGCCGCGTACAGCTTCTTCCAGCCACCGCTCTCGGGGTGCTTCTGAGCCACCTTGGACAGGGTGTCGCCCGCGACCACCTTGTAGGTGATGAGCTGCACGTTGGGGATCACCGCGGTGTGGGCGGCCTTCGTGAGCTGGGGGGCCTGCGCCGGGGTCGCGGCGTGGGCGCCGGTCGCGCTCACGAGCGGGAGGGCGAGGGCGATGCCGCCCGTTCCCGCGGCGATCATGCCCCGGGTGATGACGTTGGTCTTCGTGCGGCGGTGCTTGCCTCGTACGGGCATGACGAATTTCCTCTCCGACGCCTGCGAGGTGAGCTGTCGGGTTCGGGCGGGAGATGCCCGGCCGCGTTTTGGGCGCGGCTTCACCCCTAGCCGGTCCGGTGCGTCCGGATCGGCGGCTTACCTGTGGTTCCCCCGCTCCTGCCGTGCGTGGGTGGGTGGGTTTCCGGGCGGCGGCAGGATTTGGCGATCCGCCCGGGATCGACGAGAACGTATGCGAGAGCACATGTCCGGAACAAGGCCAGATTTGGCTGCGAAGATCGCTTTCACCTGGTTAGGGCACGGGGAAAAAGTCCGATTGCACCGGAATTGGATCCTCAACTTGCCTTTGGCAAAGGGGTTGGTCGGGAGGGGGCGCGAGGTGGTGCCGCGGCTCGCTGGTGACCCAATTCACGAGACCAAGGGTCATCAAGGCGGCATGCAAGGCAATTCGGGCATTGCGCTTCCGATGGCAGGGGGACGTCGGCCCCCGAAGGGCGCCGAGCGGCCCCTCGCGCAGCGAGATTTGTGGCGCGGGACACGTGGGGGAGCGCGGCCCGTACGGGGCCGCCGGAGCGCCGACCGGGCGCGGGCCCAGCCCGTCGGACGCGGGCCGAGCCGAGCGGACGCGAGCCGAGCCGGGCCATTCGGAGCGGGCTGCGGCGAGCGCGGGCCGAGTCCGGTGGTGGCGGATCGAGTCCCGGCGAACAGGGCGAAGTGCGTTCCGTGGCACCGGTGTTCGGCGTGCAGGCGGTGTCGCGGCCCACCCGGACCAGCGCGGACCGGCGCGGGCGTGCGCGTGTGCGGGGAGCCCGTGCGGGGGCCGAGCGAGGGTGAACTCCCGTCCCTGTAAGCCCTGTCGGCCAGGCCTTGTCGGCCAGGTGTCGGCCAGGTGTCGGCCAGGCCTTGTCGGTCAGGCTCTATCAGCCGGAGGTGCGCGGGATTCTCTTCTCCCAGGTTCGGTGGAAGACGACCTCGTCGCCGTCCCTGCAGACGAGCTCGTCGGTCGTGATGAAGTCCCCCGCGTCGCAGGTGATGGCGGAGACCGTCTCGACGCGGGCGTCCCACGGCAGGTCCGGGCGGTGCAGGCGGATCGACCAGGTCGAGCGGGCGCGGGCGGACAGCGGGTCCGACTCGTCGATCGTGTACGTCTCCCGCGCCTCCTCCGTGCATTCGAGGCCGTCGGGGTACACGCGGGTGCCGCCGTGGCCCGGGTCCACCTCCAGGCGCCAGGTGCCCGCGGCCACGTCACGCAGGACCAGGCGTTCCGGGCAGGGCTCGTCCAGGGTCGCGGAGACGGTCACGCCGAGGGGTTCGGACTCCTCCGGTTCCTCGAAGGTGATCGAGGGGTCCGACTCCGTTGTCCGTACGGGGAGTTCCAGGGTGCTGCCGATCGGGTCCAGGGTGAAGCCCGCCTCCGAGCCCGGCTGGGGCCAGATCCACGGCCAGTACGCGGAGGAGACGCCCAGGCGGATGCGGTGGCCCGCCGGGAACGCGTAGCCGATGCCGTTCAGGTCGAACACCACGTGCTCCGTAGTACCCGGTTTCCAGGGAACGGCCTGGTCGCGGCCTTGGCGCGCTGACAGGTTCAGGGCACCTCGGGTGACGAGCGTGGACGCTCCGTCCGGGGCGACGTCGCACAGCCGGGCGATCACCTGGCCCCTGGGCGACCCGGACGTCAGCCGCAGATTGACCCGTGGGCGGCCCAGCACCCAGGTCTCCTCCGCCACCTCGAACTCGAAGCAGGCCGACCGGGCGTCCTCCTCCCGCTGGTCCGGCGGCAGGTCGGCGTCGTTGCCGAAGGGGAAGAAGCGGCCCGCGTCGACCCCCGTGTGCTGCGGGGAGCGCACCAGGATCGGGGCGCCCTGGAGCGCGTACGCGACCGGGGTCACCGAGGGCGAGGGCCAGCCCGGGTCGCCCACCCAGCGGCCGGGGAGCTCTCCGTACACGGTCGCCGGAGGGTGCGCGTCCATCACGTACGAGCGCAGAAGGGGGACGGAGAGCGCGTCCGTCTCCTCGTCCCGGAGCCAGTGGTCCCACCAGCGCAGTGTCTCCTGGAGGAAGCCGATCGCCGGTCCGGGCGGCAGGACCCGGTCCGGGTACTGGTGCGACCAGGGGCCGATGAGGCCTCGTACGCGATCCGGTGGCAGGTTCTCCACCAGGCGCAGCACCGTGTCGCGGTACGGGTCGTGCCAGCCGCCGACCGCGAGGACCGCCGCGCTGATGGTGCCGTAGTCCTCGCGGACGCTGCCGTGGCGCCAGTACGCGTCCCGGGTCTGGTGTGCCAGCCAGGTGTGTACAGAGGGGTCGACCGCCTCCAGTCGCTTCACCCACATGTCGCGCCACATCACCTCGCCCACATGCGCCGGGTCCGGCGGGCGGGCGGCGAAGGCGAGCGTGGTGGCCGCCCAGGCGTGCATGCCGACAGCGAGGACGGAACCTCCCGCGTAGTGCACGTCGTTGTCATAGCGGTCGTCGGTCGCGCAGACCGTGACGACCGCCTTGAGCGGCTCGGGCGCGCGGGCCGCGATCTGGAGGGAGGTGTAGCCGCCCCAGGAGATCCCGAACATGCCGACCCGGCCGGTGCACCAGGGCTGGGCGGCCAGCCAGGAGACCACCTCCACGCCGTCGTCCGGCTCGGTCCCGGAGCGCTCGTCCCGCGGTGTGCCCTCCGAGTTGCCGTGGCCGCGCACGTCCACGCGGACGGAGGCGTAGCCGTGGCCGGCGTACCAAGGATGCCGCTGCCAGTCCCGCGGGGCCGTCCAGTCGGTCAGGCGGTACGGGAGGTACTCCAGGAGCGCCGGTACGGGCTCCTCGGTCAGCGGACGCCAGATCCGGGCGTACAGACGGGTGCCGTCCGAGAGGGGGACGAGGACGTCCTCATGAGTGGTCTCGTAGGGGAAGGACGTACGGATGTGCATGAGCGTCACCTCAGTGGACGGTGTGCGTCGTGCGGCGCGCCCGGGAGGCGGGGAGCGTCACGTCCGGGACGGACGGGGGGTGGGCGGAGCTATGGGGCACAGCAACCCCTTCCGAGTGCTTCGCCGCATGCCGTCGCATATCGGTTCACATCATCTGATCATGAACATACCGTCGGTGATCGGGTGGCGCCCGCAAGTCGGGGTACCCGCCGTTGGGGCACGCAGGTGCTTCCCGTGTGCCTTCCGGGTGTACTCCCGCATACCTGCTGGCGGAGCGAAGTCGGCCGGGGGACGGTGGGCGCTCGTGGTGATCGAAACGTGACCGGATACGCTGACTTGAGTGATGGCAGCGACACATCGACAAACCGTGTCATCGACCGAATGATCGACCGAGTTCGCCATGTGATCGTCAGCAGACAGGAGAACCTCTCGTGACCGTCGTCGGGCCGTTCGGGCTGAGCGTGCGGGACCAGGCTCTCGAAGCCGATGTCCAGGCCGGATTGGCGGCTGTCGAGGAGGGTTTGCTCGAAGCCACCAAGAGCGAGGTCCCCTTCATCACGGAAGCCGCCCAGCACCTCGTGCGGGCCGGCGGAAAGCGGTTCAGGCCGCTGCTCGTGATGCTCGCCGCACAGTTCGGTGACCCCTACGCGCCGGGTGTCGTGCCCTCGGCCGTCGTCGTCGAGCTGACCCATCTCGCCACGCTGTACCACGACGACGTGATGGACGAGGCGGAAGTGCGGCGCGGGGTGGACAGCGCCAACGCCCGCTGGGGCAATTCGGTGGCCGTCCTCACCGGTGACTTCCTCTTCGCCCGCGCCTCGTACATCCTGGCCGACCTCGGACCCGAGGCCGTCCGGATCCAGGCCGAGGCGTTCGAGCGGCTCGTGACCGGACAGATCCTGGAGACCGCGGGGCCGCGCGACGGCCGCGATCCGGTCGATCACTACCTCGATGTGCTCGGTGGCAAGACCGGATCGCTGGTCGCCGTCGCGTGCCGGTTCGGGGCGATGATGTCAGGGGCCGACGAGACGGTCGTGGACGTGCTGACGCAGTACGGCGAGCGGCTGGGCGTCGCCTTCCAGCTCGCGGACGACGTCCTCGACATCGCGTCCGACTCGCACGAGTCCGGCAAGACGCCGGGCACCGATCTGCGCGAGGGCATCGCCACGCTGCCGGTGCTGCGACTGCGTGAGCGCGCGGAGCGCTTGGGGCTCGCCGAGGACATCGCGCTGTGCGAGCTGCTGGCCTCCGACCTGACGGACGACGCGCGGCACGCGGAGGCGCTGGCCCGGCTGCGGGAGCACCCCGCGCTGGAGCAGGCGCGCCGGGACACCGTGCGCTACGCCGAGGAAGCGCGCGCCGCGCTGGCCCCGTTGCGCGAGTGCGACGCGAAGGCCTCGCT
This sequence comes from Streptomyces sp. NPDC005784, assembly GCF_042871525.1. Lineage (NCBI taxonomy): Bacteria > Bacillati > Actinomycetota > Actinomycetes > Kitasatosporales > Streptomycetaceae > Streptomyces > Streptomyces sp. NPDC005784. The sequence goes on from NZ_JBIAIQ010000011.1 coordinate 181,479, forward strand.
GGTCGAACTCGTGGACGCCGTGGTGCACCGGGCCGGCTGAGACCGGCCGGGTGGAGCACCGGTGCGGCCGAGACGGCCGGGTGGTGCACCGGGCCGACTTGGGCGGTCGGGTGTGCGATGAGTTGCCCGAGGCGGTCGGCTGGGGCGGTCGGATGTGCAATGGGTTGCCCGAGGCGGTCGGGTTGCCCGAGACGGCCTGCCGAATCGGCCGGGTGGTGCACAGGGTCGGCTGAGACCGGCCAGTTGGTGCGCCGGTGCGGCTGTCAGTAGCCTCCGCCTCCCCCCGTGTTCGTGGAGGTCGACGTCGGCGCCGGACTTGCCGATGCGGGTGTGGTGATCTTCGCTCCGCTGGGCGTCACGGCGAACCACGTTCCGTCCACTCCCTGGCCGTAGGCCTCCTTCGGCTCGGCGTCCTTGGAGTAGCGGTAGAGGGGCCAGCCGGCGAGGGTGATCTGAGTGCTGCCGTCGGTACGTTTCGCCGTGGAGACCAGGCTCTTGTCGATGCCGTTCGTGGTCACGCTGCCCTTGGCCGTGGCAGCCGGCCAGACCGTGGCGCAGGTGTTGTAACAGCTGATCCTGGTCGGGTTCGCCGAGTCCGCGTCGAAGCGGTACAGGACGAATCCCTTGCTGTCGGTCACGACCGTGCCCAGTTTCGCGATATTGGCGGTGTTCAGCGTCGCGGATCCCGCGGAGCCGCTGCTCTGTGTGGAGCTGCTGCTCGGCGTGGAGCTGCTCTTGCTGCCTCCGCCTCCCCCTCCGCATCCGGCGAGCGTGAGCGCCAGGACGGCGGCGCCCGTGGCGGCGTATCCGGTGATGTGCTTGATGGCGAGCATGGCGATCCCTCGATTCCCTGGACTGCTGGGTGATCCCTTTCGCTGCCAACCGTAAGTACGGATTCGCACCGGTTTTCACTCGAATCTCCGCCGGATTTGGTGGGTTCTGGCGATGTGATGCGATGTGACCGGCATCACACACTTGGAATGAGTCCAGGATCGGACCGGGTCCGTACTCCTGCACAGAAGCTGACGCAGGGGGCGTCGGCCGAGTTACGGGGAGAAAACAGAATCATGGGATCGAACGCCACGTTCACGACGCGTCGCAAGAGCCTGATCCTGACCGGTGTCGCGGTGGCCGCCGCGGCGGGTGTCGCCGCCGCCGTCATCCCGGCGGTCGCCGCCGACCACGGCGGCCACGGCAGGAGTGCCGGCGCGAGCCACAGCGGGAGCAGCGGCATGAGCCACCCGGGGCACGACGACCGGACCGTCGTCGCACAGCACGGAATCATGGGCGGCAGCGGTGGCACCGTCCTCGCCGCGAGCCTGCGCGGCGCCAATGAAGTGCCGGTCCAGGGCGGCCCCGCCGTCGGCGACAAGGACGGCGCCGCACTGGAGTTCATCAAGGTCAAGGGGAACAAGGTGTCCGTCGCCGTGACCTGGCGCGGTACCGGCAGGCCCACCATGCTCCACATCCACCAGGGCGCCAGGGGCACCAACGGCGGCGTCAAGATCGACTTCAGCAAGCTGCTCGACGGGATCAAGGGCCACAGCGTCGTCGGGACCGTCAAGGTCGAGGACACGGCCCTGCTCGACACGCTGAAGACCGACCCCGGTTCGTTCTACGCCAATCTGCACACCGCCGAGTTCCCGGGCGGAGCCGTCCGCGGCCAGCTCCACAAGGTCACCGGCACGTTCGACTTCCGGAACGCGCGGCACAACTTCCAGGCGTCCGTGGTCAAGGGCGAGCAGATCTACGAGTGCAAGCCGACCGACGACGGTGGCTACGCCTTCGCCCAGCGCGATGTCGCGGCCCTGCTCGGCGGTCACATCGCCCACTCGTTCGTGAAGCCCAACTCCGGTACCCCGCAGTGGATCGCGCCGGACCGCAGCGCTGTCACCGGCACGCTGATCGCGAAGACCCCGAACGGCGCGACGAACATTCCCGAGCTCGACCTCAGGGCCACGCAGTCCGGCAGGCATCACGGCCTCCTCGCCGGCACGCAGGAGATCCTGCGCCTGAACACCGTGGGCGGCGTGGCCCCGGCCGGGTCCTGCTCGCCGGGCGCGATCGTGGGCGTCCCCTACCGGGCGGACTACGTGTTCGTGCAGCGCTGAGGCGAGCGCCCGGTGCGGCAGTAATCCGGTCGGGTGCGCGGCCAGGGCGGTGCCTTCCCGGCACGACCCCTACGGGTCGGGGGAGGCACCGCCCTCTCACGTCATACCGCAGGACTACGCGGAGTTGAGCCCGGGGGTTGACGCATCCATCCGGTGTATTTGGTCAGATGGAGAACACCACTCCTCACCGGTTCGGGTGAGAATGGCGGCTTAGGGGTGGGAGCACGGAACGAGGGCAGGGCCGCCGCCGACGACGGAGGTAAGGCACACATGGCACCGTACGAATCCGACGACAGCGCGAGGGCCGCAGAGGCCGACGACATGCTCGCCGGGCGACGCAAGGCCGCGCGGTACGTCGTTCCGGTCGCGGTGGTGGGGGTGGCGGCGGCGACGATCGGGCTCGTCCCGGCACTCGCCGACTCCGGGGACCCCAACCTTCCGAAGGTCACCGCACAGCAACTCATCGAGAAGATCGCCAAGTCGGACGTGCAGCAGCTGTCCGGCACGGTCAAGATCAGTACCGATCTCGGACTGCCCAACCTGGGTGGTCTGGAGAGCGGCCTCATGTCCGGCGCGGCCGGGGGCCACGGCGGCTCCTCCGCCGACCCGCAGTCCAAGATCCTCGAACTGGCCTCGGGCACGCACACGCTGCGCGTCGCTGCCGACGGCCCGGACAAGGGCAAGGTCTCCCTGCTGGACAACGCCGCCGAGTACAGCCTCATCCACAACGGCAAGGACGTGTGGGGGTACGACAGCAAGTCGAACGAGGTCTACCACGCGACGTCCGCCGAGTCCGGGCGCGCCGACGAGGGCACCAAGGGGAAGGCGCCGCGGGATGTCCCGGCCACTCCCAAGGACTTCGCCGACGAGGCGCTCAAGTCCGTGGACGACACGACCTCCGTGACCGTCGACGGCACCGCGCACGTCGCGGGCCGCGACGCCTACAAGCTGGTCATCAAGCCCAGGCAGTCCGGCACCACGGTCGGCGCGATCAGCATTGCGGTGGACGCGAAGACGGGGCTGCCGCTGAAGTTCACGCTGACCCCGGCGAGCGGCGGCGCGGCCGTCGTGGACGCGGGCTTCACCCAGGTCGACTTCTCCCGGCCGGCCGCCTCGACGTTCGCCTTCACCCCGCCGAAGGGCGCGAAGGTCACCGAGGGCGACGGACTGAACGGCGCGAAGGGCGGCGAGTCGAAGGGCGCGAAGGGCGACGAGCCGAAGCGCATGGAGAAGTCGCTGCCGAAGGGCCACGAGGGAACGGCCAAGGGCCCCGACGGTCTGCAGACCATCGGCAAGGGCTGGAACTCCATCGCCGTGTTCAACACCGGTGGCAAGGGCCTGCCGTCCGGCGCGTCCGGCAAGACAGGCAACAGCAACGTCGACGGGTTCCTGAACTCCCTCGGCGACCACGTCACCGGCAAGTTCGGCTCGGGCACGGTCTTCTCGACCCGCCTGGTCAACGCGCTGATCACCGACGACGGCAAGGTGTACGCCGGTGCCGTCACCAAGGCCGCGCTGGTGAAGGCGGCCAACGCGGCCCAGTAGGTCCCAGGCGAGTCGAACCGAGGGAGCCCATGGAGGAGCTGTCCGCCGTCGAGCCCGATGATCCGACGGCGCAGGCCGCGGGCGCTGCTGTCCCCGCCGACCGGGCGGGGAGCGCCCGCACGGTGCCTGCCCGGGAGCCGGACGGTACCGGAGCCGTGACCGCGCGGGGAGCGGGAGGCAGCGATGCCGTGCCCGCTCGGGGGGTGGGAGGCAGCGGCGCCGTGCCCGCTCGGGAGACGGGAGACACGGGTGCCGTGCCCGCGTACGGAGGGGGAGACGTGGGTTCCGTGTCCGCCGAGGACGCGGTGATCGCCACCCGCGCGCTGAGCAAGCGGTACCGCGGCGGACAGCTCGCCGTCGACGGCCTGGACCTGACCGTCCCGGCGGGCAGCGTCTTCGGCTTCCTCGGGCCGAACGGCTCGGGCAAGACCACCACCATCCGCATGCTGATGGGCCTGATCGAGCCGACCTCGGGCACCGCACGGGTGCTGGGGCAGCCCATGCCCCGGTCCACGCGGGCCGTGCTCCCGCACGTCGGGGCGCTGATCGAGGGCCCTGCCCTGTACGGCTTCCTCTCCGGGCGGGACAACCTCGTCCGGTACGACGCCGCCGACCCGGCCGCCGATCCCCGTACCCGGCGGACACGCGTCGCGACCGCCCTGGACCGGGTCGGACTGACCGCCGCCGCGGGCAAGAAGGCGAAGGCGTACTCCCTGGGCATGAAGCAGCGGCTCGGACTCGCGGCCGCGCTGCTCCAGCCCCGCCGGCTGCTCGTCCTGGACGAGCCGACCAACGGTCTCGATCCCCAGGGCATGCGCGAAATCCGCTCGCTGGTGAGGGAGTTGGCCTCCGACGGTACGACCGTCTTCCTCTCCTCGCACCTCCTCGACGAGATCGAGCAGGTCTGCACACACGCGGCCGTGATGGCCCAGGGGCGGCTCATCACCCAGGGCCCGGTGGCCGACCTGGCGGCAGGTGCGCGGGGCCGGCTGGTGGTGACCACCCCTGACGCGGGGGACGCGGCGCGGATCCTCAAGGAGCAGGGCGTCGCCGATCTCGTCGTGACCGAGACGGGAGTGACCGCGGAGCCCCCCGACCGCGAACTCGCCGAACTGAACGCCGCGTTGGTCACTGCAGGCGTCCGGGTCCGCGGCTTCGGAGTGGAACGGGCCTCGCTGGAGGACGCGTTCGTGGCGCTGACCGGGGAGGGTTTCGATGTCGCGGGCTGAGAGTCTGCCGAAGTCGGACACAGAGACAGACATGAACACGGAGACGGAGACAGAGACAGGGGCAGCGACAACGGCAGGGACAGGGACGGGGGCAACGGCAGAGGCAGGGACAGGGACGCGCGCGAGACCGGCAGCGGGGTCGGGAGAAGGCCGAGGATCGAGCCGGACGGCGACGCGGGCGGGAGTGACGGCGGAGGCGAGGGCCGGACGGACGCCGAGCCCGCTGTGGACCCTCGGACTCTTCCGCAACGAACTCGTCACCACGTTCCGGCGCTGGCGGACGATCGCGCTGCTCGGCGTGCTCGCGGCCGTGCCGATCCTGATCGGCATCGCCATCAAGGTCGAGACGAGAGGCGGCTCGACCGCGGGCGGTGGCGGCGGTGAGGGACCCGCGTTCATCGCGCAGATCACCAACAACGGCCTGTTCCTGGTGTTCACCGCGCTGGCCGTGACACTCCCCTTCTTCCTGCCGATGGCGATCGGTGTCGTCGCGGGCGACGCGATCGCCGGCGAGGCCAACGCAGGCACCCTGCGCTATCTCCTCGTCGCGCCCGCCGGCCGCACCCGGCTGCTGCTCACGAAATACGCGACGACGATGACGTTCTGCCTGGTGGCGACTCTGGTGGTGGCGGTCTCGGCGTTCGCGGTGGGCGCCCTGCTGTTCCCGCTGGGCGAGTTGACCACCATCTCCGGGACCCGCATCAGCTTCGCCGAGGGACTCGGCCGAGCCCTGCTCATCGCCCTCGTCGTCGCCGCGTCACTGACCGGTGTCGCCGCGCTCGGCCTGTTCGTCTCCACCCTCACCAACAGCGGCATCGCGGCCATGGCGGCGACGGTCGGACTCGTCATCACCGTCCAGATCCTCGACCAGATCCCCCAGCTGCACGCGTTCCAGCCGTACTTCTTCTCCCACTACTGGCTGTCCTTCGCCGACCTCATGCGCGACCCCGTCTACTGGGACGACCTGGTCCACAACCTCGGCCTCCAGGGGCTGTACGCCGCCGTGTTCGGCTCGGCGGCGTGGGCGCGGTTCACGGCGAAGGACATCACGGCTTAGACGGGGACATCACCGCCGGTACGACGGGCGCCTCACGCCTCGTACGGGAAGCGGGCGAGGGGCGGTTCCTGCGCGAAGAAGGTCTTCGCGCGCGCCAGTGCCTCGGTGTCGTTCAACACGTCGCCGCGCCCGCTGCCGTTGCCGAGCAGGACCCCGCCGAAGCGCATCTTCATGTACGCCGCGGTGTGGTTCAGCGTGCCGATCAGCGGGTCGGCGACCTCCGGCTCCTTGTGCGCGAGCGCGGTGACGCCCCAGAGCGTGCGCCCGGCCAGGGCGGCCTTGAAGTCGACACCGGGCGTGCGCAGCCAGCCCGACCAGTAGTCCAGGTAGCGCTTGGTCAGCCCGGACACCGAGTACCAGTACAGCGGCGAGGCGATCACGATGTCGGTGGCCGCGAGCGTGGCGTCGAGCAGCATCGCGGGGTTCCCCGCGGCAGGAGGGCGCACATGGTCGCTGTCCCGCCGCAGGTCCACGAAGTCGGGGAGCGGATGCTCGGCCAGGGACAGCCAGCGCTGCTCGAAATCGGCGGGCAACTGCTCGGCGGCCTCGCGGGCCAGCGACTCGGTGTTGCCACCACTGCGGCTGCTGCCGAGCACGAACAGGAATTGGCGGGTCATGGTTCCCCCAGGGATGCGCGCCACGAACGACGTCGATTACACGCGTGAACAATATATGTGCACGCATGTAATCATCCAGGCCGACGTTGCGGCGGCGATCGTGCGCGGGGCGGTCATGCTGCGGATCTGCCGGTCAGCCGGGCCAGCGACGAGGTCTCGCGCGGCAGCGGTCCGATGAGGTCGCCGGTGCGCCATGCGGGCATCCACGGCACCCGGTAGACGTCTATGACCGAGTTGATCACTTTGACGCGCTGGGTGAGCTGACGCGGCAGACGGCCGGGCGCGTCCGCGACCAGGACGATGGCGTCGAGATCGAGTCCCGGCGGCGCGTCGCCGCGCCGGAAGATGTCGAGGGTGTGCAGGACGGCATCCAGACCCGTCGCGTGCGTACGCCCGACGAGCAGCACCGAGGCCGGTTCGCCCTGGTCCGGACGGGGCCAATTGCGGCCCGCGTCATGGCCGCCGAAGACGGTGGCGAGCGTGGAGGCGCCGGCTCCGCCATGGGTGGCGACCCAGGAGAACGTCCGTGCGCTCACGACGAGCTGCCGGTCCTCCTCGTACGGCTGTCGCGGTTGTTCCGGTTCGTCGACCGGCCCGCGAATCCATACCTCGGGCCCGCCAGGCCCCCGTGGCTCGCTCACGCGGGCCGCCGCGCCGTCGCTCCCGCGCGTCGGCACTCCTTCGCTCCCGGGCTCGGCCACTCCTTCGTCCGCCCGCATCGCCGCCCCCTCGATCCCCCGCATGGGTGCTCTCTTCCCTCGTCCGTTCGCCGATCCTCCTGGCGCCCGGACGAGTTGGTAACGGGACGTGGGTTCCTGGGACGAGTCTGTGACGCCGCGGTGACGCGGGGATCGGGTGGGAGCCGAGAGACTCGACTGGGTGTACACAACCGGAATGTGACGCCGCTCCGCGAGTACGCGGATCCGGCACCCTGGCCGGGGCTGAAGTGAGGAGGGAGGGGAGGATGAGGACGACACGGAGGGGTACGGGTACTGGCGCGGAGGCGCGCGCGTACCTGAACAGGTACGGAGGCTCGTGCGGGGCCCGTGCGAGCGTCTGTACGGGCATGCGCACGGGAGTCCGTACGGGCAAACGCACGGGAGTTCGTGCTGGGAAGCGCGACGGGGCGGGCGCCGCCTCGGCGGTCGTGTCCGTGACCGGGGTACTGGCGTTGACGGGCTGTGGCTTGCGGGACCATCGTGATGCGATGGGCGCGCAGGGTTCGTCGCCTTCCGCGGTGCCGTCCGTGGCACCGAAGGTACCCCTTTCGTCGGGCAGGGCCGCTGGGCGCGGACGCACACGTGCCGAGCCCGTCTGGCGTCAACGCGACGGACGGGACGGACGCGACGGACGCGACGGAAATATCGGAGGCGTGGGCGGAGGTGGCGTACGGACATGACACGAAGTACGACTACGGTCCGCACGATGCCGTGCCGCGTTCGGCCCGCTGGTACACCGAGGCCGCGGCCGCGGTCGAGCGGTCGTACCACCCCGCGAGCGGGGCGGGCGACGAGTGGAACAGCTGGGCCGGTCACCGGACGTGGAGCACGGTCGACGTGACCGCGGACGGTGACGCCGACGACCCCGCCGATACCGCCGTCCCGGCCTACCGCGCCCTGTTCGTGGAGGGCGCGTCCCAGGGCCGCGGCAGTTGGACGGGCGCGGGCCCGCGCGCGAACGTCCACCTCGAACTCACCCGGGCGGGTGGTGGCCGGCCGTGGCACCTCTCCGAGGTGACGACGGCGCAGGCGGCGGCCCCGTCGGCCCAGTCGGCATCCTCCGCGCCCTCGACTTCGTCCTGGCCTTCGACTTCGATGATGTCTTCGGCCCCGTCCCCGCCCCCGTCCCTCTCTTCGTCCTCGTCCTCGACCACCCCTTCGTGAGGGAACCGATGTCTCGACTCAGCCGCGAACAGAAGCGGGAACTCAAGCGGCAGCGCTCGGCGGGCGGTACCGGGGGTCAGCCGACCACCGGGATGACGCCGATCGAGGTCCACGTACCGGCGTCGGCGGACGCGGCGGGGCCTGCGGTCCGTGGTGCCGCGGGGGCCCGGAGCGGTGCCACGGTCGGGGGGGTGCCGGTCGTGCCCGCGCCAGGTGAGACGGTCCAGGGCGCGATCCTGAATCACCTCCACCGCCTCGCCCTCGCCACCGGTCACCCGGTTCTCGCCACCATCCACGACGAACGCATCGGCTTTGTCGTACCGCTCCAGGTGCACGTCGACGGCTCCAGCCGCTACACGGGGGAGCCGGAACGCGTGGCGCCGCCCGCGCCCCCCGCGCCGCCCATGCGGCGGCCCGACGGGCACCCGCACCTTCCGGCCCAGGAACACCGGCACTCTCCGGCCGAGGGCCGCTCCCAGCCCGCAGCCCGCAACTTCTCCCAGCCCCCGGCGCAGGACCACCACCCGCGGCCCCCGGCGCAGGAGCGCCCGCAGCCCCCGGGCTTGGAAGACCCGAGGCCGTCGGCTCAGGACCACCCGCGCTCCGGGGTTGAGGAGCGCCCGTACTTCCCGGTTCAGGAGCGCCCCCAGCCTCCGGCCCAGCGGCGTCCGGAGTCGCCGGCTCCGCCGCTTCCGCCCGCCCCGGTGTCCGCCGAGGGGTCGGCGCAGGCTCCGGAGACACCGGTTGCCCCGCGCCGGGACAAGGCGACGTACGCCCTGCGGTCGGTACCGGAACCGCATGCGCGGCCGGCTCCGGGACCGGAGAGCGGCACCCCGTCGGCCCCGGCGAGGAGGCCCGAGACGGCGCCCGCGCCCGCACCCGCACCGGAACCTGCGCTCCCGCCCAAGTCCGCGCCTCCCGCACCCCCGGAGTTCGCTCCCGCGCCCCAGCCTGCGCCCGCGCGCATGCGCGAACCCGCCGTGACCGCCGAGTTCGTGCCGCAGCCGCAGCCGCAGCCGCAGCCCGCGTCCGTGGCGTCGCCGGAGTTCGCTCCGGAGCCGCAGCTCGCGCCTGCGCGGAGTCCTGGGCCCGCAGTGACGGCGGAGTTTGTGCCGCAGGTCGCGCCCGAGCCGCCGGCTCGCCCGGAGTTCGCTCCGGAGCCGCAGCCGGCGCCTCTGCCTCCCCGGGAGTCCGCGCCCGCGACCGCCCCCGCGGCGATGCCCGAGCCGGTCGTGGAGGCGGACTCCGGCCAGGTCGCCGGTGCGGGGGCTGGTTCGGCGAGCAGTGCCGTCGCTCCTGCCTCCGGCCCCGAGCCGGTGCCCGCGGGCGGGCCCGCCGCGCCCGGTGCTCCCACGCCGTCCACCTTCGCGCTGAGGGCCGTACCGGAACCGAAGCCGTTGCCCGGGGCCGCGTCGACGCATGTGCTGCGGGCGGCGCCGGAGTCGACGCCCACCGCGACGTCCGCCCCGACGCCCACCCCGATGGGGAAGTTCGGTCCGGCCCCGCTGATCGGCTCCGTCCTGGAGTCGAAGCCCGCCCCTGGCTGGATGGCCGCCCACGAATCGCAGGCGGCCGCCGGGGAGCGGAAGCCTGAGCCCGAGTCGACGGCGGCCGCCCCCGCGCGGAAGCCTGCTTCCGCGATGGAGGCCTTGTCGCTGCTGGCTCCGGAGCGGGAACCGGAGCCGAAGCCCGCTCCCGTGCGCGGCTTCGACGCCGTCGCCGAGGCGGTGCTCGCGCCGAGTCCGCAGGAGCCGGGTCCGGAACGGGACCCCGCGTCGGCGTTCCTTGCGGAGCCCGTCGCCCGGATCAACGAGGCCGTGAAGATGGGCCGTATCGAGTCCGCCGCGGGGATGGCGGAGCGCGCCGTCGCGGAGGCGGCGCAGTCGCTGGGCCAGGAACACCCCGAGGTTCTGAAACTACGCGAACTGACCGCGTACATCGCTTACTTGGCCGGTGACGCCCTCAGGTCGTTCCACCTGTCACTGGATCTCGCGAGGGTCCGCCGACGCCACCGGGACACGGGGGCCGCCTACGGCAACGTCCAGAGCGCGGCCACCGCGTGGCGTGCTGTCCGCGACCCCCTCCAGGGGCTGCACCTGGGGCGCGATCTGATCGGCGTGTGGACCGAGCTCACGGCCGACGACGGTCCCGCCGCCGACGACCTCGAACAACTCGAATCGGCCCGCACCCGCATGGGCCGCCTCGCCGACCGCGCCCATGTCGTGGTGGACAACCCTTACACCTGGACACCTCGTGCCCATGGAGAGTGACGATCGGAACGGGAGGGATCGGAACGGGAGGGAACGGAACGGGAGGTAACAGGTCCGGCGGCGGCGAGCGGCGGTCCCTGCGTCAGTGGACGCAGAACTCGTTTCCCTCGGGGTCCGCCATCACGACCCACTCGCCCGCCGGCTCCTTCATCTCCCGCAGCACACTCGCCCCCAGCGACGTCAGACGCCCTACCTCATCGGCGCGCCGCCCCTCGCCGGGGTGCAGGTCGAGGTGGAGCCGGTTCTTGCCGGTCTTGAGCTCGGGAACCCGCTGGAAGAGCAGGCGCCGCCCGAGACCGGTGCCGCGTTCCTTGTCGTACGGGTCGTCGGGATGCCGTACGGCGATCAGGTCCCGGAAGGCCGGGCGGCCGTGGAAGTCGACGGTGGCCTCGGCCGGGAGGGCGCCGAGGCCCAGCAACTGCTCGATGAAGGCGCTGTTGTCCTCGACCGCGTAACCGAGCGCGGCGGACCAGAAGTCGGCCTGTGCGTGCGGATCGGCGGAGTCGATGACGAGTTTCCAGTGGACGGGGACGGGGACGGGGACGGGCGCGGGTGCGGGCACGGGATTCGGCGTCATGGAGCCACTCATAGTGGTTCCACCACGGGGCGGGCAACGGAATCGCCGGGGCCGACCCTGATGTCGTACGACGGCAGGCCCTGCATGTCGTACGAGGGCAGGCCCTGTCGCTTCGCCCCGGGCGAGTCCGCCCGCTTGCTAAGACGTGCCGGCCGACCCGGACGACCTGGCGGGACCCGCGGCCACGGCTGCGACTCCCGCGACGTCGGTGGTGACTCCCGCGACCTCGGTGGCGGTACCCACGACATCGGCAGTCGTACCCACGGCATGGGCAGTCGTACCGACGGCACCAGCGGCGGTCGTACCCACGGCATCAGCGGCTGTCGCGGACCCGGTCGCGCGGGCCGACTCCCGCAGGGCGCGCGCACCCCGCCGCGCGGCGCGCAGCGCGTCGAACGTCAGGAGCGACAGCGCGAGCCACACCAGCGCGAACCCGGCCCACCGCTCGGCCGGCATGGCCTCGTGGAAGTAGAAGATCCCGAGGAGGAGCTGGAACACCGGGGCCATGTACTGGAGGAGGCCCAGGGTGGACAGCGGCACGCGGATCGCGGCGGCGCCGAAGCAGACCAGGGGGATCGCCGTCACCACGCCGGTCGCCGCGAGCAGCGCGGCGTGCCCCGGCCCCTGCGCGGCGAACGTCGCGTCGCCGTGCGAGCCCAGCCACAGCAGATACGCCAGCGCCGGCAGGAACTGGATCGCGGTCTCGGCGGCGAGCGACTCGACGCCGCCGAGGTTGACCTTCTTCTTCACCAGGCCGTACGTGGCGAATGAGAAGGCGAGGCAGAGGGAGATCCACGGAGGGCGGCCGGAGCCGATCGTCAGGACGAGGACGGCCGAGAGGCCGACGCCGACGGCGGCCCACTGCACCGGCCGCAGCCGCTCCTTGAGAAGCAGCACGCCCATCGCGATGGTGACCAGGGGGTTGATGAAGTAGCCGAGCGAGGCCTCGACCACGTGCTCGGAGTTGACCGCCCAGATGTAGACGCCCCAGTTGACGGTGATGACCGCCGCCGCGATCGTGATCAGAGCCAGCTTGCGCGGCTGCCGCAGCAGTTCGCCCGCCCAGGCCCAGCGCCGCATCACGAGCAGTACGACCCCGACCACCGCCAGCGACCACACCATCCGGTGGGCGAGGATCTCGACCGCTCCGGCGGGCTTCAGCAGCGGCCAGAAGAGGGGGACGAGCCCCCACATCCCGTACGCCGCGAAGCCGTTCAGCAGACCTGTGCGCTGCTCGCCCCTCGACTTCCCGGCCACCGGCGTCTCCTTCTTCCACGATCGCGGACGCCTGTCGCGCCCCCCGCGCTCCGGAGCTCCCGTGCGATCGGGGAACTTCCGTGCAGCATGAAAGAAGGTAGCGCCGCACACCCCCGCCTGTCATGCCCGTATCGCCATACGGTCATGACAGGCGGGGGGTGGGGTGTGCGGGACCCGTGCCCGGCGCCCGCCCGGACGTCAGCCCTTCAGTGCCGCCGCGACGGACTCGGCGATCGGCGTGGTCGGACGGCCCGCCAGGCGGGACAGGTCGCGGGTGGTGACGGCCAGCTCGCCCTTCTCGATGGAGGTGTCGACGCCCGCGAGGATCCCGGCGAACACCTCGGGCAGCCCGGCGCCGGTCAGGATCCCGGTGAAGGCCTCGGGGGAGACGGGGTTGTAGACGATCTCCTTGCCGGTCTGCCGGCTCAGCTCGGCGGCGTACTCGGCGAAGCCCCACGCCTCGTCGCCGCTCAGCTCGTACGTCTTGTTCTCGTGCCCCTCGCCGGTCAGCACCGCGACCGCGGCTGCCGCGTAGTCGGCGCGCGAGGCGGAGGCGACCCGGCCCTCGCCGGCGGCCTGGACGACGGCGCCGTGCGCGAGGACGGGGGCGAGGTTCTCGGTGTAGTTCTCGTGGTACCAGCCGTTGCGCAGCAGCGTGTAGGGCAGTCCGGCGGTGAGCAGGACCTCCTCGGTGGCGCGGTGGTCGTCGGCCAGCGCGGCCGTCAGGCTGCCGGGGGCGCTGGTGTAGGCGAGCAGGGAGACCCCGGCCGCCTTGGCCGCGTCGATGACGACCCGGTGCTGCTCGACGCGGCCCTTGTCGAACTCGTTGCCCGAGATCAGCAGCACCTTGTCACCGGCGGAGAACAGGCCGTCGAAGGTCTCCGGCGTGTTGTAGTCGGCGACCGCGAGCCGTACGCCGCGGGCCGCGAGGTCGGCGGCCTTGGACTCGTCCCGCACGACCGCGGTGATCTGCTCGGCGGGGACCTTCTCCAGCAGCTGCTCGACCACGTGACGGCCGAGGTGTCCGGTGGCTCCGGTGACGACGATGCTCATGACGTACATCTCCTTGTGGGGTGCGGATGTCACTCACCCTAGGAGCTGCACTAACTATTGGAAAGTACCCACCTTGAAGTAAGGTACTGGTATGGCCGTAAGTAACAAGGCAGCGGACGGGTACGACGCCGGCGAGGCGATGTGCCCCTACCGTCTGGTCCTGGAACATGTCACCAGCCGCTGGGGTGTCCTCGTCCTGATCGAGCTCCTGGAGCGTTCGTACCGCTTCAGCGAGCTGCGCCGGGCGGTCGGCAGGGTCGGGAGAGGGGTCAGCGAGAAGATGCTCACCCAGACCCTGCAGACCCTGGAGCGCGACGGCCTCGTCCACCGCGACGCCAAGCCGGTCATCCCGCCGCGCGTCGACTACTCCCTCACCGACCTGGGCCGCGAGGCCGCCGAGCAGGTGCGGTCGCTGGCGCTGTGGACCAATGAGCGCATGGCCGACGTCGAGCGTGCCCGCGGCGCATACGACGAGGCCCGGGCACTCAGGGCCCGGGCCTCGTAGAAAGCCTGTGAATACCGCCTGCGGACGGAATCCGCCTGCCGCCTGCGGACGGAATCCGCCCGCGGACGGAATCCGCCTGTGGGCGGGCTTGACGGAATCCGCCCGCGGACGGGCTCAGCCGACGACCGTCCAGGTGTCGCCGCCCGCGAGGAGCGCGGCGAGGTCGCCCTTGCCGTTCTGTTCGATGGCCGCGTCGAGCTGGTCGGCCATCTGCGTGTCGTAGACCGGTCGGTCCACCGAGCGGAACACCCCGATGGGCGTGTGGTGCAGGGTGTCGGGGTCGGCGAGCCGGGACAGCGCGAACGCGGTGGTCGGGGACGCGGTGTGCGCGTCGTGGACGAGGATCTGCGAGGCGTTCTCGGGGGTCACGGTGACGACCTTGAGGTCACCGGTGCGCTGGTCGCGGACCACCCCGCGGGCGCCGTCGGTGCCGAAGCGGATGGGCTGCCCGTGTTCGAGGCGGATGACGGCTTCCTCGGCCTGCTGCCTGTCCTTGAGGACTTCGAAGGCGCCGTCGTTGAAGATGTTGCAGTTCTGGTAGATCTCCACCAGGGCGGTACCGGGGTGGGCGGCCGCCTGCCGCAGCACGTCGGTGAGGTGCTTGCGGTCCGAGTCCACGGTCCGGGCCACGAAGGACGCCTCCGCGCCGATCGCCAGCGACACCGGGTTGAAGGGCGCGTCCAGCGAACCCATCGGCGTCGACTTGGTGATCTTGCCGACCTCGGACGTCGGGGAGTACTGGCCCTTCGTCAGGCCGTAGATACGGTTGTTGAAGAGCAGGATCTTCAGGTTCACATTGCGGCGCAGGGCGTGGATCAGGTGGTTGCCGCCGATGGACAGGGCGTCGCCGTCACCGGTGACGACCCACACGGACAGGTCGCGGCGCGAGGAGGCGAGCCCGGTCGCGATGGCGGGAGCGCGGCCGTGGATGGAGTGCATCCCGTAGGTGTTCATGTAGTACGGGAAGCGGGACGAGCAGCCGATGCCCGAGACGAAGACGACGTTCTCCTTCGCCAGGCCGAGTTCGGGCATGAAGCCCTGGACGGCGGCGAGGATCGCGTAGTCACCGCAGCCGGGGCACCAGCGCACTTCCTGATCGGACTTGAAGTCCTTCATGGACTGCCTGGCCTCGGCCTTGGGGACGAGAGAAAGCGCCTCGATCGTGCCCGAGCCTTCCGTTGACGTGTCAGCCATCGATGGCCTCCTTGAGAGCCGCGGCGAGCTGCTCAGCCTTGAACGGCATGCCGTTGACCTGGTTGTACGAGTGCGCGTCCACCAGATACTTCGCCCGGACGAGGGTGGCGAGCTGACCGAGGTTCATCTCGGGGATCACCACCTTGTCGTAACGCTTCAGCACCGCGCCGAGATTCCGCGGGAAGGGGTTGAGATGACGCAGATGGGCCTGCGCGATCTGCTCCCCCGCGGTGCGCAGCCGGCGGACCGCCGCGGTGATCGGCCCGTAGGTCGAACCCCAGCCCAGGACAAGGGTGTTGGCTGCTGTCCCGGTTCCCGCGGTGGGGTCGTCGACCTCGAGGTCGGGGACGTCGATACCGTCGATCTTGGCCTGGCGGGTACGGACCATGAAGTCGTGGTTGGCCGGGTCGTAGGAGATGTTGCCGCTGCCGTCCTGCTTCTCGATGCCGCCGATCCGGTGCTCCAGGCCGGGTGTTCCGGGGATGGCCCACGGGCGGGCAAGAGTCTGCGGGTCGCGCTTGTACGGCCAGAAGACCTCGGTGCCGTCGTCCAGGGTGTGGTTGGGACCCTGGGCGAACTGCACGCGCAGATCGGGGAGTTCGTCGGTATCCGGGACGCGCCACGGCTCGGAGCCGTTGGCCAGGTAACCGTCGGAGAGCAGCAGTACGGGCGTCCGGTACGTCAGCGCGATCCGGGCCGCCTCCATCGCCGCGTCGAAACAGTCGGCCGGGGTTCGCGGGGCGACGATCGGCACCGGGGCCTCGCCGTTGCGCCCGTACATCGCCTGGAGCAGGTCGGCCTGTTCGGTCTTGGTCGGCAGGCCGGTGGACGGTCCGCCGCGCTGGATGTCGATGACGAGCAGGGGCAGTTCGAGGGAGACGGCGAGCCCGATCGTCTCCGACTTCAGCGCCACACCGGGACCGGAGGTCGTCGTCACCGCGAGCGAGCCGCCGAAGGCCGCGCCCAGTGCGGCACCGATGCCCGCGATCTCGTCCTCGGCCTGGAAGGTGCGTACCCCGAAGTTCTTGTGCTTGCTCAGCTCGTGCAGGATGTCGGAGGCCGGGGTAATGGGGTAAGAGCCCAGGTAGAGCGGCAGATCGGCCTGCCGGGAAGCGGCGATCAGGCCGTACGACAGGGCGAGGTTCCCGGAGATGTTCCGGTAGGTGCCGGTCGGGAAGGTCTTCGAGGCCGGAGCGACCTCGTACGAGACGGCGAAGTCCTCTGTCGTCTCACCGAAGTTCCAACCGGCCCGGAACGCCACGAGGTTGGCGGCCGCGATCTCGGGCTTCTTGGCGAACTTGGTCCGCAGGAACTTCTCGGTTCCCTCGGTCGGCCGGTGGTACATCCACGACAACAGACCCAGCGCGAACATGTTCTTGGAACGCTCGGCCTCCTTGCGGGAGAGCTCGAACTCCTTGAGCGCCTCGACGGTCATCGTCGTGAGCGGGACGGGATGGACGTTGTAGCCGTCCAGCGAGCCGTCCTCCAGCGGGTTGGTCGCGTAGCCGACCTTCTGCATCGCCCGTTTGGTGAACTCGTCCGTGTTGACGATGATCTCGGCGCCGCGCGGCACATCGGCCATGTTCGCCTTCAGGGCGGCCGGGTTCATGGCCACGAGGACATTGGGCGCGTCGCCCGGAGTGAGGATGTCGTGGTCGGCAAAGTGCAGTTGGAAAGACGAAACGCCCGGCAGGGTGCCTGCGGGCGCGCGGATCTCGGCAGGGAAGTTCGGCAGGGTCGAGAGGTCGTTGCCGAAGGACGCAGTTTCCGATGTGAAGCGGTCGCCGGTGAGTTGCATACCGTCGCCGGAGTCCCCCGCGAACCGGATGATGACCCGGTCGAGCCGGCGGACGTCCTTCGCCCCCGGCGGTTTGCGCTGTTCTCCTACGACTGCTTCGTCGGCCTGTTCCGTTGGGCTGCTGACCTTGCTCGTCACTGAACTGGACCTCCTTTGAGGCGGCTGTCCGGGAGTGGCCTTCCCGAAGACCCTTCCTTTTTCAACCCTACGTCGGTAAGGGTCGCCTTCCTTGGGCCATTCACATGATGGACGTGATTTTGAGACGCCTGACACCCTGACTTGTCACGATTTTTCCCGCCCCCGGGTCCTTTCTGTGAATGACGCTCCCCGCTCACCCTTTGGTTCTGCTCGACAACTGACAGACTGTCAGCTCGTCACGAGTTCAGGTACGTGAGGACGGCCAGAACACGCCGGTGATCCCCGTCACTTTGCGACAGGCCGAGTTTCTGGAAGATGTTGCTGACGTGCTTCTCGACGGCTCCGTCGCTGACCACCAGCTGACGGGCGATGGCGGAGTTCGTCCGGCCCTCGGCCATGAGCCCGAGAACCTCCCGCTCCCTCGGCGTCAGCCCGGCCAGCACGTCCTGCTTGCGGCTGCGGCCGAGCAGCTGCGCCACGACCTCCGGGTCGAGCGCGGTACCCCCCTGGGCCACCCGCACCACCGCGTCCACGAACTCGCGCACCTCGGCGACCCGGTCCTTGAGCAGATAGCCGACGCCGTGACTCGAACCGGCCAGCAGTTCGGTGGCGTAGCGCTCCTCCACGTACTGCGACAGCACGAGCACACCGAGTCCCGGATGGGCCTTGCGCAGCTGCACGGCCGCCCGCACGCCTTCGTCGGTGTGCGTCGGCGGCATCCGTACGTCCGCGACCACGACGTCCGGCAGCGCGTCCTGTGCGGCGAACTCGGTGATGGTCTTGATCAGCGCCTCGCCGTCCCCGACCCCCGCCACGACGTCGTGCCCGCGGTCGGTCAGCAACCGGGTCAGGCCCTCCCTGAGCAGCACTGAATCCTCGGCGATGACGACCCGCACCCTGTCCTCCACGATTCCTCGGCCCCCCAGAGCCCGCCCCGGGCCGCCCCCGGCTCCGCCGGGTTCGGTCCCGCTCGTACGACAGACCCCAGCATTCCAGCATTCGGACCGGGACGCGCCCGAGCGACGTGAATAGGGGTCCTGGAGTGGGTCTGGGGTGAAGCCTGGCGTGGGCCTGGGGTGGGCTTGGAGGGGTCCTGCTCGAAGGGTTGATTTTTCGGTCCTGGATGCCCGGCAGATCTCCGGCGCCCCGCCGCCGGACCTTGCGCCCGGGGGCGGGGCTTCGCTACCCCGTCGGGGTAAGTGCTGCGCTGCGCCGGGCTGGGCTTCGCTACCCCGTCGGGGTAAGTGCTGCTCTGCGCCCGGCGGGGCATCGCTACCCCACTGGGGTACGTGCGCGGGCATTCCACTGCGCGCGAGTACCCCGGTGGCGTGCACCGGGGCAGCCGCAGCGCCGGGTGTCTCAGCCCCGCCAGGGCAGCTCCGCCGTGATCCGGGTGGGACCGGCCACCGGCGAGTCCACCACCAGAATTCCGTCGACCGCGTCGAGCCGCTCCGCGAGCCCCGCCAGGCCCGACCCCTCGGAGGCATCGGCCCCGCCGACCCCGTTGTCGCCGACCTGGATCATCAGCCGGTTCTCGACCCGCCACACATCCACGGTCGCCCGCGTCGCACGGGAGTGCTTGCTGACGTTCTGCAGCAGCTCGGAGACGGTGAAGTAGGCGATCCCCTCGATCGCGGGCGCCGGCCGCGCCGGCAGATCCACCTCCACCTGGACCGGCACCGTGCACCGCGAGGCCACCGAAGACAGAGCGGCGTCGAGCCCGCGGTCGGTCAGCACCGCCGGATGGATACCGCGCGCGAGGTCCCGCAGCTCCTGCAGCGCCGTCTTGACCTCGCCGTGCGCCTCGTCCACCATCCGCGCCGC
The DNA here is from genome assembly GCF_042871525.1 of Streptomyces sp. NPDC005784. Lineage (NCBI taxonomy): Bacteria > Bacillati > Actinomycetota > Actinomycetes > Kitasatosporales > Streptomycetaceae > Streptomyces > Streptomyces sp. NPDC005784. Next base: position 200,537 of record NZ_JBIAIQ010000011.1, read on the forward strand.
GGCCTCGGGGTCCTCGGTCAGCTTCTCCTTGGCGAGCCCCAGGTCCATCGCGAGGGCGACGAGCCGGGCCTGCGCCCCGTCGTGCAGATCGCGCTCGATACGGCGCAGATCGGCGGCGGCCGTGTCGACCACGACCCCCCGGTCGGACTCCAGCTCCACCACACGCGTGGCCAGCCGCGAGGGGCCGAGCAGGCCGCGCACCATGAGCCGGTCCACACTCGTCAGCGCCCGCACGATCCACGGGGTCGCCATCGTGAAGAGCAGTCCCACCAGCGCGGTCACCGTGATCTCGAACGGGTTGTCGAGATAGATGGAGTGCGTCCCGTCGCCGTACAGCTGGAGTCCGCCCTGCCCGCCGTACATCGGGAAGACCCAGAACCACAGCGGATACGTCAGCAGCGCCCACCCGTACGTCCAGAAGGTCAGGGCCACGACGAAGGAGAACACCGACCACGGGAACTGGATCACCGCGTACAGCAGGTGCCGCCAGGACGTGCCGCTCTTGAGCACGGCGCCCATCCACGCCATCGCCCCGTGCTTCTTCATCCTCAGCGGCTCCGGCTCGGCCACCTCGACACCGAGCAGCCCGCGCGCCCGGTCCCGCTCCAGGGAGCCGAAGCCGCGGCAGCCGGCCAGCGCGGCGGCGAGCACCGGGACACCCAGGAAGGTGATCAGCAGGCCCGCGCCGAGCGAGACCATCGTGACGGCGAACGTGAACATGATGATCCCGAGCGGCAGGCTCAGCATCACATAGCCGAACTCGCGCCAGCTGCGGGCCTCGATCGGCGCCCGCAGCGGGGCCGGAAGACGGTGCCGCCGCTTGCCGGCACCCGCCTCGTCGAATCCGGGACCGCTCCGGTGCCCGTATCCGTGTCCGTACTCCGTGGCCATCGGTTCGTCCGTTCTCTCGTCTCGTCCTGCGCCTCGACTCGACTCGTTCCGCGCGTCGACTCCTCCCTCAACCCTGCCGCCCGGGACGCCCGCCGGACATGGAGCGGATCGGCGTCTTGAACGGGGGGTTTTCCCTACCTCCGTGAGCCCGGGCGGGCAGGGCCTCCACTCGAGGCCCTGCCTCCAGGGTCCCCCGTGCCTGATCCTGCCGGAGGTGTCCTGCCGGAGGTGTCCAGCCGGAGGTCTCCATCGAGTGAACCGGGGCGCGCTCAGCCTTCCCCGGCCTGCTGCCCGCATGGGCCCCGTTTACTGCGCGGGCTCGTTCCGACGGTTACTGTGCGGGCTCGTTCCGACGGTTACTGTGCGGGCTCGTTCTGGCGTTCCCGCCACGGCAGTTCGGCCGTGATGACCGTCGGGCCGCCCACCGGTGAATCGACGACGAACACTCCGTCCACCGCGCCGAGCCTGTCCGCGAGCCCCGCCATACCTGTACCGCCGTCGAGGCCGGCCCCGCCGCGGCCGTCGTCCCGGACCTGGATGAGCAGGCGCTCGTCCGTCCGCCAGACGTCGACGGACGCGGACCTCGCCCCGCTGTGCTTGCTGACGTTCTGGAGCAGCTCGGAGACGGTGAAGTACGCGATGCCCTCGATGGCGGCGGCCGGCCGCGTCTCCAGTTCGGCGGTCACCTTCACGGGCACGGTGCACCGCGAGGCGATCGAGGAGAGGGCGGCGTCCAGGCCCCGGTCTGTGAGGACCGCCGGATGGATGCCGCGGGCCAGATCACGCAGTTCCTGAAGGGCGAGCTTCACCTCGCCGTGCGCCTCGTCGACCATCGACGCCGCGGCGTCGGGGTCCTCCAGGAGCTTCTCCTTCGCCAGGCCGAGCCCCATCGCGAGATTGACGAGCCGGGCCTGCGCCCCGTCGTGCAGATCGCGCTCGATGCGGCGCAGATCGGCGGCGGCCGTGTCGATCACGACCCCGCGGTCCGACTCCAGTTCGGCGATGCGCCGCTCCAACTCGTCGGAGGGCGACAGCAGCCCGCGCACCATCGCCCGGTCCACGTTGGTCAGCCCCCGTGCGATGAACGGCAGCACCGGCCACAGCACGAACAGCGATACGAGCGTCACCGTGAAGGTGACGATGCCCCAGGGCAGCCGTATCAAGTCGTACAGCACCGCCCGCCAGCCCACCGGGTCCTTCAGGCTCGACCACAGCCAGCCGAAGAAGCCGGTCCGGCGCACCGGCAACGGGCTCGGCTCGTCGATCCGCAGCCCCAACAGCCCCCGCGCCCGCGCCCGCTCCGCCTTGCCCAGCTGCCGCGAACCCCGCAGACCGGCCGCGAGCAGCGGCAGTCCGACGACCGTCACCGCGAGCCCCGCGCCCGTGGCGAGCATCGTCACCACGTATACGAATCCGATGATCGAGGCCGGCAGGTTCGCCAGGAGATGGGCGATCTCCAGCCAGGTCTGCCGGTCGAGGGCGAGTCTCGCGGAGGGGAGCCGGTCACCGTCGGACGGATCGTCCGGCGGGCTGGTGGGCGCGATGCGTTCGGTCATATCCGCTAGCCTGCCCGGCGGCGCGCCGCCGCGCCATGAGGTGGGCCGCCGCGATGCACTGGGGATAACCCCACCACCAGGGCGGGTGACGCCGGACGTGACGACGAGGTGGCAGGGGACGGGACGACGAACGGGACGACGAACGGGACGACAAGGTGTCGCCGGACGTGACGGCGAGCGGTACCCGGATGCGACGACGGTCCGGAACAGGGTGTGACGGCGAGGTGGCACTCGGATGCGACGACGGCCCGGCAGAGAGCGCGACGCCGGTCCGGCACAGGATGCGACGACGGTCCGGCACGCGATGTGACGACTAGGTGCCGCCGGGACGCGTTCACACCGTGAGACGTGAACGCGTCACCGGTGGTCGAGGGATGGTCGAGGCGTGACGGGCTGCTTACGCTCTCTTTAGCAGGCCCTAGACTCCCGTCCGTACAGATCGTCGAACATGGCGCATCACAGAGTGCGCGGCGGCGCACGACGGGGCGCAACGAGGTCAGGGAGTGAGGGGCTGACGTGCCGGAACCGACCGTTCTCGCGGCGACCGGGGCCGTCGTCGCGGCGGACTACTTCCAGTCCTACTCGGTCGTCGGGCTGCTCGTCGTCGTGGGCGTGCTGTTCGTCGCCGTCGCCTTCGGGGCCGGCCGCCTGCTGCGGCCCGTGGTCCCGACCCCCGAAAAACTCCTGACGTACGAGTGCGGCGTCGACCCCGTCGGCGAGGGCTGGGCCCACACCCAGGTCCGCTACTACGTGTACGCCTTCCTCTACGTCATCTTCGCCGTCGACTCGATCTTCCTCTTCCCCTGGGCCACGGTCTTCGCCGCTCCCGGCTACGGCGCCGCGACGCTCGCCGAGATGTTCATCTTCCTCGGCTTCCTGGCCGTGGGCCTGCTGTACGCATACAAGAAGGGCGTCCTGACATGGACGTGAACTCCTCCGCCCCGGAACAGCCGGTGCTGCTGCCCGAGCCGAAGCGGCTCGGAGCGCTCGCCCGGCTTGCCCCTGAGCCCATGAAGGTGGTCCTGAACTGGGGCCGCCGCTACTCGCTCTGGGTCTTCAACTTCGGCCTCGCCTGCTGTGCGATCGAGTTCATCGCTGCGTCGATGGCCCGCCACGACTTCATCCGCCTCGGCGTGATCCCGTTCGCGCCGGGCCCCCGCCAGGCCGACCTGATGGTGGTGTCGGGCACCGTCACGGACAAGATGGCGCCCGCCGTCAAGCGTCTGTACGAGCAGATGCCCGAGCCGAAGTACGTCATCTCCTTCGGCGCCTGCTCCAACTGCGGCGGCCCGTACTGGGACTCCTACTCCGTCACCAAGGGCGTCGACCAGATCATCCCCGTCGACGTCTACGTCCCCGGGTGCCCGCCACGCCCCGAGGCCCTGCTCCAGGGCATCCTCAAACTCCAGGAGAAGATCGCCCGGGAATCGCTGGGGGAGCGGTACGCGTCCGATGCGCCGCGTCCGTCGACGGCGGCACTCCAGAGCGGCCTGGTGAAGCCACCGGCATCGCCCACGGAGAAGCCGGCCCCGTCCCAGGACGGTCCGGCCGCATCCGAGCAGGGTTCGGCCGCATCCGAAGCGGGTTCGGCCGCATCCGAAGAGGGTCCGGCCGCCACCGGGAGCAAATCGACCACCCATCAGGCGGATCCGACCGCTCCTGAGGCAGATCCGACTGCTTCCAGGGCGGCTTCGACCGCTCCTGAGGCAGATCCAACTGCTCCCGGGGTGGCTTCGACCGCTCCTGGGGTGGATTCGACCGCCCCCGGCGAGGAGGACCGATGAACGTCGGCTGGCTCCCCGGCCCCGCCGAGGAACTTTTCGGCCCAGACGCCACGGCCGAGGAGTCGTACGAGGTCCTGACGGTCGACGTGCCGCCGGCGTCCTGGATCGCGGCGCTCGAGACGGCCCGCGACACCTTGGGCTGCACCTACTTCGACTGGCTGAGCGCCGTCGACGAACCCGGCATGGGCTTTCGCGTCTCGGCCCACGTGGTGGCACTGTCTCCGGTACGCCGCCTCCTCGTCCGTACGACCGTCCCGCACGCCGCCCCGGTCCTCCCGTCGGCGGTCTCCGTGTACGCGGGCGCCGCCTGGCACGAGCGCGAGACCCACGAGATGTTCGGAGTGGCTTTCGAGGGCCACCCCGGCCTCGACCCCCTGCTCCTGCCGGAGGGCTTCGAAGGCCACCCGCTCCGCAAGGACTTCGTCCTGGCCGCCCGTGTCGCCAAGGCCTGGCCCGGAGCGAAGGAACCCGGCGAGTCCGAGCACGGCGGCCCGAAGCGCCGCCAGATGCTGCCGCCCGGCGTCCCCGACCCCAACGAGTGGGGCCCCCTCAAGGGCCAACTCCCCCCGGCTCCGTCCCGCCCGGCCCGTGGCGCGGCCCGCCCCGCCGGCGACCGCCCGGTCCGCAGGGCCCGCACGGCGGGGGAGGGTTCGGCCAGTCAGGCGCCTGCCGCACCCGCCGAGGCAACCGCGGGCGCTACGGGCGCAGGTGCGGCTCCCGCCGGGGCGGAAGCCGCGCGACCCGCACGCCGAGCCCGCAGCGCAAGCCAGGGCTCCGCGACCCAACGGGCACAACAGACACCCCCTTCGGACCCGACGCCTCCTTCGGACCCGACGCCTCCTTCGGACCCGACGCCTCCTTCGGACCCGACAAATCCCCCGGAATCCACGGCACCCTCGGATCCGACGGCTTCCTCCGCGCCGACGGCTACCTCCGAACCGGCCGCCCTGGAGAGTGCCTCTCGGCCGGCCGAGTCCGACTCGGCGCCGACGTCCGTCAGAAGGCCTGCCGCACCGCGCGGCTCCGATGCTCCATGGCACCAGGCGAAGCCCGCGTTCGACGACTCGGAGCCGAAGGCGGAACGGGGACCGAAGCCCGAGGCGAAGCCGGAACCGAAGCCCGAGGCAGGGCCTGCCCCGACCCCTGAGGCGAGGCCCGAGGCCGAGCCGGAGCCCGAGCCGGATTCCGGGCGTGCGCCCGAGCCCCGGCCGGAGGCGACGCCCGAGCCGGGGTCTGAGCAGGAACCCGGTCAGGAGCCGAAGGCGAAGCCCGGCCCCGATCCGAAATCCGCCGATCCGAAATCCCCCGCCTCGAAATCCCCCGACCCGGAGTCGATCCCCGCTCCCGGATCGAACCCCGCCCCCACCCCCGACGACCCCTCCGGAGGTACGCAGTGAACGACGCTCCCGACGTCGCCCTACGCCTCCTCGTCGTCTTCGTCGTGTTCCTGACGTTCCCCCTGATCGTCGGCCAGACCGAGCACAAGGTGATGGCCCACATGCAGGGCCGCCTCGGCCCGATGTACGCGGGCGGCTTCCACGGCTGGGCCCAACTCGTCGCGGACGGCGTGAAGTTCGCGCAGAAGGAAGACATCGTCCCCACGGGCGCGGACCGGCGTATCTTCCAGCTCGCCCCCGCGGTGGCTCTCCTCCCGTACCTCCTGGTCCTCCTCGTCATCCCGATCGGCCCGGGCGAGGGCGCGGTCGGCGAGGTCGTCGACGCGGGCATCTTCTTCGTCCTCGCCGTCATGGGCGTGGGCGTCCTCGGCTCGCTCATGGCGGGCTGGGCGTCGGCCAACAAGTTCTCCCTCCTCGGAGGCCTGCGCACCGCCGCCCAGCTCCTCGCGTACGAGCTCCCGATGCTCCTGACCGCGGCCTCGGTCGCGATGGCGGCCGGCACGGTCTCCCTCCCGGGCATCGTGGACGCCTTCCAGTGGTGGTGGCTGCCCTGGCAGATCGTCGGCGCGATCGTGTTCTTCGTCGCCGGCCTCGCCGAACTCCAACGGCCCCCCTTCGACATGCCCGTCGCCGACTCCGAGATCATCTTCGGCGCGTACACCGAGTACACGGGCCTGCGTTTCGCCCTGTTCCTGCTCGCCGAGTACGCCGGGATCGTCGTCCTGTGCGGCCTGACCACCGTCCTCTTCCTGGGCGGCTGGCACGGCCCCTGGGGCGCCGACGGCCTCGGCTGGGTCTGGACCCTCCTGAAGAGCGCGATCCTCGCCTTCGTCGTCATCTGGCTCCGCGTCACCTACCCCCGCCTGCGCGAGGACCAGCTCCAGAAACTCTCCTGGACCCTCCTCGTCCCTCTGTCCCTCGCCCAGATCGCCCTCACCGGCATCGTCAAGGTGGTGATCGCGTAACCATGGCCCCCATTCCTGGCTCCGGCCTCGCCAAGGGCCTGGCCGTCACCCTCCGCACGATGACGAAGAAGACCGTCACCGCGCAGTACCCGGACGCCCAGCCCGAACTCCCGCCCCGCACCCGCGGTGTCATCGCCCTCTTCGAAGAGAACTGCACGGTCTGCATGCTGTGCGCTCGCGAGTGCCCGGACTGGTGCATCTACATCGACTCCCACAAGGAGACGGTCCCGCCCGCCGCCCCGGGTGGCCGCGAGCGCAGCCGCAACGTCCTCGACCGCTTCGCCATCGACTTCTCCCTCTGCATGTACTGCGGTATCTGCATCGAGGTCTGTCCGTTCGACGCGCTGTTCTGGACCCCGGAGTTCGAGTACGCGGAGACCGACATCCACGAACTCACCCACGAACGCGACAAGCTCCGCGAGTGGATGTGGACCGTCCCGGCTCCGCCGGCCCTCGATCCAGGCGCCGAAGAACCCAAGGAAATCGCCGCCGCCCGCAAGACCGCCGACAAACTCGCCACCGCAGCACAGGCCGAGCAAGCCGAACAGGCAGCTCAGGCAGCTCAGGCCGAGCAGGCCAAGCATGCCGACGCCGAGCAGGCAGTTCAGACCGAGCAGGGCGGGCGGACAGGGCAGGCGACGCCGGAGACGCAGGCCGACCCCTCGGCATCCGCTCCGGCCGAGCCCCCGGCAACACCCCCCTCCGGTCCGCAGGAGGGACAGTCGTGACCTTCGCAGCAGCCACGGCCACGGCGGCCCACGCGACCACCGCCGTCGCCGCCGAACACCACGGCTTCCTCTCCCCGACCGGCGTCGAGATCGCCTTCCTCCTCGTCGGCCTGCTCACCTTCGGCGCCGCGATCGTCACCGTCACCACGAAGCAGCTGGTGCACGCCGCACTGTGGCTGGTGGTCGCCCTCGGCGGCCTGGCCGTCGAATACCTGCTGCTGACAGCCGAGTTCATCGCCTGGGTGCAGGTCCTCATCTACGTCGGTTCCGTCGTCGTCCTCCTCCTGTTCGGTCTGATGCTCACCAGGGCCCCGATCGGCCGCTCCCCGGACGCCGACTCCGGAAACCGCTGGGCCGCGCTGACCGTGGCCGTCGCCTCGGCCGGCGCCCTGGTCTGGGTCGTCGTCGACGCCTTCCGCACGACCTGGGTCGACCTGAACGGCGCCGCCGCCGGTTCCACCGAAGTGACCGGAGCGAGCCTCTTCCAGAACTGGGTCCTCCCCTTCGAAGCGCTCTCCGTCCTCCTCCTCGCCGCCCTGGTCGGCGCGATCGTCCTCTCCCGCAAGGCGAAGGCGGACGCCGCCGCGACGACCACGAAGACCACCACCCCGCGCGTCCCCGGAAGCCGCGACGGCAAGCAAGACAAGGAAGGTGTCCGCTGATGCACCTCGCCTATCCCGCCGTGCTCGCCGCTCTCCTGTTCTGCACGGGCCTGTACGGAGTCCTCGCCCGCCGCAACGCGATCCTGGTCCTGATGTCGGTCGAGCTGATGCTCAACGCCGTCAACCTGAACCTCGTCGCCTTCGACGTCTGGCTCTCCAAGGCCGCCCGCGACACGCTGCACTCCGGCCAGGCACTGACCCTGTTCACCATCGCCATCGCCGCCGCCGAGATCGGCATCGGCCTGGCGATCGTCCTCGCCGTGTACCGCAACGGCGGCACGTCGGACATCGACAAACTCCGCGACACCGCCGAGGGCCACGGCCCCGACGACCCCGACAGCGACGCCCCCGCGGCCGAGAAGGCTGAGGCCACCGCGTGACCACGACCACCCTGGCCGTCCTCGTCCCCCTCCTTCCGTTTCTCGGCGCCGTCGCCGGACTCCTCCTCGGCCGCACGGCCCCGGGCTTCGTCCGCCCGCTCGCCGTCCTGCCGACCCTCGCGTCGCTCGTCCTCGCCGTGCTGGTCGCGGTGCACCAGGGCGGCGGCCGGGCCATCGACACGCACACCGAACTCACCCCGACCGGCTCGGTCCCCATCGAACTGGGCCTGCACATCGACGGCTTCGCGGCCCTCGTCGCCGTACTCGTCGGCGTGGTCGCCACCTGTGTGCAGATCTACTCGACGGGCTACCTGCGCGACGACCCGCGCTACCCCTCGTACGCCGCTCTCGTCTCCCTGTTCACCTCCGCGATGCTGCTCGTCGTCTACTCGGGCGACCTGATGGTGCTTCTGGTCGGCTGGGAGGTCATGGGCATCTGCTCGTACTTCCTGGTCGGCCACTACTGGGAGACACCCGAAGCCCGCGCCGCCTCCCTCAAGGCCTTCCTGGTTACCAAACTCGGCGACGTCCCCTTCCTCATCGGCCTGTTCGCCCTGGCCACCGACTCCGGCTCCTTCCAGATCACGACGGTCCTCGGCACCGTGGCGAGCGGCGGACTGCACCACCCGACCGTGGTCGCCCTGCTGCTCCTCTCGGGCGTGGCGGGCAAGTCCGCGCTGTTCCCGCTGCACACCTGGTTGCCCGACGCGATGGCGGGCCCCACACCCGTCTCCGCGCTGATCCACGCAGCGACGATGGTCGCCGCCGGTATCTACTTCGTCGCCCGGCTCCTCCCCGTCTTCCAGGCCTCCGCGGCCGCGATGGTCGTCCTCGCCGTCATGGCCGGCGTCACGATGGTCGGTTCGGGGCTGGCGGCGCTCGCCCAGGACGACATCAAGCGGGTCCTCGCATACTCGACGATCGGTCAGCTCGGCTACATGGCCGGCGCCCTCGCCGTCGGCGACCGCGGTGCCGCCGTCTTCCACCTCCTCGCGCACGGCGCCTTCAAGGCGCTGCTGTTCCTCGCCGCCGGCGTGATCATCCACGCCTCCGGCACCAACTCGCTGGCCGTCATGTCCCGGATGAAGGACCTGCGCACCCGCGTCCCGGACGCCTACTGGACGATGACCGTGGCGCTGCTCGCTCTCGCCGCGATCCCTCCCTTCAGCGGCTTCTTCTCCAAGGAAGCCGTCCTCGGCGCCGCCGAACACGTCGCCACCGGCCACACCGAACAGGCCCCCGGCGCCTCCGGCTGGATCGTCCTGGTCACCGGTCTGGTCACCGCCGTCCTCACCGCCGCGTACGCGACCCGGCTGTGGCTGCTGGCCTTCCGGGGCCACGGAACCGAGGCCCCGGACCACGGCAGGCAACCGATCACCATGACGGCCGTGCTGTGGGGGCTCGCCATCCCCTCGCTCGCGTTCGGTCTGGCGTTCGGCCCGCTGCCCGACTGGTTCGACGGCCGCGACCTGACGCCGGTTCTCACCACCTCGGTGCTCGGCACGGGACTCGCCCTGGTCGGCGGGATCGTCACCTACGGAGCCTGGAGGCACACCACGGCCCTCGCCGCAGGCGTCCCGATGGGCGCGGTCGCGGCCCACCCCGGTGCCGATGCCGGACAGGTCGAGGCCGAGGCCATCGCCGGCCACGCACCCGCTTTCGGAGGCGTGGCCTACGCCCCCGACCCGGCGGACCCGGGCCGCCTGCTGCTCGGCCCGCTGCACCGCCACGCGGCCGTCGGCTTCCACCTCGACGCCGTGTACACCGTGCTGTTCGTCCGTCCGGTCCAGGCCGGAGCCTCGCTCGTCCGGTTCCTCGACCGAGAGGTCGTCGAGACCTATGTACGCGGCGCGGGCGCCCTACCCCGCTGGCTCGGCACGGCCGTACGGCGTGCGCAGACCGGCAATGTGCAGACCTATGTGAGCGCGCTGCTCGCCGGCACCGTCGTCCTGGTGGTCGCCGCCCTCCTCGTCGCCACGGGAGCGTGAGCAGGCGTGATCGATATCAGTGAATCCGTGATGCAGATTCTTCTCGCGTTGATCGTCGTCGGCCCGCTCATCGGGGCCGCCGCCACCCTTCTGCCCGCACCGCCCGGGCTGAAGGGGAAGTCGCCCGAGCAGGCGGTGCTGCGGCACGGCGTGACCGTCACGGGCGTGGTCCTCATCGCCGCGATCGTCCTCGCACTCGGCTTCGACCACGACCATCCGTCGAAGATGCAGGCCACGACGGACATCAGCTGGATCCCCGCACTCGACGTGCGGATCCACCTCGGCATCGACGGCATTTCCCTCCCCCTTCTGGTCCTGACCGCGCTGCTGACCTTCCTCTGCGCGCTGTACTCCTACTTCAAGATGCCCGCGGGCCCGACCCCGAAGGCATTCGTCGCGCTGCTGCTCGTCCTCGAGTCCGGCACGCTCGCGACCTTCGCCGTCCTCGATCTGCTGCTGTTCTTCCTCGCGTTCGAGACGGTCCTCGTCCCGATGTACTTCCTCATCGCCCGCTGGGGCGGTGCCCAGCGCCAGGCCGCGGCCTGGAAGTTCATCCTCTACACCCTGCTCGGTTCGGTCGTCATGCTGCTCGGCCTGCTCCTGATCGGAATCAAGGCGGGCACATTCGACATGGTGGCACTCGCCACTGACAACGGCCGGTCGCTGAGTACATCCGTGCAGGTCACCGCCGTTCTGGCGATCGGAATCGGGCTCGCGGTCAAGACGCCGATGTGGCCGCTGCACAGCTGGCTGCCGGACGCCCACACCGCTGCCCCGACCGTCGGCTCGGTCCTGCTGGCCGGCGTCATGCTGAAGATGGGCACGTACGGGTTCGTCCGGATCCTCCTGCCCATCGCACCGGACGGCTTCCGGACCTTCGCCCCCTACCTCGCCGCCTTCGCCGTGGTCGGGATCATCTACGGCTCCCTGGCCTGCCTGGCCCTCGCCAAACAGGGCGCGAAGGGCGACCTCAAGCGGCTCATCGCCTACTCCTCCGTCGGCCACATGGGCTTCGTCCTGCTCGGCATCTCGACGATGACCCCGACCGGCGTGAACGGCGCGCTGTTCGCCAACATCGCCCACGGCCTCATCACCGGCCTCCTCTTCTTCCTCGTCGGAGCGCTGAAGGACCGCACGGGTACCAGCAGCCTCGACGCCCTCGCCGAAGAGACGGGCGCCGCGCTGTACGGCAAGGCCCCACGCCTCGGCGGCCTGCTGGCGTTCGCCGCGGTCGCCTCGCTCGGGCTGCCGGGCCTGGCCGGGTTCTGGGGCGAGATGCTGGCGCTGTTCGGCGCGTTCGAGCCCGCCGCCGGCCTCAGCCGTCCCGCTTATCTGACGTTCATGACGATCGCCGCGTTCGGCACACTGCTCACCGCCGCGTACATGCTCATCGTGGTACGCCGCGTCTGCATGGGCGCGACGCCGCAGGAGTCGCCGAAACTCGCCGACGTCCAGAACTACGAGTTCGCCGCTTGGACGCCACTCGTCGCCCTCACCGTCGTCTACGGGTTGTGGCCCCGGGCCCTGCTCGGCCTGACCGACCCGGCCGTACAGCAGCTCCTCGCAGGAGGCACCCGATGAGTCCCCTGGTCCAGTCCGTCGACTGGCTCGCCATCGCGCCGCCCACCCTCGCGGCGGTCGTCGGACTCGTCGTGCTCGTCACCGATCTCTTCATCGGCGACGCGAGGAAGGCCGTCCTCGGCTGGATGTCCGTGGCGGGCCTCGCCGCGTCCGCGCTGTTGCTGCTGCCCCTGCGGGACGGCGACCGGGCCACGTTCTGCCTGACGGGCGACGCCGACACCTGCAGTTACGTGGCGGACCGCTTCACCCTGGCCATTCAGCTCCTGGTTCTCGGCGGCGCGCTCCTCGTCGCCCTGCTGTCGGTCACCGCACTGAAGGACGCCGACAGGGAACTCCCTGAAGGGGAGTACTGGTTCCTGCTGCTCTCCTCGGCCGCCGGCGCCGCTCTGCTGCCCGCCTCCCGTGACCTCGCGACCCTCATCGTCGCCCTGGAAGTCGCCTCGCTTCCCGCCTTCGCGCTCGTCGGCATCAAGCGCGGCGACAAGAAGTCCTCGGAAGCGGCCTTGAAGTTCTTCCTGTCCTCCGTCACCGCGACCGCGGTGAGCCTGATGGGCGTCAGCTTCGTCTACGCGACGACCGGCACCCTCTACCTCACGCAGATCGCGGACCGGATCCAGCACGTCGACGGCCAGTTCAACACCCTCGCCCAGACGGGCGTCGTCCTCACCCTCGTCGGTTTCGCCTTCAAGACGGCCGCCGTGCCCTTCCACTTCTGGGTTCCCGACACCTACGTAGGGGCGCCCCTTCCGATCGCCGCCTACCTGTCGGTCGTCGGCAAGTCGGTCGGCTTCTCCGGACTGATCCTCGTCACCGTCGTCGCCTTCCCGTCGTACGCGGACGTCTGGGGCCCGGCGCTGGCAGCGCTGGCAGCCCTCACCATGACGGTGGGGAACGTCGGCGCCCTGCGACAGCAGTCCACGCGCGCGTACAGCGCGGTAAGGCTGCTCGCCTGGTCCTCCGTCGGCCAGGCCGGCTACCTCCTGGTCCCGATCGCGGCCGCCGCCTACTCCAAGAACGCCGAAAAGGCCATCGGCTCCACCGTCGCGTACGCCCTCATGTACGCCGCCGTGAACCTCGGCGCCTTCGCCGTGGCCGCCCTGGTGGCCCGCCGAAGCCCTCTCAACCGCATCAGCGACTACCGGGGCCTGTACGCCGAGAGCCCCCTCTCCGCGCTGGTCCTCGGCTTCTTCCTGCTCTGCCTCGCCGGTCTGCCGCCGGGCATCATCGGCCTCTTCGCCAAGGTGACCGTCTTCGCGGCGGCCGTCGACGCGGGGCTCGGCTGGCTGGCCGTCGTCATGGCCGTCAACGTGGTGATCGCGCTCTTCTACTACCTCCAGTGGACGACGCTGCTCTTCCGCGCTCCCGAAGGCGAGCCGGGCACGCACCGAGCACCGGTTCCGCTCACCGCGGCCATCGCCGTGACGGCCGTCCTGGGTGTCGTCCTGTCCGGGGCGCCCCAACTGATCCTGCGCTTCTCGGAGACCGTTCTCTTCTGAAGCGATTTTCCGAAGCGTCTCCTCTGAACCGGCGACCGGTTCCGCGACCCGATCCCAACCGGTTTCGCCGCCCGGTCCAACCGGCTTCCCCGCCCCGTCCAAGTGGCACGCGCGCGTGTGGACCGCCCGTTCGAATCACCCGGACGGCCCACGCGCCGGGCAGTGCGCACAAGGGAACTAGTGCTCTCCGTCTGGCGTTGACCAGTACGGGAGGGTCCACTGAAGAGTGGAAGCAGAGCATCAGCAGGCAAAGGGTTCCCCTGCCGCATGACTTGGAGGGCGTACCGTGCACCGCCGGCACAATGGGCTCAGGACAGCCGTACTCCTCGGGGGACTGTCCGCACTCATCATCGTCATCGGCAGCCTCTTCGGGCGTACAGGCCTGATCGTCGCGCTGTTCATCGCGATCGGGACGAACGCGTACGCGTACTGGAACAGCGACAAACTGGCTCTACGCGCGATGCGCGCACGCCCGGTGAGTGAGTTCGAGGCCCCGGCTCTCTACCGCATGGTCCGCGATCTCTCGACCCAGGCCCGCCAGCCCATGCCGCGCCTGTACATCTCACCGACGAAGGCGCCGAACGCGTTCGCGACGGGCCGCAACCCGCGCAACGCGGCCGTGTGCTGCACCGAGGGGATCCTGCGCATCCTGGACGAGCGAGAGTTGCGCGGTGTCATCGGCCACGAGCTCAGTCACGTCTACAACCGCGACATCCTGATCTCGTCCGTGGCCGGCGCGCTCGCGTCCGTGATCATGTTCCTGGTCAATTTCGCCTGGCTGATCCCGGTCGGCCGGTCCAACGACGACGACGGTCCCGGCATCCTCGGGATGCTCCTGGTCGTGATCCTGGGCCCGCTCGCCGCTTCCGTCATCCAGCTCGCCATCAGCCGCTCCAGGGAGTACGAGGCGGACGCGTCCGGTGCCCAGCTCACCGGCGATCCCCTCGCCCTCGCGAGCGCGCTGCGCAAGCTCGACGCCGGCACGAAGCAGCTGCCGCTGCCTCCCGAGCCGCGCATCGAGACCGCGAGCCACATGATGATCGTGAACCCTTTCCGCCCGGGACAGGGAATGTCCAAGATGTTCTCTACGCATCCGCCGATGGCGGAGCGCATCGCCCGGCTCGAGCAGATGGCAGGTCGTCAGCAGTGAAGACAATTCTGAACGTCATTTGGCTCATCCTGAGCGGCTTCTGGCTGTTCCTCGGGTACCTGACCGCGGGTGTCATCCTGTGCATCACGATCATCGGCATCCCGTTCGGCATCGCCGCGTTCCGTATCGGCATCTACGCGCTGTGGCCGTTCGGCTATACGACGGTGGAGCGCCACGACGCGGGCGCGCCGTCCTGCATCGGCAACGTCCTGTGGCTGGTCCTCGCGGGCTGGTGGCTCGCCCTGGCCCACATCGTCACGGGCATCGCCATGTGCCTGACGATCATCGGCATCCCGTTCGGTATCGCCAACTTCAAGCTCATCCCGGTCTCGCTGTTCCCGCTGGGACGCGAAATCGTGCGCACGGACCAGCCGTTCGCGTCACGCTAGCCGTACGGGCCCGCCGGGCGCGGTCGTGGTCCCTGGCGGGCCTACGCGTACTCGCCGACCGCCGCCGACATTCGAGGGCGTCCCCGGCCTCCCCGGCCTTCTCGCCCTCTTCGCCGGAAAACGGCGTCGGCGTCCGTCTCGCGTGAGGGTTGTCCACAGGCTCCCCGATTGTCAGTGGCGCGCTGCATGATGAACCCATGACCGAAATCGAGCAGTTGCTGGCACGGGTCGCTACGGAGGCCCGTAACACCCGCCCGTGGGGCTGGCCTTCGCTCCCCGCGCCCGTGGGCCCGGCTGAGGTCGCCCGCGCCGAGGCCGTCCTGGGATTCCCCCTGCCCGCGCTGCTCGCCTCGCTCTACCTGCGGATAGGGGACGGCGGATTCGGTCCGGAATACGGTCTGTTGCCCCTGCTCGACGGCCCGCCCTCGGGCGAACCCGCGGTCGTTCCGCAGTATCTGGCCAGCCGCGAGAGCGGCCGCAAGGACCCCGAGTGGCCATGGCCCGAGGGCGTCCTGCCGATATCCCACTGGGGCTGCGGCATGTACGCGTGCGTGGACTGCCAAAGCCCCGACGGCACGGTCCTGTTCTACGAGCCGAACGCCGACGAGGCCGACCACGCCTGGTACGTGGACGCGCCGAGCCTCGCGACCTGGCTGCTCGCCTGGCTCGAGGGAACGGGCTGGTACGAGGAGTCCAACGACGGCGCGGACCTTCCTCTGTGGCCCGACTTCCAGATACGGACGACGGTGACGCAGTCTTCCTGACTCGCTAACGCGAAGCTGCCCAGAGCCGTAGGCCGTAGGCCGCTGCCCCCACCGCCAGGACGGCCGCGCCCACGACCACCGAAACCCCCGGCAGGGCGAACGCCAGCGTCACGCATCCGAGCAGCCCCAGCGTCGGCATGACCCGCGACGCCGGAGCCGAACTCAATGTCCAGGCCGAGGCGTTGGCGACCGCGTAGTACGCCAGCACACCGAAGGAGGAGAAGCCGATCGCGCCGCGCACATCCACGGTCGCGGCCAGCACGGCGACCACCACGCCCACGGCCAGTTCCGCGCGGTGGGGGACCCGGAAGCGCGGGTGCACGGCGGCCAGGGCTCCCGGCAGATGACGGTCACGGGCCATGGCCAGCGTGGTCCGCGAGACACCCAGGATCAGGGCGAGCAGAGAGCCGAGCGCGGCCACGGCGGCCCCCACCCGTACCACCGGCACGAGCCCCGGCAGTCCGGCTGCCCGCACAGCGTCGACCAGCGGTGCCGGGGCGAGCCCCAGCCCGGCCGATCCGAGCACCGAGAGGACAGCCACAGCGACCAACGCGTACACCACGAGCGCGATGCCCAGAGCCAACGGGATCGCGCGGGGGATGGTGTGCGCAGGATCCCGGACCTCCTCACCGAGCGTCGCGATCCGCGCGTACCCGGCGAACGCGAAGAACAACAGACCGGCCGCCTCAAGTACCCCGCCCGCTCCGGACGACAGTCCGATGCCCAGCCGCCCGGCATCGGAGACGTCGGAGCCGAGACACCCGACCACCACGGAAGCGAGGACCGCCAGGACCACTGCCACGATCGCCCGCGTCAGCCAGGCCGACTTCTGCATGCCGCCGTAGTTCACGGCGGTCAGCGCGACCACGGCCGCGACCGCCACCGCGTGGCTGTGCGCCGGCCAGACGTACGCGCCCACGGTGAGCGCCATCGCCGCGCAGGAGGCTGTCTTGCCGACGACGAACGACCAGCCCGCCAGATACCCCCAGAATTCACCGAGCCGCTCACGTCCGTAGACGTACGTACCGCCGGAAGCGGGGTACAGGGCGGCGAGCCGGGCCGAGGACATCGCGTTGCAGTAGGCGACGACGGCGGCGACCGCGAGTCCGAGCAGGAGCCCGGATCCGGCCGCACGCGCCGCGGGGCCGAGCGCGGCGAAGATCCCGGCACCGATCATCGAGCCGAGCCCGATGAGCACGGCGTCCCCGACACCCAGGGTGCGGCGCAATTCGGGACTGGACTGAGTCATGGGCCGCACCCTACTGATCACTGCAACCGTAGGGAGCCGCGGCGACGTCCTGTTCATCAGCAGGGCATCAACACGGCATCGATACATACCTGACCCGCGCCGGACACGGACAGCGCGGGCATGGCCCGCCCGGACCGAAATCACAGGGCCGGGACAGCGTGGGGACAGCACGGAGGGGCAGGCTCAGGACATGGGCATCATCAGCTGGATCATTCTGGGGCTGCTGGCGGGCGCCATCGCCAAGTTCCTGCTCCCGGGGCGCGACCCGGGAGGCTTCATCGGAACGACCGTCATCGGTGTCGTGGGCGCGTTCATCGGCGGCTGGATATCGGCCCGCTGGCTGGACCACCCGATCACCAAGCACTTCTACGACGGCGCCACTTGGGCGGCAGCCATCGGCGGCTCGCTCGTGCTGCTGATCCTGTACCGCATCCTGTTCGGCGACTCGCGCCGCTGAGCGCGTATCCCCGAGAGGGCTGCCGACGACCGAGAAGGGCGGGCACACCGGGGTGCCCACCTTTCCTCGTACTTTCGGCCACCGCTTCGGCACGTACTGGGCACGCGCGAGAAGCGAGCAGGGCAACCGCCGACCCCGCAACGAACCGGCCTGCAACGCCCAACCCGCTGAGGCGGGTTGGCGAAGCGCTGCTGACCCTGCGCGGTGCTGTTCGGCGCTCTGCGCGCCCGGCGTATCGGGCGCGCCACGCGTTCTACCGGTAGTTCACGAACTGCAGAGCGAAGTCGAAGTCCTTGCCCTTGAGGAGAGCCTGAACGGCCTGCAGGTCGTCACGGCTCTTCGAGCTGACGCGCAGCTCGTCGCCCTGCACCTGGGCCTTCACGGCCTTGGGGCCCTCGTCACGAATGATCTTCGCCACCTTCTTCGCGTTGTCCTGGGAGATGCCCTCCTCGATCGTCGCGAAGATCTTGTACTCCTTGCCGGAGAGCTGAGGCTCACCGGCGTCCAGCGACTTCAGCGAGATGCCCCGCTTGATCAGCTTGGTCTCGAACACGTCGAGGATGGCCTTCACCCGCTCCTCGGAGTTCGCCTCCATGAGGATCTTCTCGCCGGACCAGGAGATGGAGGCGCCGACGTTCTTGAAGTCGTAGCGCTGCGAGATCTCCTTGGCGGCCTGGTTGAGGGCGTTGTCGACCTCCTGCCGCTCGACCTTCGAGACGATGTCGAAACTGGAGTCGGCCATGTCCTGTGGCTCCTTGTATCGGGTGCGTAGGGGCGGCCGTCGAGCCCGGCGTAGGCCTCCGGCCGCATCCGCATAAGCCTAGCCACCCCCCTCCCTCCAAGCGTCGATCAATTGGGTGGCGAAGCATCCCCGGTCATCAGGTATCGTTTACGTCGTTGCCAAGGAGCACCGCACAAAAGTGGGGCTCAGGGGCAGCATCCCTGGCGGTGTGCCCGAGCGGCCAAAGGGAGCAGACTGTAAATCTGCCGGCTTAGCCTACCCAGGTTCGAACCCTGGCGCCGCCACATGTAGGTAAACCCCCTTCGACCAGCCTTAACGGCAGGTCGGAGGGGGTTTCTTCGTTCCCGCTTCTGTTCGACTCGGCGTGGACGGAACGTGGACGTGTCTCACCTCGTACCGCCTAAATCCCACCTCTGATCAGCGCGTGTCCCCCAGGTGTCCCCCGGGGGAGAGCATGATCACTCCGGCTCGTTCCACTCCCGGAGGGCCGCGTCGATCCGGCTGTTCGCGCGTTCCCGGGTCTGGTCGAGCACCTTGGCGTACACGGTGTGCAGAACGGCGATGCTGTGGCCGGCACGACGGGCGCACTCCATAGCATCGACCCCGGAACTGAGCCAGAACGACACTCCTGCATGCCGTAGGTCGTAGGGGCGACGGGCCAGCAGAGAAGCCGTCTCCGCCTCGCTCAGTACGTCCTTTCGAGCATTCGCCCACACCTCTCCATAGCCGGTCTCTTGCAGCAGGCCATTGCGGTTCGTCCGGAAGAGCCGGCCGTCCGGCGCCGTGCCGTGTGCGGTGATGTGCTCCCGCAGCATGCGTACGAAGTGGGGCGGGATCGGGACGGGACGGGAGTCCTTCTTGGCGCGTGCCTTGAGGTGGCGTACCTCGTGCGCCGTCCCGTCGTTGGTCCAGCCGCGTCCTGCCCGGACTACTCCCTGGCGCAGGGTGAGCATCCCCCACCCTGTCTCCGGAAGGTGGCACTGGTTCACTCGAAGCCCGGTGGCTTCCGCGGGGCGCATGGCCGCGTAGTACAGGCATCCGAAGAACGCCTCCAGATGCCGCCCGCGCGGGCCCTGCTCGCGCACCCCCGCCAAGAGCACGCGGACCTGGCGAGGGTTGGCGACGCTCTCGGGGTCCACCGCGTCCACGGACTTCGGAGCGGTCCACTTCACGGCCGTGATGGGGTTGACCGGCGTCGAGAAGTACTGCTCTTCGACGGCGAGCCCGAGCACGTCGCTCAGACAGGCGCGCTTGCGTTTCGCGGTGCGAGGCGATGCCTCCTTGCCGTCCAGCCGTAAGGACAGCGCGTCCAGGGCCAGACGCACGGTCGCTGGGTCCTCAAGCGCGGAGACCGGCATGGAGTGCTTGGAGACCCAAGCAAGAGCCCGTGTCACATCGTCGGGCGGGGTCTCGTCCCAGCGGTTCCGGTTGTACGCCCACCCGTACAGCGCGCGGCGCATGAGCGCGCTGTCGGGCATCCCGGTCCTGGTTTTTACGAGCGCGGGAGTGATGGTGGCCAACGCATCGGCGTAGTTCTTCCGCGACTTCGCCGGCGCTAGCGCCCACTTGCGCTCGATGTACGAGCGGCTGTGCTCGTACCACGTGATGGAGCCTTGCTTCGCGCGTAACTCCGATACAGGCAAGCCCGTTTCCTCGTCGAACTGGTCACCGCGTCGAACGGCGGACATCAGTTCCGAGCGGCGCCCCTCGGCCTGAACTTTCAGCGCGTAGCTCTTGGAGTGCTTGCGCTCCCCGACCAGCCAGCGCATGCGGTAGGGCTTTGGGCGGTCCTTGCGGACCTCGATGGAGTAGAGGCGAACGTCGTAGGTCAGTGCCATATGAACTCCAGAGGGGCCCGCCGGCGGCGGACCCCTCGTGTCGTGTGTGCGGGAGGTTGTTACGCGGCGTCTTCCATGGACGACCACCAGGCATCGAGGTCGGCGCGGCGGCAACGCAGTTGGCCGTTAGGGAGTTTGAGGAGCTTTGGCGCCTTGCCGCGGGCACGCATGCGATAAAACGCGGCGCGGCTCATGTCGATCTCTTTGAGGACTTCCGGGAGCTTGAGCATCTTGGTGCCGGCCAAGGTGATGACTCCTTCTCGGAGGTGGGCTTCAGGCCCCCTTCTGAGGGGCGCTACTTCCGCTACCGCCGCTACCGCGCAGGTCAGGGGCCTGTTCGGGGTAGCGGGAAGGGGTAGCGGTAGCGGATGGGTAGCGAGCCGGTAGCGGCAACCGGGGCCGGTTGCCGCTACCGCGTTGTCGCTGGTCAGGTCAGGTTTTCGGTGCCCGGTAGCGGAGGTAGCGGACTTTCCGGGGGTGGGGGGCAGTAGCGGGCCCACGCGTCGTGCAGATCGGCGGCGTAGTAGCCCTTGAGGACGCTCCCGGCGGTCTTGATGTTGCGGGAGGTGATCGGCTCGTTGTCGGCCGTCATGTACTCCGCGAGCATCTTCGACAGCCGCCGGTTGTCGAGCGGCCTGCCGTGCAGGTCGGCCCACGGGGCGTCGTCCAGAGAGTTGAGCCGGTCCAAGACGGCGACGGTGGGAAGGCGGTCGATGCCGGCCATGACGTGATCGCGCAGGTCGGTCAGCAGCCGGACTCCGAGACTGCCTTTGTCGTTGGCCTTGGACGCGGTCACCAGCGTCACGCACGCGGCCCGTGCCCGGTCGGGCCAGGCGCCGCCGGCCGCGTCGGCGATGGCGAGCAGGGGTTCCCACACATCCGCCGGGCGGTCGGTGACACCGTCGGGCATGTCGGGCCAGGCGCCCATGACGAACCCGCGGGCATGTTCGGCCCATTGGGCGAGCCGGTCCCGCAGCCGGTGTCCCTCGGCCTCGTGGATGCGGGCGCGGAAGGCTTCGATGCGCTCGTTGCGGGCCCGGCGCCGCATCCGGATGACGATCGAGCGGGTCATGATCGTGTCCGGGAGCGCTCCGAGTCCGGCGACGGCGACCCCGCAGTACGAGGGGAAGGCCTGCACGGTCTGGTTGCCGCCGTCACCGATGCACCGGTAGGTGACCCCGGTCCGGCGGTGCCCGGCGTTCAGGAACCCGCGCAGCTCCTCGTTGTCTCCCGCCTTCGGGCCGAAGACCGTGTCGATCTCGTCGAACAGGATGGTGGGCCGGCCGTTCGGTCCAGACACCGACCGGAACAGGGCGGCGGCGGACGCGTTGACGGCCGTCATGGGTTCGGGCACGAGGGTTTCCACGATCTCCAGTGCCCGGGACTTTCCCGACCCCGGTTCGGGGGAGAGGAAAGCGAGGCGGGGGGTGGAGTCGAAGCAGTCGAGCAGGTGGGCGTGCGCGTCCCACAGCGCGACGGCGACGTAGGCGGCCTCGTGGGGGAAGACGTTGAAGCGGCGATGGAAGGCTTCCACCTCGCCGAGCAACGCGGCCCCGTCGATGGCGTCAGGCGCGGTCATGCGGCGGCCCTCCCTTCAGTGAGTGCGGCAGGGGTTCCGGTGCAGAAGTGCTTGTGCGCGGCGTACTCGGTGACGAGAGCGGCAACGTCGGCGGCCCCGCTCGCGGTGACGGCTTCACCGCACGCGCAGGCGTACGCGGCGTACGGGGTGTCGCCGTGCCGCTTGGACCAGCGGGCGCCGTCGTTGGGGTGGCGGTAGACCGGCGGAGCGTAGATGCGGATACCGGGCCGCTCCGGCGTCGGATCATCGCCGTGCCCGGGTGCCGCGCCGGCCTGGTCGCGGTCCAAGCGAACAAGGACTGAAAGGACGCCCTGACGGGCGACGACCCTCGGCTCGCCCACGGCCGTCGCGTCCACAGGCTGTGGAGCGGCGTCCGGACGGTCCGGGGTGGTGGTGATGCTCTTCAGAGGGGGATGGGGTCGGGTGTTCATGCCGCATCCCGGCGGTTCTGGTTGTGGGCGATGGACCAGTCCAGGGCGCTGCGCAGGGTAGAGCGGCACTCGGCCGCGGACAGTCCGGCCGCCTCGCCCCCTGCCTGAAGAGCCTGCTCGACCACGTGCCGGGGCAGGTCGCCCCACGCGACGAACCGTCCCAACGCGCGTGCGGCCCAGAACAACTTCGCCTCCCGCTGCCCGACTTGAGCCGAAGCCACGTTTCGGCACTCTGCGGCGAGCGCTACGTCCGCGTATCGACGTGATTGCCCCGCTACGGCCACCGAAGGGACCTGAGAGCGCTTGGGGGCCGGTTGCAGGATGCTCTGCAGCCACGAGGGCAGAGGGGCCGCCACGGGCCCGCACAGGGCTTCGTAGGCTCCGGCGGGGGTGGTGCTGCCGGCGGCGACGACGTATCCGCCCCACGCTCGGGTGTCGACCGAATCGGCAACCGTGCCCTGGGTGTTGGTCATCCGGGTGCCGGGCGGGGTCGTGAAGTACAGATGGGTTCCACCGCTCGCGGTCCGCACCCGGTAGGTGTCGAGGACGGCGTGCCCGGCGCGCTCGCAGAGCGCCCCAAAGGTCGCCGCGCCGTCAGGCGCGTCCGAACTGCCCTTGTGCTCAGGCGTGTCCAGGTCGATGACCAGCAGCCCGGAAGGGCCCGTGGCGATACCGACGTTGAACGGCGCCCGCCACCACGCGGCCCGGATACGGTCTGGATCGGTCGTGGCGCGCTGCTCCCACTTCCGGTGCCCTCCCGCGCACGGGCCGGTGCCGATGCATGTCCGCTCACCGTGCAGCGCGGGCTGCTTGGTGCCGGGGCGCAGGGGGAAGACGTGCCAGCCGCGTTCTGCGGCCGTCAGAGCTGCGGCGAGTAAGGACCCTCGCCGATTGTCGGTCGGTTGGTTCATGCTGGATGCCTCCAACAGGTCTGTTGCGGACTGGTTGGCAAGGGCGGTCCCGGACTTTGGCGAGACGGGGACCGCCCTTGGCGTAGCTACTGGTGGAAGTGGTTGCGCTTGATCACGGCCCGCCGGATGTTCACCGTCGTACCGCCCTTGGGGCCGGACGTGCCGAAGATCTGGACGGCGATCCAGCCGCCGAAGATGACGGCGGCGAGGGTGATCAGTTGGGTGATGAGCGCGGTCAGTGCGGCGATGAACGTCGTCAGGACCAGCAGCCCGCCGCACACGGCGGCGAACCCGATCCCTCCCAGGGCGATGTTCACGGCCGTGCGGGAGACGGCCGGCTTGGCCGCGACCGGTTCGGGCTGGACGGGGTTGATGGCGTATCCGGTGACGACCCGCCCGTCGGGCAGGACCACGCTCGCCACCGCCGGGACGCTGCCCGGCTGCACCGGTATGAGCGGCGCCGGCGCGACGGCGGCGGGGGCGAGCGGAACGGGCTGGTGGACCTCTACGGCGGTCGCGAGGCGACGGCTGGTGGGGTGTTCGGGGTACATGCGGAATCCCTTCCGGTGCTCGGTCGGGGAGGTGAAGCCACCCCCTTCGGGGGCGGCTTGTGGAGGGGTGTTCCGGAGGGTGACCTGCGGGGCCTCCCTGACTCCCTGGAACGGTGTTTTCGCTGATCAAGGCGGGGGATGCGATCCGGGGAGGGGGTTGGGGCGGTGTCCCCGCCTCCCCGGTGCGAGAGGGTGCGCTTCCCCGCTACTCGGAGGCGGA
The DNA here is from genome assembly GCF_042871525.1 of Streptomyces sp. NPDC005784. Taxonomy (NCBI): domain Bacteria; kingdom Bacillati; phylum Actinomycetota; class Actinomycetes; order Kitasatosporales; family Streptomycetaceae; genus Streptomyces; species Streptomyces sp. NPDC005784. The sequence goes on from NZ_JBIAIQ010000011.1 coordinate 224,246, forward strand.
AGCGGAACCACCGCCGTCGCGGTGGGCGATGGCCCGAAGGACGTGATCCTTGTGGACGACCATGCGGCCGTTGGACTTCTTCGGCTCCTCGCCCTCGGCCTCCAGGACCCGCTTGAGGTCACCGAACGTCCAGCCGTCATAGGTGTCCGCGTCCAGTGCGGCGAGCCGCTTGAGGATGTCGAGGGTGAGCAGACGCTGCGCGTCGCCCATGACGGCGAGGATGTCGGCGAGCGGGTCGCGCTCCTCGCCGCGCTCGATCACGGTCAGGGTGGTGACCCCGTCGCGCAGAGCGCGGGCCCGATCGGCGACGGCGTGCGCCTCGGCGATGTCGATGTAGTGCGTGCGGACCGTGATGGACGCCTGCCCGGCCGGGATGGCGATGCCGTCGGAGGCGACGACGACCGTGCCCTTGTCGAGCCCGGGGCGCAGCAGGTTCGGGGCGGCGCCGCCGTCGACAGCCTTGTCGCCCAGTGCCATGCGGGCCTGCTGCTCGGTGCCCAGGGCGAGGGAGGCGCGGGTGTGGGCGCCCTCGCGGACCAGCTTGGGCAGGTTCTCGTTCGTCGGGTCCTGGGTGCCCTGCCACATCAGGACGTTGACCGCCCGCCCCTGGTTGTGGATCTTACGGACGGCCATGAAGTAACGGGAGTTGGCCTTGGCGCCGCCGTAGGGGCGCTTGTCCTCGTCCTTGGCCGGGCACATGAACGCGACCTGCGCCTCGTCCACGATCACGAGCAGCGCCGGGAACTTCGTGCCGGGCGGGGCCTGGAGACGGCGGTTCATCTCGTCCACGGCGCCCTCGACCATCTCGGTCACCTGGATCACGTGCTCATCCGTCGGGCCCTCGATCAGTGTGGTGGCCACGCCGTCGAACATCCGCCAGTCCCCGGCGCCCTTCAGGTCGCCCATGAGGAACTGCACCTGCTTGTCCAGGGCCAGCCACAGCGCGAGCGACCGCAGCGCGGCCGTCTTGCCCTGGTTCGACAGACCCGTGATCAGAAGGTGCCGCTGGAAGAGGGACAGGGCTGCCGCGTCGCCGCGCAGGTCCTGACCCCACGGGGCGCGGCCCTTGGCATAGTCGGCGGTCAGCGTCTCGTCCGTGACCAGCGGGGACGGGCCGATCGGCTCGTCCAGCGCCCCGGAGTCCGCGACCCACAGGCGGACGGTGCGGGCGGCGGTCGGGATGGTGATGAACACTTCGTGTTCGTGCCGGGTCAGGTTCTCCGCGAGCTTGCGGCGTCGGTTCTGCACCTCGTTCGTGGACACCCCGGAGGGCAGGGTGACGTCGACCTCGACGCCGCATCCGGCGATCCGGATCGGTCCGAGCATCGACGCGCCCGCGTCCCCCATGTCCTTGATCGCGTTGCGCAGGGCGGGTACGCCGAGGTCGCGCAGGGCCTTGACCACGATCGACGGGGTGATCGGCTCACCCTCGCTGGTGCGGACGCTGTCAGGCAGGGCCCATGCGGGTGCGGCCTGCTGCTTGCTGCCCACCGCCCATAAGGCCAGCAGGGCGAGGAAGGGGCCGATGGCGAGAGCGGGGCCCCACACCACCTGGACGATCCTGATCAGCAGGTTGATGAACTCGATCGTGGCCATCAGCGGGGTGATGACCTGCGTGACGTCCTTCGTCGCGATGGCCATCACGACCCCGAGCGCGACCAGCGACCCGACGCCCATGCCAGCGCTGACGGCTACGCCCTTGGCGGCCTCGAGCGGGGAGTGGAGCAGGTCCATGCGGCGGCGGTGGCGTGCCTCGCGGAAGTGCTGCCCGCGCTCCTCCCACTCCGTGGCCATCTCGTGGTTCCCGGCGGCTTCGGCGGCACGGAACATCCGCTCGTAGCGGGAGGCGGTCCGCCCGTCCCACGTCCGCTTCGCCGCGATCCGCGCGCCGCCGGCCACGTAGAGGGTGTGCCGGGCGATGGCGCGGGCGGTGGCCTTGGTGGTCTCGTGCGTGACCGCCGTGCGGATTGCGCGCCCGGAGCGCACCCACAGCGGCACGGGCGGCGCGGGCGCCGGTTCGGGGACCACGGTCAACGTGGTCACGGCCGACGGGTCGGTGTCTTTGTACAGGTGAACGACGTTGTCACTCATGGTGAAGCGGACTCCTGACTGCCCCGGATCGGGGTGAGAGTGAAGGGGAGGAATGCCGTGGCGGAGGTGCGGGTCACCACCAGCCGAAGGACTTCTTCGCGGCCTTGGCGCGAGCGGCTTCGGTGACGATGCGCTGACGCTCGATCTGCAACGCGGTGATCTCCGCGATCAGCCGCGTCTCCGCCGACGTGGAGACCGAGTCGATTCGGTTGTCGGCGCGGCCGGTGCTCTTACCGCGCAGGACCCGGTACGAGCCGCCGGCGAGTGCGGCGAGCATCTGGCGCCGCTCCGAGCCGGTGAGCGGCCACAGTTCGCCGCGGCGGACGGCGTCGAGCTTGCGGTTCGTCTCCCGGATCGCCCGGTCCAGGCGGCGGGTGTCGGGCTTGCCCATGGTCAGACCGCCTTTCCGGCGTCGGGGGCGAGGATGAGGTGGATGTCGGCGAGCCGCCCGGTGACGCCCTGGGACCCGAGCCAGGCCGCGACCTCGCGGGTGACGCGGTCCCAGCAGAAGGACGCGGGGGCGGTGACGGTGCCGTGGGCGAACCTGCGGCCCTGTCCGGGGACGGTCACCCAGGCGTGCCACGCGTAGTCGATCGTGCTGGTCACAGCAGAACTCCAGGTGCGGTGGGAGGGTTCAGGCGGCGCGCTGGTCTTCGGGGTAGGTGCAGGTCACGCAGGTCCCGAACGAGGCGGGGATGACGTATCCGGCATCGCGGCAGCAGACGGGGCAGGTGCGGCGGGCGCGCATCATCGCGGCGTGCGCCCGCCACCGGCCCGCCGTCATCGGCCGCACCGGTACGGCGAGGTCGACCCGGTACAGGTGGGCGACCAGCGGCGGGCGCCGACGGCGCGGTCGTTCGAGCTGAGCGGCCACCGGTTGACCGCCTGGCCGTAGCCCACGGGCGCGGAGTTGGCGGCGGGTGGCGTAGCCGTCCGGGGCCAGGCGCCACCGGAACACCGGCAGCGCGCCCATCACGCCACGCGCTTCCACGTCGCCCGCAGGCGGACCTCGGACGCGGAGTGCCCGGCAGCCCGGAAGCGGCTCGCCATCTCCCGATACGACAGGGCGGGAACGCGGCTGGTGCGGATCTCGTCGACCACCGCGTCGAGTTCGGCGTCGGTGAGTGCTGGGCCCGATTCCAGCGCGGCAATGGGCTCGGTCGGCCCCCAGACGGGTAGTTCCCAGCGTGGTGTGACGTCGGGTGTGACGCGGGTCGTCACGCTGGTCAGGGCCCTGCCGGTGTCCTCGCCGGACCGGGCCGCCTCCAGCGTCGACCACGCGTCGGAGAGTCGCTTAGCAGTCTCGGCCTGGACGCGGGCGACGCGGGCACCGGCCTGCGTCACGGCCGTCAGCCGGGTCTCCTCCGTCGTGGCTTCCGCCCGCAGTCGGGCACGGGCCACGGCCGCTTCGTCGCGGGCTTCCTGCTGGATGCCGCGGATCGCTCCGAGGGCATTCGGGGTGAGCGCGGTGGCCTCCCACAACCCGTGCACCAGCCACAGCGCCTTTGCCGCGAGCGGCAGCCACGCCATGGCCAGCCAGGCGCCCGTGTCCGCTTCTGCGGTTAGGGCGTGGGCGATCAGGACGCCGGTGGCGAGCAGGCCGAACGACCAGCCGACCCCGGTCACGGCATCGGAGTGGTCGCCCTGTGCGGCGAGGCGGCGTTCGTAGGCGAGGGTGGCGAGCCATCCCCCGTCGATGCCCAGGCCGACCACGAGGGCGACGGGCCACGGCATCGCGCTACCGAGCCACATCACGACCACGGCGAGGGTGAGGACCAGGGAGACGGCCGTCACTGCGACGGCGGGCAGGGCGGTGGGGCGGGCCATCACGCCGCCCCCACACCGGACAGCCGCGCGCCGTCGGGCACCTGTGTGTAGCCGGTCAGCTCGATGTCCGCGCCGTCGTACACGGTCTGTGCGGTCAGTACGCCGGTGCGGTGGTTGCACTGCACATGGAAGTCGACCGCGTCCGGCTCGATGCCGAGCACCGTCCGCCATGCCTCGAACGCGGCGAACCCGCCGTCCTGCTCGTGCAGCGACAGGGCCAGGCGGTCCGGGTAGATCGCGGTCACGTGAACCACCGGGGCCGGCAGGTGCGGGAAGTCGAGTGCCAGCAGCCGCAGCGCCCGCAGGGGCGCCGACAGGGCTTCCAGGGTGGAGATCGGGCTCATGCCGCACCCCCCGCCGGGACCGTGGCGGCGGTGCGGTTGGTCAGCTTGGCCCGCTCCGCGAGCACCCGGGCCAGCGTCCGCCGGATCCGGCGGATGTCGACCTCGTTCGGGGCGTGGCCCATAGCGATGATCTGCGCGTCGATCAGGTCGACGTCCGCGAGGATCGCGGGCATCTCCCGCTCGATCGCGTCCAGCTCCGCGTCCGTCGGCTCCATGAAGTCGGCGAACGCGGTAACAGCATCCTGAACAGTGACGATGTCGTTCATTGGGTCGTGTTCCTCTCAGACAGGAACGGCCCGAACAGCGGTCCCGGGTCTAGCCACCCGGGGCCGCGCGCCGTTGAAGTCGGTAGATCCGGCTCCCCTCGACCTCGCCCGTACGCGACACCCCGTAGGGCAGCGGACGGGCGAAGGAGGCAACCGGCGCGGCGCTAGCCGCCGCGAAACGGTTGGAGCTGACCGGTCGGCCGCAGCGCTTGAATCGCGCTCACAGACCCGGGGATGGAGCGGCGCCACCGTGCCGGTCGATCACGGCCGCGCCCATCGCATTCGTCGACTCACCAGGTCTCCTTCGACTCGCTGAACAGGGGAAACGCACTGCAAGGGGGACCTTGTCCCCACACTCCGGCCGTTGCTCGCGGTCGCCGGGCCACCTCGCCAGTCGGGCCGAAGCCCATTGCGTCCTACCTGGCCTTTAGCGGGATTGCAGCGTCGCCGCCCTCTGCGTTCATGCACGTCAAGCTGTGGTGATGCAGCAGGTGGGGCGCACTCAATGGTGTTGGACCACCTGCTCAGCTTGTTGGTACAAGCTGATGTGGTGATGCTGCACCCGCGGACAGTGAGGCGTCAAGAGGGTTGGGCCACATGTACCAACAAGTTGCGCGAGTGCGTCATGATGGGGGCTATGACCAAGCAGCCGAAGTACCGACAGGTGGCGGACATCCTGCGCCGTGAGATCGACAACGGCACCTACGCGCCGGGGGCGCGGCTGCCTTCCGAGAACGACTTGCAGCAGCGGTTCGACGCATCGAGGAACACAATCCGCAACGGGCTAAGCCTGCTGGTCGGTGAGGGTCTGATCGCGTCCAGCCAAGGGCTCGGATACGAGGTCAAGGCGCACGAGGTTTTCGAACTGAACGCCTCGCGGTTCGAGAATCTGACGTTCCCGCAGAACGGGGACGCCTACAGCACGGATGTGACGAACGCCGGCCGACGACCCCACCAGACCTTCCGCGTGGAGATGCTCCCGGCTTCGAACGATGTCGCTGAGCGACTCAAGGTTCCGGCCGGTACGAAGGCTGTATTGCGGTTCTGTCATCGCTACGTGGACGACGTTCCATGGTCCACACAGGCTACTTACTATCCGTCTTGGCTGGTCGAAGAGTCGCCGCGACTGGCTGAGCCGGGAGACATTGAGGAAGGTACGACTCGGTACCTCGCCTCGCGGGGGATCGAGCAGGTCGGGTACTTCGACGAGATCGCCGCCCGTATGCCCACGCCGGAGGAAGCCCGACTCCTGGAGATCGGGGCAGGTGTGCCCGTGATGCTCTGGACGCGTACCGGCTACTCGGCAGACCGACCGATCCGATGCACGATCACGACGTTCCGAGGGGACTTGAACCGCATGAACTACGAGATCGGCGAGCTGTCTGCCCGAAGCGAGAACGCGTGATCATCACTCCGGCAGAGCCGCACGACGTGACCAAGCTGCTCGCCTTTCGGGAGGAAGCGGCAGGCTGGTTGCGGAGGCTGGGGTCCGACCAGTGGAGCCGTTCGTACCCCGCTGACAAGCTGTTGGCCACGATCGAAGCTGGCACGGTGTTCATGCTCCGCGACGGGCACACGACCGCTGGCACGATCACGCTCACTCCCGATGCCGAAGCGGGGCTGTGGACGGACGACGAGCTAGCTCAGCCATCGATGTTCGTCAACAAGCTCACCATCGCTCGCGACTACGCGGGGCAGGACCTCGGGGGGCGACTGCTTGACTGGGCGAGTGACCGGGCACATCGTGCGGGAGCACAATGGCTCCGCCTGGACGCCTGGACGGCGAACGAGGGGCTTCAGCGGTATTACCTCCGGCACCGTTTCACGCATGTTCGTACTGTTCGCGAGGGCGCGGCGGTGAATGGCGGGCCCAGGGTTTCTGGGTGGCTCGCGCAGAGGGCAACATGCGCGGCCGACCATGGGTTTAGTGACCGTACGCCTGCGCCCGTAAGGCTTCGGTCTGCGGCGTAAACCGGGCTCGTGCCCGCTGCGTGGCTGATCCTTCTCCCGCGTGACGCCGAGGAAGAATCTATGGTCAAATTTTCGGTTAGCCAAACCATTGTTTGACAGGAGCGTTGAATTCCTCGCCAATAATCCGCCTTGCGTTAGCGTGAGCGATAACGAGCGCCACTGGCGTGTTTAGATAGGATGACATTCCCAGCTTTCTCCATCTTTCAAAAAATGGAGCCAGTTTCGGGCGGGCGATCAATACTTGCCTAAGGATCTCTGAGTCGGGCTGAACGGTCTTCGTCAAAGTGGATCGAGCATTTGTAAGTAGGCCCTCAAGGCCCTCCCTTGCGGCCAGATCGTTAAGATCCTTGATTGAAGCCGCCTGCACGAAATATCGGTCCGGCATTTCGGCGCGCTGTTTTGCGAGAGGGGTGCCGATTAGACTTCGGGCTTCTGGATGCCTATCCAGGGTGAAGCCCTCGGAGAATAGTCCGGGATAGTTCATTCCTAGGTAATGCTGGGGCGTTATGGAACCGGCAGCAGCGATTAGGCAACCGACGCCTACGAGGTAGTCGGGTTCCAGTGATATCAGTTGCTTGATTCCTTCTTCGAATGGTTCGATTGCCCTAGCGAATTGGTTGGCTACATCGGCTACGTCTTTGAGGCCAGGGAATGCTACGTGTTTGACAATGAAATTGCATGTCAGTAGCGAAATTTGTGCACCGGATAGGCTCTGGACAGTTCGGAGGGCCGATTCCAGTGAAAGCTGAGTGACGTCCCTGACCGCTGCTGTCGAGCGATCGACGAGTATTCCAACCAAGATGTCGCCCAGCTTGGCATCTCCGGTCTTGGCGTATGCTGCTTGAGCGTCAAAAATGGCTGACTGGACGCCGGGATCTTCTAGGTTCTTGAAGCCCTCTGGCTGATTATCTCGTAGTTCTTTAAGGAAATTCTCGGTCAGTTCCTCCGCGCGAGCAACCGCTACCAATAGGGCATCGCGGGACAACGTAGTGAAGTTTTCCCGGAAAACTTCCATCGCGGTGTCCCTGGCTACCTCCTTTACGTCTCTGTAGTTCAATCCGAAGTTGGCATCTCTGCCGACGTTTATATTGGTCCCGTTATCTCCGGTACTCTGCTTCTGGGTGAGCCATTTCATCTGTTGATTACTCCGGCCTGATGGTTGACTGAATTGTCTCCGGATCGCTCAGCTTGCCTCACGGCTGCCTGTCGATGTCGCGGATGTTAAGGTCTCGGCCTGCTTGAATGTTGGTGGAACTGTTTCCGCTCTTCTGGCTCTGCTTGGCTGGGTCGCTTCTTCGATCGAAGATGAACCAACCTGCCGCGGCGACTACGACTGCTCCGCCTACTCCTCCGAACGCCCATGCCAGTACGCTCACGAATCCTCCTTCTAGGTTGGGCAAAGGTTAGTCGCCTTTGGTGGCGTGGAGGGGCGTTTTCTCGGCGTTGGCTGGCTTGTTCGTTGGCGAACGTTTGAGCGGTACCGAGTAGTAAGGCTTCCCTTGCACGAGTGAGAGGGCCTATGCGTGCGGACGTCGACGACGTGGTCTCAGTCCTGGTCTCGAACGCTCCTGATTCTGCGGCTATCTCATGCCGTCCGCACAGGTCCGGCAGCCGTGACGAGCAGGTGCGATGTGTCACTTGCGGACCCACCTGGACACTCCTGGACCAAGATCCGACAACTTGTAATGCGTAGGCCTGGCGGACGTGCATGCAGACCCGTCCCGTCCCCTCCCCTGGAGTCCAGGGGAGGGGACATCGAGAACTAACGAATTGCCTCTGTGTGCAGGCTCTTTGCGGTGGCAGCGAGGATGCGTCGAAGCTTCTCCCTGTTGACCCCGTAAGTCTTGAGGGCGTGGCAGTTGGGGCACAGGGCGATCATGTTCGAGGGGACGTCCGGTCCCTCTTTGGCCAGGTCTTGTACGTGGTCGACCTGCAAGATGGGGTTGCCGGCTGTCGTGAGTTCCTTGGGGTGGCCGGCACATTGGGGGCTCTCGCAGTTGCCCTTGCTGCGTCGAATGACGGCTGCTCTCGCGCTGGGGTCACGGACGAAGCGGTCCGCGAGCGAGGGCTTCTTGAGCTGGCCTCGCCGCTTGGCGTTGGCTTCCGCGTTCTGCGTCAGGCGCTTGTACGCGTCCTCGTCGCTTTCGGCGGTGTCACGTACTTTCGGGTCTACGTCGCTTGGGCGGTAGGAGTCTGTGTCGTCGTATAGGGCGCCCGTGTCAGCGTCTAGGGCTTCGAGTACTTCCGTGGGCCACGTCTCGCGTTCCGGGGAGGGGACGGGGGCCAGGATCCAATGAAACTCGCGTCGCCATTCCTTGTCGGCGCCGCGTCCCCATCGGAATCGGCGTTGGGTGATGACTGCCCAGGTCTCGAAGCTGAACTGTCCCTGGTAGGGCTTGTGCCAGTAGCGGAGAGGGCGTCCCGCGGCCTGGTACTCGGCCATGAGCTCGTTGCCATCGGTGATCTTTTGATCGCCGGAGAGCCCGTCGCCCACGTAGGCGATCCAGTTCGTGTCCGGGACACGGCTGTCGTTGTAGGGCCCCTTCTCGTCGGAGAAGGCGCTCAGGATCCCATCGGCGAGACAGCCGATCCCTGCCATCTTCTGGCCGCCGTAGGCACGCCAGATGGCATCGCGGTCCTTGAAACTCTCGCCCAGTTGGGGGCGTAGCGCGTCGGCCCACCGGCCGGCGAGCAACTCGTGCAGCCCGAAGTCCCTCAGCAGGTCGGGAGGCAGCGGGTAGAAGTAGCGCAGGATGAGGCCGGCTGCGACAGAGGCCGCGGCTTCAGGGTGCGATCGGAGCAGCGCGTAGTCGTCCTCGCGGAGACCGCCGGCAGGGTCCACATGGTCCAGAGACTCCGAGGTGGGGCGCCGCTCGCGGCTGGTGAGAATGAGGTCCTCTGCACGATCCAGGACCCACAAGTCATCGCGCACGAGTGCCCAAAACGGGTATCGCGCGCCGTCTCTGCCGTCCTCGACCTGCGCGTACTTCTCCATCAGTGGAGCTACGGCTTCGTGCGTGGCGGACCACGGCTGCATGCGTGGGGCGGTGGCCACGGCTTGTCCGATCGCCCACAGGAGAAGCATGGGCCGGTGCAGCGCTGTGCCGGCCGCGCGCCGTGCTGGCCGCAGGTCTCCCACGCGCCGGTGGAAGGTCTTGGGTAGCTCGACGACAGTGAAGCCCTCCCGCTTCAGCCACGCCACGGCGGCCTTGAGGCCGCCGCTGAACCCTGGCGTTGAGGGCTTGAGAGCTTCACCGAAGTCGTACTTGTGGGCGACGCCGGCTATGGCCTTCGAGTCGTACTGCCGCCCCTCGTGCACGAGCAGATAGGTGGCAGCCGCGTGGAAGCCGTAGGTGTCACGGAACGCTTCCACTCCAAGTCGGTCGTGCTCGTCAATCGCTCGCAGGATTCCCGCGCGTGTGATCTCAGATGGAGCCATGGGCGACACCGTAGATCAGAGCACTGACAGAGCACCTCGGCGAACGGTCCCTGCCTGACCGGCGTCGTGCCCTGATGCTCGTGTCAGGTTGCGGGAGCCTGCCCCACCGTGGCTTCCATCTGCGTTGTTTCCAGGGCGACTTGAAACGGATCAAGTCCTGTGATTGAGTTTTTCGCGCGCTGTATCCCCAAATCCCCGGCTATGCCGACAATCCCCTGAACGCAGCGCGGAAGGGCACCTTCATGCCTAAAACTCGGTACGAGTACGAGCTCCCGGCCCACAAAGTGGACTACGGGACCGAGGTTGCAGTAAGCGACCTCAGGATCGACCCTCAAGCGCAGCGGACCCTCCACGAGGGGCGTGCTCAGCGCATCGCAGAACACATCGTCCCTGAAGCCATCGGTTTGATCATGGTCTCCTTGCGAGACGACGGCCAGATGTACATCGTGGACGGGCAGCACCGCTACCGTGCTTGCCAGCTGGCTGGCATCACCACCGTGAAGGCCGAGATTCACCATGGCCTGACCCTCGATCAGGAAGCGATTCTCTTCCTGATCAAGAATCGTGAGTCCCACAAGCCGAAGCCGATCGATGAGTACCACGTTGGCCTCACCGGTGGTGTGCCCCTCTTCGTCGACACCGACCAGGTTCTGAGGAAACACGGACTCATCCTCGGCTCAACCTCCACCAACAGCGTCGGTGCGGTCTCTGGCGTCTTGCGGATCACCGAGCGGTATGGCGTGGAGGTCTTCGATCGCACCCTCGCGGTTGCCCAGGACGCTTTCGGGCGTTCCCCGTTGACCTGGGACGGAATGCTCCTCGGCGGCATCGGCCAGTTTCTCGGTCGATGGGGCAGCATCGTCGACGACAAAGAGCTCGCCCGGAAGATGCTGGCGATGGGGACGGCGGACAAGTGGCGTGCGGAGATCCTCAGTCGGTCGTCACGTAACGGGTTCAACAACAGCGGTACGGGGTCACGTGTGACGACTGCGTACCGCCTCGTCATGGCGGCCTGGAACAAGGGTCGCAGGGCGGCAAACCAGATCGCGGAGTAGCTCGACGTAGTCAGCCGGTGCCCCTCCCGTCCGGAGGGGCGTAAGTCTTCCGGCTTGACGGAGCATGCACGGTCTCGTGAGCTTGCCGGCTCTTCCCTGTGTTGTACCCGCTGATCATCTTGAGCCGCGGGTCGGACACCGCATACCCGGCCAGTCGCGCTGCCCGGCCTTGCCAGCGGCAAGGCTCTAGTACCCGCTCTGCATGTATGCGCTGCTCCTCAAGGCGGGGCGGCGTCATGCCGCAGCAGGCACTTTCGACGTGCTGCTCTCGTCTTGCCGACCGCAGTGAAGGGTCAGCAGAACCGTGTTGTTCCAGTTCCCTGACGGCGCGCCCGCATGGATGATGATCATCCCTGCGGTTACCGTCGGCCTCCTCCTTGGCGTGGCGCGTGTCATCAAGAACCTTCCCAAGGACACGTTCAAGAACTTCTTCGAGTACCGCACCAAAATCAACGAGATCATCGCCGGGGACACCAAGGGGCGGGTAGCCGCTGCACAGAAATACCGACTTGTGTTCATGGGGTTCACGCTCGCGTGCGTGGTCGCCGTCACCCTCGTCCTCGTGCTATCCCGGAGTGACGGAGCAACCACAATGCCGGAACCTCAGCACAAGAGTTCCCAGCCTCCACAAGCCCCCATGGGAGGGGAATCCCCCATGTATCCCCCAGAGCCTACTTCTGGAAGCGAAGCAGCAGCTCAGAAGCCCTAAAGGGAACCCTCTGTAAATCTGCCGGCTTAGCCTTCCGTGGTTCGAATCCACGCGCCGCCACATGACCGAAAGAGTCTGTGACCAGCAGCAATGCTGGTCACAGACCCTTTCGGCGTTTCCGAAGTCTCGGGCATCGATTTGGCCGCCTTGTCCCACTGTGCCGCACGTTGGATCGCGTGCTGACCAGCCCGTGTGGGGCAGGGGTGGGGCAAGCTTTCCGGCTTCCTGCCTGCCGTTTCGCAGTGCCGCTTCAATCCGGGTGTTCGCCGCGGCCACGGCGCCGTCGAGGCACTTCGCGTAGACGCGGAAGACGACGGACACGCTGTGGCCGGCACGCGCAGCGACCGCCCGTTGTTCGACACCGGAACCGAGCCACGTGGAGTACGGCGGCGTGGCGCAGATCACGGGGACGCTTGGCGGGCTGTGAGGCGCGCTGAGCGGGCGCGAGGGTGTGCGATCGCGCCTCTGTCCAGACCTCGCCGTATCCGGTGTCCCGGATGAGCCCGCCCCGCTGTGTGCGAAGCAGCCGGTTGTCGGGGTGACGCCGTAAGCCGTGACGTGCCGCCGGAGCAGGGCAACCAGGTCGGGCGGGACCGGGGCCGGGGCCTATGAGGGGGCCTGCCATCAGCCGGCGTTGGGAACGCCGTTGCCGGGCCAGGAAGCGCAGAGTGCGGCAGGAGCTTCGTCGCGCTCTATGACAGTCCAACTCGGCATTGCCGCCGTCGCTTTTGAAAGAGATCACTGCTCGACCGCTTCAGGAAGCGGAGGAGCAGGGCACGGGTGAGTCGGTCCGGGAGGTCCCGGACGAACAGCCGGATCAGTGCGCCCACGAGGCACACTGATCCCATGTCATCGCGTCGCAGAAACTGCCCGGAGTGCCGTCGGGAGATCGCCGTCGTCGCGGGACGGTTCGCTCGGCACGATCCTCCCGGTGTGCGGGGGAGCGGAGAACTGGTCTCGTGCCCCGGTTCGCGCCGGCAGGCACATCTCGGAGCCGCCCAGCCCGCGCTGGACGGGTACGCCGTCCCGGAATTCCCTGGCCAGCTCCCGCTGTTCTGACCGGTCCCCCCAAAAGGGGCAGCAGGTCTAGGCCGTTTCCTTCGGATCACCTTGCAGACCAGATGAAGATGGCTGCGAGGTGGAGTCCGGCGAGGTAGATGGTGGCGGTCTTGTCGTAACGG
>NZ_JBIAIQ010000012.1:0-235132 GCF_042871525.1 Streptomyces sp. NPDC005784
GCCTGCCGCGCTGAAGCAAGATGTCAACGGCCCCAGTACTCGAACAGGTCCGAAGAGCCAGAGCTTCGCGGACCTGCTGCTACAAGGGGATTAGGCGTGGTTGCCGAAGTCCTGGATGCCGTTGACGGAGCCGATGGTGACGATGGACCCGCGGCCGGAGGCGACCAGGTGCGGGAGCGCGGCGCGGGCGCAGCGGTAGGCACCGGTCAGGGTGATGTCCAGGTCACCGGCCCACACCTCGTCGCTCTCGTCCTCGAAGAGCGGGGCGTCGGGGCTGCAGCGGAAGGCGTTGTTGACCAGGACGTCGAGCGAACCGAAGGTGTCCACGGCGTACGCCACCGCGGCCTCGACCTGTGCCCGCTCCCCCACGTCGCAGGTGAACGCCTCGGCCCGCGCGCCGAGTTCACGCAGCGCGGCGGCCGTCTTCTCGGCCTCCGCCGAGTCCACGTCGGTGACGAGGACTTGAGCGCCTTCCTCGGCGAGGCGGCGGGCGGTCGCCGCGCCGATACCGCGCGCCGCACCCGTGATCAGAACCCCGTATCCCTCGAAACGCCTCAGCGCAGTGATCGCAGTCATGGCAGGAACGTACTGCCATGATCGTCGCGGCGACAGATCCCGTGCGCCCATGTCCGCTTCCATGGCGACGCGGATGGACCTGGCTCCGCCTCCGGGCCACCCGGCGCGTCGGCAGCCGTACGTACCCGCCTGATCCGGCCCGATTCGCTCAGCGGTACCCCGTCGCGTCCGCCGGTTTCCCCTTGTCCTGCACTTCGACCATGTACCGCCAGCAGTCCGGACGGCTGCCGTCGCGGTCGGTGAAGACGTACACCTTGGCGAGCTGTCCGCTGGAGAGGGATTTCCCGTTCCAGCGCGCGAGTTCGGGGTCGACGGCCAGTGCGGCGACCGCGCGTCCCACGTAGGAGGGGGTCTCGGAGATCCCGAAGTGCGGGACGCGTTCCTCGGCGTCGCGCCAGTTCTCCTCGGTCACGCCGAAGGCTTCGAGCATCATCTCCGAGCGCAGCCAGCCGGGGGTGAGGGCCACGGCGGTGGCACCGTGCGGGCCCAGTTCGTGTCCGAGGGCGAACGCCATGCGCAGCACGGCCGACTTGGCGATGTCGTAGAAGAACGAGACCCGGTAGGTGTCCCGGTTGTACTCCGCCGTGCCGTCGGTCATCTCGACGACCAGGCCGCCGGGACGGCGCATCAGCAGGGGCAACGCGTGGTGGCTGGTGATCGCGTGGGTCTCCACGGCGAGCCGGAGCATCCTGAGTCCGTTGTCGAGGTCGTGCTCCCAGACGGGGGCGTCCCACTCGAAGAGCTTCTCGGCGCCCCAGATGTCGTTGACCAGGACGTCCAGGCGGCCCTGCTCGTCCGCGATCCGGGCGACGAGCGCGGCCACCTCGGCCGGGACGAGGTGGTCCGTGGGGACCGCGACACCTCGCCCGCCCGCCGCGGTGACCAGGTCCGCGGTGTCCTCGATGGTCTCCGGACGGTCGTACTCCGAGCGGCGCTCCCGCGTGCTGCGCCCGGTCACGTAGACGGTGGCGCCGGCCGCGCCCAGTTCCACGGCGATTCCCCGGCCCGCGCCCCGGGTCGCGCCCGCCACCAGGGCGACCCTGTCCCTCAGCGTGCCTTCCAACGGCCCTGACATGTCCGACCTCCGTGCGCGTCGCGTCCACGGGCTGCTGTCACCCATGCGTTCCTACGAGCGTCTCGCGGAAGCCGGACATCTTCTGTCAGGTATCTGTGTGGCGTTTCCGCCGTGTCGCGGCACGGCGGAAACGGGCGTTCGGCGGGGCACCGTGGCCGCGGACCTCCCGGGGGCCGATCGGCGTCAGCCTCAGTGGCCGCGTGCGATCCACTCCTCCAAGTGCGGAGCCTCCTCGCCGATCGTGGTCGAATCGCCGTGTCCCGTACGGACGACCGTGTCGGCCGGCAGGGAGAGCAGCCGGTCGCGGATCGACTCGATGATCGTCGGGAAGTGGGAGTAGGACCGTCCGGTCGCCCCCGGGCCGCCCTGGAAGAGGGTGTCGCCGGAGAAGAGGGTGCCTAGGCCCGGGTCGTAGAGACAGACCGCGCCCGGGGCATGGCCCGGGGTGTGCAGCACGGTCAGATCCGCGCCCGCCGCCTCGATCACCTGGCCGTCCTGGAGCCAGGCGTCGGGCAGCCGGTCCGGGTGGGTGAACTTCCACAGGGGCAGGTCGTCGGGGTGGAGCCAGATGGTGGCGCCGGTGCGCTCCGCCAGGGCGGGGGCGGCGTCGATGTGGTCGTTGTGGGCGTGGGTGCACACGATCGCCGTAAGGCGCCGGTCTCCCACCGCTTCGGCGATGGCGTCCGCGTCATGAGCGGCGTCGATCACGATCGCCTCTGAATCGTTTCCCACGATCCACACGTTGTTGTCGACGTCCCAGGTGCCGCCGTCGAGCGAGAACGTGCCCGAGGTGACGAGGTGTTCGATGCGGGCGCTCGTCACAGGATCACCACCGAGCGCAGCACGTCGCCGTGGTGCATCCGCTCGAAGGCCGGTTCCACGTCGTCCAGGGTGATCGTCTCGCTCACGAACGCGCCCAGGTCGAGGCGCCCTTGGAGGTGCAGGTCGATCAGCATCGGGAAGTCGCGGGAGGGCAGACAGTCGCCGTACCAGGAGGACTTGAGGGCGCCGCCGCGTCCGAAGACGTCGATCAGCGGGAGTTCGAGCTTCATGTCGGGGGTGGGCACGCCGACGAGGACGACCGTGCCGGCGAGGTCGCGGGCGTAGAAGGCCTGTCGGTACGTCTCCGGGCGGCCCACGGCCTCGATGACGACGTCGGCGCCGAAGCCGCCGGTGAGTTCGCGGATCGCCTCGACGGGGTCGGTCTCACGGGAGTTGACGGTGTGCGTCGCGCCGAGCTTCTCGGCGGTCGTGAGCTTGCGGTCGTCGATGTCCACGGCGATGATCTTCGCCGCGCCCGCGAGCCGGGAGCCCGCGATCGCCGCGTCTCCGACTCCGCCGCAGCCGATCACCGCGACCGTGTCGCCCCGGCCGACGTTGCCCGTGTTGATGGCGGCCCCGATGCCGGCCATCACACCGCAGCCGAGCAGTCCGGCGACCGCCGGGGAGACCGACGGGTCGACCTTGGTGCACTGTCCGGCGGCGACGAGCGTCTTCTCCGCGAAGGCGCCGATCCCGAGGGCCGGGGACAGTTCGGTGCCGTCCTTCAGCGTCATCCTCTGCTTCGCATTGTGGGTGTTGAAGCAGTACCAGGGGCGCCCACGCAGACACGCACGGCATTGTCCGCACACCGCACGCCAGTTGAGGATGACGAAGTCGCCGGGCGCCACGTCCGTGACACCGGCGCCGACCGACTCCACGATTCCGGCCGCCTCGTGGCCGAGCAGGAACGGGAAGTCGTCGTTGATACCGCCCTGCTTGTAGTGCAGGTCCGTGTGACAGACCCCGCAGGCCTGGATCTTCACCACGGCCTCGCCCGGCCCCGGATCGGGCACGACGATGGTCTCGACGCGCACCGGCTGGTTCTTGCCCGGTGCGATCACGCCCCGCACTTCCTGCGCCATGTGAGTGAGCCCTTCCCTAGGTCGACGTTCCGTCAACCGACCCTACGGTGTGACCGGCCGGTAAAGGGCCAGGTGGCCCGCAGCGGCCGGTCCCGCTACGGCGAACGCCCGCACCCGGAGCCGACGCCCCGCGACCCACCCGCGCCGGGGGTCTTCGACAGCACTTCCCGGATACCCCCGGGGGTACCTCTGCTACCTTGGAGACATACCCCCGGGGGTAATTTCGAGCAGAGGCGCGAAGCCCTCGGGCTTCACGCAGGAGAGGAGTGCTGCCGTGTTCTTCGTCGACACCATCGAGGTGGCGGGCCTGGGCAACCGGAGCTATCTGGCCGGCGGCCCGCGTACCGCCGTCGCCGTCGATCCGCCCAGGGACATCGAGCGGGTGATCACGGCGGCGGCCCGGCGGGGCGTGCGGATCGCGTACGTGGTCGAGACACACCTGCACAACGACTATGTGAGCGGCGGCCTGGAACTGGCACGGCTCACCGGGGCCGCCTATCTGGTCCCGGCCGGCGCCCGGGTCGCGTTCGAGCGGGTGGCGGTGGCCGACGGGGACACGGTGGAGGTGGACGCCGGGCTGACGCTGCGCGCGCTGGCCACCCCCGGACACACCCCGCACCACACCTCGTACGTCCTTCAGGAGAGCGGGCGCGCCATCGTGGCCTTCACCGGCGGCTCCCTGCTCATCGGCACGGTCGGCCGGCCCGATCTGGTGGAGCCGCGGCTGACCGGCGAGCTCGCCCGCGCGCAGCACGCGTCGGCGCACCGGCTCGTCGCGGAGCTGCCCGACGACACCGCCGTCCTGCCCACCCACGGTTTCGGCAGTTTCTGTTCCGCCGGGACCGCCGACGGCGACGCGACGACGATCGGGCGTGAGCGCGACAGCAACGAGGCCCTGGTCAAGGATGTCGACGCGTTCGTCGCGGACCTCCTCGCCGGGCTCGACGACGTACCCGCGTACTACGCGCACATGGGCCCCGCCAACGCAGCGGGCCCGGCCTGCGTCGATCTGACCCCGCCCGCGCTCGCGGACGCCACGGAGATCGCCGCGCGGCTCGCGGCCGGCGAGTGGGTCGTGGACCTGCGCAGTCGGCTCGCGTTCGCCGCGGGGCATGTCGCCGGGGCGGTCAATTTCGAGGCGGACGGTCAGCTCGCCGTCCATCTGGCCTGGCTGCTGCCCTGGGGCAAACCGGTCACCCTGCTGGCCGAGTCTCCGGAACAACTTGCCCATGCGCAGCGGGAGTTGGTGCAGGTCGGCGTGGACCGGCCGACCGCGGCCGCGATCGGCTCACCGCGCGAGGGGGAACGGCCGCGTACGTTCCGGCGCGCCGGCTTCGCCGAACTCGCCGAGGCGTACACCGTCCCGGGCCGGGCCGTGGTCCTGGACGTCCGGCGCGACTCCGAGCGCGCCGGGGGTCATGTCGCGGGGTCGGTGCACATCCCCGTCCACCAGGTGCGCGACCGGCTCGGGGAGATACCCGCCGGGACCGTCTGGGTGCACTGCGCGGGAGGCATGCGGGCCGCCATCGCCGCCTCGCTGCTCGACGCCGCGGGCCGTGAGGTCGTGGCCGTCGACGACTCCTTCGCCGCTGCGGGCACGTCCGGGCTGCCCATGGCGCGGATCACGCCGGCCGGGGCCCCGGAGCTCACGGGCCCCGGAGCCGGTGCGGCCGCGTCGCACCAGCCCGGACCGGGCGGACGGGCCGATGCCCCCGGCGACGACTCGCACCCCGCCCCCGCTCGCACCATCGCGCCTGCCGCACCCCACGCACCCCGTCGGAGGTTCGGCGACGTCGACAGCGGCCCGGCCACGCTCGACAGGGCAGGCCATGAGCTCGGGGACCCGTCGGCGTGAGCGTCCTGATCCTCGCCCTCGTCGCCGGAGCCGTGACCGGGCTCGCGCTCGGAGCGCTCGGCGGTGGCGGCAGTGTGCTGACCGTGCCCGCCCTGATCTATCTGCTGGGCTTCACTCCCTCGGCGGCCACGACCGCGAGCCTGGTCATCGTCACCGTCACCTCGGCGACCGCGCTGTCGGCGCACGCCCGGGAGGGCACCGTCCACTGGCGGGCCGGGGCCCTGTTCGCGGCGGCGGGACTGATCCCCGCGGCACTGGGCGGCGCGGTCTCCGGGCAGCTGCCTGCCGCCGTCCTGACCGGCGCGTTCTCGCTGATCGCGGGCCTCGCGGCGGTCCGAATGCTCCGGCCGGCCGCCGGTGAGCCGGGGGTCGCGCCCGCGCGGACCGGCCGGATCACCGGGACGGGCGCGGGCCTCGGTGCCGTGACCGGGGTCCTGGGCGTGGGCGGCGGCTTCCTCGCCGTACCGGCCCTGGTGAACGTCGTGGGTCTGCGGATGCGGGCCGCCGTCGGCACCAGCCTGCTGGTGATCACGGCGAATTCGCTCGCCGCGCTGCTCGCCCGCGCCGGAACGGCACAGAGCCTCGACTGGGCGGTCGTGGCGCCGTTCGCCGGGGCGGCCGTCCTCGGCGCGTGGGACGGGAAGCGTCTGGCGGCCCGGGTGTCCGGCGGCACGCTTCAGCGGATCTTCGCCTGGGCCCTGCTGGCCGTGGCCGCGCTGATGCTCCTGGACGTCGTGCTGTGAGGATCAGGCCAGCGACAGGAAGAGCTTCTCCAGACGGGCCCGCATCTGCTCACTGGTCTCACCGTTCTTCGCGCCGTTCTCGACGCCGGTCAGACACTGCTGGAGCCCGGTGGCGATGATCGCGAAACCGGCCCTGTCCAGGGCGCGGGAGGCCGCGGCGAGCTGGGTGACCACTTCCTCGCAGTCGCGTCCCTCCTCGATCATCCGGATCACTCCGGAGATCTGTCCCTGCGCCCGGCGCAGCCGGTTCAGCACGGACTTCAGCTCGGCACCCGCGAGTTCCAGTTCCACGACCACTCCTTAAGACATACCCCTAGGGGTATCTTACTCCGCCCCGCGGGGCACCCCCGAAGAGCAAGGATGACACTCCCCGTGAACGCCCCCCTCTCCCTCGACGTCGACCAGGCCCGCGGCCGGCTCACCGAGCTGACCGTCATCGACGTGCGCACCCCCGGCGAATACGCCTCCGGCCATCTGCCGGGTGCCCTCAACATCCCCCTGGACCGACTCCACCGGGCACTGTCCGTGCTCGGGGACGCCCGGCCCGAGCTGCTCGTGGTCTGCGCCTCCGGCGCCCGCTCGGCGAACGCCTGCGCCCTGCTGGCCGAGCACGGTGTACCGGCGGCCACCCTCACCGGGGGTACGAGTGCCTGGGCGGAGCGCGGACACGAGCTGCACCGCCCGGCCGGCTCCACGCGGGCCGGCTGGTCCATGGAACGCCAGGTCCGGTTCACCGCCGGTGCCGTCGTCCTCACCGGCCTCGGCCTCGGACTCCTGCACCCCGCCTGGCAGTTGCTCTCCGCCGGTGTGGCGGGCGGCCTGGTCCTCTCGGCGCTCACCGGCACCTGCGGCATGGCCGCGCTGCTCGCCGGACTCCCGCACAACCGGCCCCGCCCGGCGGACCTCGACGCCACCCTGGCGGCACTTGGGGAGCGCGTGGCCTGAGTCCGCGCGGACCTGGGGCAGTTGGGATCGGTCCGGGGGCGTCGCCGACGTAGCCTGGGTACTCCGTCTCAACTCCCGCAAGGAGCGCCGTGAGCCTGATCGAGGCCGAGCCCGAGGTGCCCGCGTGGCGTCTGCTGCTCGGGTATGTACGACCGCACCGCCGGGCGCTGTTCGCGGGCGCGCTGCTGGCGCTCACGACCGGGGCCACCGGCCTGCTGCTGCCGCTGGTGGCGCGCGGGCTCATCGACGACCTGTCGCACGACCGGCCGATCGGACGGGCCCTGCTCGGCATGGCGGCCCTCGTGGTGACCAACGCGGCCGTGGGGGCGCTGGGTTCGTACGTTCTGCGGCGCACCGCGGAGTCGGTGGTGCTCGGCGCTCGACGCGCCCTCTCGTCGTATCTGCTGCGGCTGCGCATACCCGCCGTGGACCGCAGCGAGCCCGGCGACCTGATGGCCCGCATCACCTCCGACACGACCCTGCTGCGCGAGGTCACGACCGATTCGCTGGTCGGCCTCGGCACCGGCGGCCTCACCCTCGTCGCGACAGTGGTGATGATGGGCCTCGTCGACGTGGTGCTGCTCGGTGTCACACTGGGCGTGGTGCTGTGCGCGGGTTCGGTGCTCGGCCTGATCGTGCCGCGTATCAACCGGGCGAGCAGGCAGGCTCAGGACGCGGTCGGGGTGATGGGCGCCTCGCTGGAGCGGACCCTCGGCGCGCTGCGCACGATCAAGGCGTCCGGCGCCGAGCACCGGGAGGAGCAGACCGTCCACGCGGCCGCCGAGGAGTCCTGGCGGCAGAGCGTGCGCGCCGCCAAGTGGTCGGCGGCCGCGGGCAATACGGCCGGTCTGGCGATGCAGATCGCCTTCATCACGGTCCTGGCGGTGGGCGGCGCCCGGGTCGCGACGGGCGCCATCGGCGTGGGCACACTGGTCGCCTTCCTGCTCTACGTGTTCTACCTGATGTCACCGATCCAGCAGGTGGTCGGCGCGATCACGCAGTACCAGACCGGCGCCGCCGCGCTCGCCCGTATCCAGGAGGCCCTGCGGCTGCCCGCGGAACCGGCCGCCCTGCCCGCGCCGCTGCCCTCCCCGGACGCCGAACCGGCCGCGCTCGCCTTCGACGACGTCCGCTTCCGGTACGCCGACGATCTGCCGTACGTCCACCACGGGGTGACGTTCACCGTCCCGGCCCGTGGCCTGACCGCGTTCGTCGGCCCGTCCGGCGCGGGCAAGACCACCGTCTTCTCGCTCATCGAGCGGTTCTACGATCCCGAGGCGGGTCTCATCACCGTGGACGGCCGTGCGCTGGAGGACTGGGATCTGCCCCGACTCCGGTCCGCCATCGGCTATGTGGAGCAGGACGCGCCGGTGCTGTCGGGTTCCCTGCGCGACAATCTTCTGCTCGGCAATCCGGACGCCGACGAGGGCGAACTGACCCGCGTGGTGAAGACGACCCGCCTGGACGGCCTGGTCGCCAGGCTGCCGCGCGGCCTGGACACGCTGGTCGGCCATCGCGGCACCAAGCTGTCGGGCGGCGAGCGCCAGCGCGTCGCCATCGCCAGGGCCCTGCTGCGCCGCCCCCGGCTGCTGCTCCTCGACGAGGCCACCTCACAGCTCGACGCCGTCAACGAGGCCGCGCTGCGCGACACGGTCGCCGATGTGTCCCGTACGACGACGGTTCTGGTGGTCGCCCACCGGCTCTCCACCGTCACGACGGCCGACCGCATCGTCGTGATGGACGCGGGCCGCGTCCGCGCCGTGGGGACCCACCGCGAACTCGTCGCCGCGGATCCGCTCTACGCCGAACTGGCCGCCACCCAGTTCCTCGCGACCGCCGGATGACCTCGGCGCCTTGACCCTCACCTCGGTGTCGCGGCACCGCGGAAGGGGCGGAAGGGGCGGAAGGGGCGGAAGCGGCCTGCGACGGTGTGCCGGGTCGGTTCGCGGGGTGGTCATGTCCAGCGTCCGGCCGCACGAGCGGGGCGTCGCCGGCCCGGGGTACGTCACCGGGCCCCCGCGGGACTCGGACCGGGCCGCGCCCGGAGGAGCCCCCGAGCCGGAGGACGCACCGAACTCGCCGAACTCCCCGAACATTTCGGTACGTCGGCGATCTCCTTGAGCTCCTTGGCCATGGACCGGCTCTGCTCTATGGTGATGCCCTCTTTCCGCCACGCGGGGCGGTCGTCCGTCGGCGACCACCCTCAACCAGGCGGGAAGGCACGTCCCACCCGGATACGCAGGCGACTGAACATGGTCAAAAACCGACACCCGGCCGGGCAGGCCATCCCCGAGATCATCTTCGCGGCCCCCGTCGGCACACCCGCCGGACTGGAAGTGATCTCGCTGGCCGAGCTGCGCGCCCGGTCCCGTGCCCACGGAAGCCGTCCCGGCGTGCCGCAGCGCCCCGGCGTCCACCAGGTGCTCACGCTCGCTTCCGGCACACTGCGCCAGACCGTGGACTTCACGGCCCGCGACGTCGAGCGGGGCTCCTGGCTGTGGACGCGCCCCGGGCAGGTCCTCCAGTGGGGAGATCTCACCGGGGCCGAGGGAACGCTGATCGTCTTCGAACGGGACTTCCCGGGCGCGGCGACCGTCCGCGCGGCCCGGCTCGACGATCCGCACGCGCGCGTCCTGCGCACCCCGAAGGCCGAGGACGCCACGTCACTGCGGGTGGCCACGGCGCATCTGGAGCACGAGTTCCTGACACCGGGGCGACTGCCGCTGGACGCGCACACCGCCGTACTGCGTCATCTGCTGGACGTGCTGATCCTCCGGCTGGCTCACCTGGAGCGGCTCGACGACCCGGCCACCGGACCAAGAGAAACCTTTCTTCGGTTCCGCGAGACCGTCGAACGGGACTTCGCGCACACCCGCCGGGTGGACGACTACGCCCTCGTCCTCGGCTACTCCGCCCGCACGCTGTCCCGGGCCGCCCTCGACTCGGCGGGGATCGGCGCCAAGGAGTTCATCGACCGCCGGGTCGTCCTGGAGGCCAAGCGGCTCCTCGCCCACACCGACCTGGCCGCCGCCCGCATCGCCTCCCAGCTGGGCTTTTCGAGTGCCACGAACTTCGCCAAGTACTTCCACCAGCGTGCCGGGCAGGCACCCATCGCGTTCCGCACTGCGGTACGCGGACAGGGCACGGGTATCCCGAAGGCACGAGACGAAGAGGATTTCACCCCGCGAACCGAGCGCCCGAACGATCCGTGAGCGGGCCCCTTGGTCCCTGAGCGGGCCACCTGGACGGTGATCGGGCCGGCCGATCCGTGAGCAGGCCAACCGATCCGTGAGCGGGCCGGCCGCCGGTTGACGGGGCCGGGCCGTGCCGGGCCTCGCACCACGGTCGGCGGGTCCCGGCGGAACGTGTTCCGCCGGGACCCGCCGCAGCCGCGTCCGACGCGGCCGTCGCCCACTGGCTCTAGTTACCCGCTAGCTCGCGTTACCCACTAGCTCACGTGGCCCACTAGCTCTCGATGCCGCCGAGCAGTCCGGTGACAGGCGCGGCGAGGTCGGTGAGCTGGTGCAACTGGCTCAGGTCGTTCAGCCGGTCCAGGCCGGCGAGCTGGGTGGAGGGCAGCGGCGGCTGGGCCTGGTGCTCGGCGGGGATGCCGCTCACTGCGAGCGAGTCGAGCGTGGAGACGGGGTTCAGCTTCCCGGCGTCGTGGGCCTCGGAGCCCGCGGCCGTCGCCATCGGCGCGGCGAGTCCCGTGACGCCGACGGCAAGACCAACGGCGGCGACGATACGTCGTGTTGAGATCATGCAATCAGCAACGGCATCGGCCCCCGGGCGGACACGGCCCGGCCCCCGCGCTCACCCGAGAGGCGCATCGGGCTCTTGCGTTTGCCGTGGGCCCCGGGGCAGAGGAGGCTCGGTAATGAGGCGCTTCGCGGTCGGCTCCTGGCCGGTCCGCGCCTTCCTGAGGAGGTCACCCATGGGCACAGCGACAGCCCCAGCCTTCGACACCGAGGCGCTGCGCCGGGGCATTGAAGGACACAGTGCGGCAGATCTGCTGTCGCTCTACGCGGACGACGCGGAACTGCGCGTCGTGGATCGCAACACGCAGCCCAGTCACCCGATGGTCAAACACGGTCGCACCGAGATCGCCGAGATGCTCAACGACGTCTACAGCCGGGACATGACGCACAAGATGGACCAGTGCGTCGTCCAGGGCGACCACGTCGCCTTCACCGAAACCTGCGTGTACGCGGACGGGGTGCGAGTGATGAGCACATCGATGATGTCCTTGCGCGACGGGAAGATCATCGAGCAGACACTGGTACAGGCATGGGACGAGTAGGGAGGAACTGGCCGAAGGTCCAGGTCAAGTCTCGTCTGACCTGGACCTTTTCGGTGGGTACGGCGATGGGGAGGTCCCGTCCGAACCGACCCCGGCGACGCCGACCGGTTTCCGCGGCAGGCCTCCGCGTGACCGCCTCTCTGCTGGACTCGATACTGCGCACGGCGCGTTCGCACCCGCATCCTCCGGCGCCGCGCCCGGCGCGAAAGCTGCGCATCCGGCCCCGGTGAGCCGAACCCCTACCGGCGGCGGTCGGCCTGTCCGGCACTCCGGGCGACCGGTCCGGCATTCTCCGGCGGACCGACCACGCCGACAGGGCGCCACGGTCGGGTGATCGTACGGGCTAGTCTGGTCCGTGGGCCGTGACTGGCGCTGAGGTGGAGTACCACCGGGGAGCGGCCTGACGCAGACGTCTTTGCCGCGCGCCTGGGCGACTGTCAGCAGCGCCCCGGAGGAACTCATGTCCCAGGCCCGGCTCATGGACGGCGCCGGTCGCGCCCGCCGGATCCTCGATGACACCGCGCGACGCGCGGCCCGCCTCAAGACCCGTACAGGCGCGGCCCCTTGTCTGGCGACGGTGCTCGTCGGCGACGATCCCGCCTCCGTCACCTACGTCCGGATGAAGCGGAACCGCAGCAGCAAGGCGGGCATCGAGTCCCGGCACCTCGCGCTGCCCGCCGGCATCACTACGGCCGAACTGGTCGCCGAACTCACGGCGTTGTCCGACGATCCGGCCGTGCACGGCATCCTGCTCCAGCACCCCATGGGACCGCACATCGACGAGCGTGCCGCCTTCGAGGCCATCGCGCCGACGAAGGACGTCGACGGGGTGACGCTGAGCTCGTACGCGGCGATGAGCTTCGGTCTGCCCGGCTTCGTGTCCTGCACACCCGGCGGCATCATGCGGCTCCTCGACGCGTACGACGTCGACCCCGCCGGGAAGCGGGCCGTCGTCGTCGGCCGCAGCGCGATCCTCGGCAGGCCGGTCGGCATGCTGCTGCTCGGCCGGGATGCCACGGTGACGTACTGCCATTCGCGTACGGCGGACCTGTCGTCCGTCGTACGCGAGGCGGACATCGTGGTGGCCGCCGTGGGACGGCCCCGGCTGATCCGGGGCGAGGACATCAAGCCGGGGGCTGTCGTGATCGACGCGGGCTACAACGAAGGGAACGTCGGTGACGTCGACTTCGAGACCGCCGTCACCCGGGCCGGACTGATCACACCCGTGCCGGGTGGCGTCGGCCCGATGACGATCGCCGTGCTGCTGGAGCAGACCGTGACGAGCGCCGAACGCGCGCTCGGCGGCTGAGCCCGCCCACGGCGGTCCCCGTCGCCGCGGTCGGCGCAGCCACGCGCGACCGTCCGCGACGGGTGCCCGCGACGAGTCCCCTGAGCAGGCGAAGGCCCACCAGGAGGGCAGCCCGCTCGCCCTCAGTACTGGGCCGGAACCGCTCGGGGGATCTGCTCCGCCGCCTGAAGGAGCATCGGGGAGGCGCTGTCCACGAGGTCGTGCAGGACGGACAGATAGGCCGCGTCGCCGCCGAGTTCGCGCAGGAGGAGGTGCGCCCTGTCGCGGAAGACGCTGATGTCCTGCTCGTACTGACGCAGCACGTCCGGTGCGAGAAGGACGGCGGTGAGTTCCGCGCCGGCGTCGGGCGAGCGGCGTGCGGCGGCGTGCAGTTCCAGGACGCGGCCCGCCGAACCGGAATTCTCCAGGGCGCACGCCAGCAGATAGGTCACCGTGCCGTTCGCGAGGTCTTCGTTGCGGCCGGTCAGGATGTCCTGCTGATCGTTGAACAGCTGCCACAGGATGCCGAAGACATTGCCGAACTCCCGCCAGCGTTCGACTCTTTCGTCCGTACGGCCCGCCAGCTGCGCGGCCATGGCCGTGACCATGCTGAACGGCGCACCTGACTTCCCGAGATAGGCGGTGACCACGGCGTCGCGGGTGGCCGCGCCCACGTCCGCGCGAAGGTCCCTCAACTGCCCCTCGGTCCCGGTGATCCAGCACCTCACGATCTCGGCCGACAGCGAACCGCGTGCCGTCTCGGGAATCCGCGGGGACTGAACGACGAGCAGGGGGAGCGGAATTCCGCTGATGACCGTGGCGAGCAGCGCCTCGCTCTCGCCGAGACCACCGGCGGCGAACACGGCCTGGCCGTCGGCGAGGTCGTCCAGGTAGCACGCGGAGGTCCACCACAGTTCATGGACGACGGCCAGCGGAACAGCCGGTCCGGGCGCCCCCGTCTCCACGGCGTGGACGATCACGGGCAGCACGGACAGGGGGTAGACGAACGTCCGGTGCTTCAGAAGTTCGGCGACCGACGCCCGGACCGAGGGGGCCGACGGCCCCAACAGGTCGAGTGCGGATTGCCGCTCCGCCTCGATGTCCGCCGACATCTCCCGATGCAGATCCATGTACGACTTCGCCCGCACGCAGTCCACCCCCACCACCGAATTAATCGAGCACCGATTCGATCATTCGCCATGATGGCGAGCTAGAGCAACATTGCGCCATGGCCTGTTCATCGCGGGCCCCGTTCTCCCACCCTCCGGTGAAGCGGCGGACCTCCGGCCGCGAACCCCGCCATACTGACCGTCGTGCGAGTAGCGATCATGACCGCGGGTTCACGGGGCGACGTGGCGCCGTTCACCGGACTCGGGCACGGCCTGGTGCGGGCCGGGCACGAGGTCACACTGGTGACGCACGGATGCTTCGCGGATCTGGTGTCGGGTTCGGGGGTGGGGTTCCACTCGCTGCCCGTCGATCCGCGGGCCGAATTGGAGTCCGTGCGCGGACAGCGCCTGCACCGCAGCGCCACGGGAGTCGGCAAGGTCATCCGGCTCGTCGAGATGACCCGGTCCCTCGTCGGGCGGCTGACCGACGACATGATCACGGCCGCCCGCTCCAGCGACGTACTCCTGCTGTCCGGTTCGCTGGGGCCGCTCGGGTACGCCGTCGCTGAGGGGCTGGCCCTGCCCAGCATGGGAGTGCATCTCCAACCGCTGTCCCCCACAAGGGAGTTCGCCCCTCCGGTGACCGGCGCCCGCTCATGGGGGCCCACCGTGAACCGGGTGGCCGGGTACGGGGTGAATCTGGCCGGCGAACGGGTCTTCGCCCAGACCGTGCGGACCCTGCGGAAACGGCTCGACCTGCCGCCCATCGGTCCCTTCGCGGCCCACCGCGCCCGCGAGCGGCAGGCGTGGCCGGTGCACCACGGGTTCAGCCCCCTGGTGGTACGCCGGCCGCGGGACTGGCGGCGCGGGCTCGACGTGTCCGGGTACTGGTGGCCCTACGACGGCGAGGACGCCCGACTCCCCTCCGCGCTGCGGGACTTCCTGGACGCGGGCCCCGCTCCGGTCTTCGTGGGCCTGGGCAGTGCCACCGTCCCCGATCCCGGGCGCCTGAGCACCGAGGTGGTGCGCGCCCTGCGGGCCGCCGGGCTGCGCGGCGTGATCCAGCGGGGGTGGGGTGAGCTGCGCGCCACCGGCGACGACATGTTCACGGTCGGCGAGGTGCCGCACTCCCTCCTGTTCCCCCGGATGGCCGCGGTGGTGCATCACGCCGGGGCCGGCACGACAGCAGCGGGGCTGCGGGCCGGGGTCCCCGCGGTACCCGTGCCGATCCAGTTCGACGAGGGGTTCTGGGCCGCCCGGCTCGTCGCGCTCGGCGTCTCGCCCGGCGCCCTGTCGCTGCGGGGGCTGCGTGCCGAGCGGCTGGCGCCGGCTCTGGTCCGGGCGACCACGGAACCCTCGTACCGGCGGCGCGCGCAGGACCTGGCGGAGCGCCTTCGTACCGAGGACGGGGTGGCGCCGGTCGCGGACGCACTGGCCCGGCTCGAACGACTCGGACCGCACGCAAGCTGACGAGGAACCACCCCGCCCGCGTGCGCCCTCCGCCGCCTGCGGACGCGTGGCCGCCTCCACTCACGGCCTTGTGGCCGGGAAGTGGGTCGGGAGCGCCGGCCATGTGCGCCCATGGGCTCATGCCCGACTCGCCTCACGAGCTACGACCACGCCCGCCTGCGGACCTCTCGACCACCTCCGCCCATGGCTCCGCGCCCACCGCCGCCGCCAAAGGGCTGGTGGCCACGTCCGCACCCGGGCGGGTGGCCGCCGCTCCGCCCATGAGCTCGTGGCCAC
Source organism: Streptomyces sp. NPDC005784 (assembly GCF_042871525.1). NCBI lineage: Bacteria > Bacillati > Actinomycetota > Actinomycetes > Kitasatosporales > Streptomycetaceae > Streptomyces > Streptomyces sp. NPDC005784. The sequence continues at coordinate 15,542 of NZ_JBIAIQ010000012.1, forward strand.
GCCCGCCTGCGGACACGCGGCCGCCTCCGCCCATGGGCCCGCGCCCACCGCCGCCGCCGAAGGGCTGGTGGCCACGTCCGCACCCGGGCGGGTGGCCGCCGCTCCGCCCATGAGCTCGTGGCCACGCCCGCCTGCGGACACGCGGCCGCCTCCGCCCATGGGCTCACGCCCGGCTCAGCTCACAGGCTCACGGCTATGCCCGCCTGCGGACTCGCGGCCGCCTCCGCCCATGGGCCCGCGCCCACCGCCGCCGCCAAAGGGCTGGTGGCCACGCCCGCCTGCGGACTCGTGGCCGCCTTCACCCATGGGCTCACGCCCGGCTCAGCTCCCGGGCTCCCGGGCTCCCGGCTATGCCCGCCTGCGGACTCGCTGCCACCTCCGCCCATGGGCCTGCGGCCGTGTCCCCTGCCGGCAGCACCTGACCGTCCCCGCCTACAGCCTCGTCGCTACCTCCCCGCCCCACCCGGTGGGGCGCAAAATCCCGAGGAGTTGGCGGACCAGTTCCTCCACCACCTCGTCCAGGGTCGCGTCCACCCATCCGGCGTTCCAGTCGTGCAGCAGGCCGTTGACGCTGCCGATGAAGGCGGTCGCGGCGAGGCGGTAGTCGCGCGGCGCCGCCTCCCCGCGGGCGACGGCGGTCGCCGCCTCGCCGCAGATGAACTCCACCCAGCGGGCCCGGCGGGAGAGCCGCTGGTCCTCCAGCCGCGCGCTCACGCCGATGATCTCCACGAAGGTGATGCGGATGCGGCGCGGATCGCTCGTCACGTTCGCCGCGTAGGCGTGGAAGAGGGCCGTGGCCCGCTCGGCGAGCGGCAGGTCGCCGGCCTCGGTGAGCGCGGCCAGGGCGGCTTCCTCGGCCCAGTCGTTGACCTGGAGATGGAGGGCCGCCAGTACGTCTTCGAGGCTGCGGAACTCCTCGTAGAACTGGCGCGTGGACAGTCCCGCGGCCTCACTGAGGGCCGCCACGGTCGTGGACCGGTACCCGGGTCCGGCGCCGAACAGCTGGAGCCCGGCGTCGAGAAAACGGCGGCGGCGCTCCGCCTGCCGCTCCTCGGCCGTTCTGCCGCCGTATCGGCCGGTGGGCTGTCTGAGCCTGCCCGCCACTGATTCCTCCCTCGGCGCCGACATGAACCGGCGTTCGCCCCACCGACAATTTTGTCGTGCACCGCCTCTTGTGGAGAGGCTCTCCCAGTCCTTACTTTCCAGTAAGTGCACTTTGAAAGCGGGCGTGTTCAGATTTCCGCTTGTCATGCTCTCGACATAACTGTCAGTCACAGCACGTTGCCAGTCACAGCGCTCCGCCCTTCACCGCACGCTCCCGGTTCACCGTGCCCGTCACCCGCACCCCTCCCACTACGACAGGGACCCTCCATGTCCGTCCTCAGAGCCAGGCACCTCTGTTCCCTCGCCGCGGCCCTCACGCTCACCCTCGGTGCCACGGCGACCGCCGCGTCCGCCGCCGCCGCGCAGGTCTCCGCCACCGATCTGCGCGAGGTGATGTTCGTCGGCAACAACTGGGAAGGCACCGCGGACGTCATCAAGTCCACCGGTGACTTCGCGAAGGTCGGCCGGATCAACGTCATCCCGGACAAGGACGAACGGCTCGCGGCGATCAACGCCGATCCCATCAAGTGGGCCTACTTCATGGGAATCCGAAGCGGCGTCGGCGAGGGGCACGACCAGTTCGTCGACGACATGTACTCGACGCCCGACGGCAGGTCGGTGGTGGTCTCGCGCCCGAGTTTCGCCGACGTCGTCTCGATCGACCTCGCCACCGGACGGATCAACTGGCGCTTCCCCGTCGCGGGTTACCGCTCGGACCACATGGCCGTGTCCCCCGACGGCACCCGGGTCGCGGTCTCGGCCTCGACCGCGAACACCGTGCACGTACTCGACATCACGACCGGTCGGCAGCTCGGCTCCTTCGCCACCGGCGACAAACCGCACGAGAACATCTTCACCCACGACGGCAAGTACATCTGGAACATGGCCATCGGTGACGTCACCACCGCACTCGACGACCCCTGGCTGGACTGGACGAAGGGCGACCGGAAGATCACCGTCGTCGACGCGACCACCTACAAGCAGGTCAAGGTGATCGACATGCGTCAGCGCCTCGACGCGATCGGCCTCACGGACTTCTCCGACGCCGTCCGCCCGGCCGTCTTCTCGCCGGACGAGTCGAAACTGTACTTTCAGGTGTCGTTCTTCAACGGCTTCCTGGAGTACGACGTCGCCACCGACCGGATCACCCGGGTCAAGACCCTCCCGAAGAACCCCGCCACCAGCAGCGACCGCACGACCTGGGTCAACGACTCGCGCCACCACGGTATTTCGATGAACCCGTCGGGCACCAAGCTGTGTGTGGCGGGGACGATGGACGACTACGCGACCGTCGTGGACCGTGCGACCCTCCAGGAAGGCCCGCTGGTCCCCGCTTCCAAGCCGTACTGGGCGACCGTCAGCGGCGACGGCAAGGACTGTGTCGTCTCCGAGAGCGGCGCCGACCAGGTCACCGCCATCGACTTCGCCACAGGGCAGAAGACGGTGTCGGTACCGGTCGGCGACCACCCCCAGCGGGTTCGCCTCGGCCATGTCGAGGCGAACTGGATTGACCCGTCCGGTAGTTGACCGGTGATCAGCCGAACCGCGCCGCGGCCCAGGCTGCCAGTTCGGTGCGGGCCCCGTTCAGCAGGGTGGAGGACGGGGCGCTCGCCCCGTTCGTGACCAGCGCGTAGTGCAGGGTTCCCGAGCCGGGTGCGGTGAGCAGGAGGCGGCGGCTTCCGGTGCCGCCCGGCTCGGGAGCCACCGCGATGGGTGTGGTCGAGGTGTAGGCGGGCGGGGAGACCGTCGCCCCGAGGTCGGACACCACCGTCGTGGCCGAGGCCGGGAAGGAGGCCGGCAGATGGAACTCCGTCGGGGCGGTGCCGCCGTCGGAGCGCCAGACGAGCAGACCGTACTGCCCCGCTCCCACCAGCTGGGAGACCTGGGGCAGGGTCGAGGGGACCGGGTTCCAGGTCAGCGTCGTGGAGCCGTCGCGCGAGCGGTCCTCGTAGGTGAAGGCGAGGGCGGAGCCCGCGGTGGCACTCGGGTAGAGGCGGTCGAGGAGCCGGGCGTCCTGGCGCAGCACGACCGCGCCCGAGTCGTCGAGGCGTACGGCGGAGAGGTCCTCGTCGTTCCAGGCGTCACCCGAGGTCAGTACCTTGTCGGGGTTGTCGTTCATCAGCTCGTGGTGACGGCCGCTGTAGATGTCCCACTGCCATTGGCTACCCGACAGCACCGGTCCCGAGGAGGCCGTTCCGGTCCACCAACTGGAGCCGGGGAGGCGGGAGTCGAGTGCCTGGTACATCGCCTTGTCGACGGTCGGGGCCTTGTCCGAGACCGTTCCGGAGAGCGGGTGGCCGAACTCGCTGACGACCGCGGTCGTCCCGGCGGCCGAGGCCCGGTCCCGGACCGCGGCGAAGTCGGTTGCGTACTGGCCGTCGCCCGCCTTGCCCCACATGAGGATGCCCGAGATGGCCTTCTGGTCGTAGAAGTGGGTGTTGAACACATAGCGCGGGCCGAGTGTGCCCGCGTCCAGCAGTCCGCCCTCCTGCTTCTGGGAGCTGATGTTGGAGTTCCAGAAGAGGTTCGGCTCCACGAAGGCGGGCTTGTCCTGCCAGCCGGCCGCGTCCATGCGGGCCCGGAACTTCCCGTAGAACGGCCAGAGCAGGTCGCGTTCCCAAGTGCGGCTGGTCTGGCCCGAGTCGTAAGTGCCCGCGTAGGGCTCGTTGAACGGGTCGAAACCGGCGACACCCGCGAACTCGGCGGTGGTGAGGTGCTGTCGGACGTACGTCATGGCGGCCTGGGCCGTGCTGAGGAAGGCGTCCTGGAGCCCGTAGGAGTTGTGCCAGAAGTCGTACTGGGCGGCCTTGACGGCACTGTTCTGGGTGATGTTCTGGCCCCAGAAGAGGCAGATGCCACAGGACTCCTGAGGGTAACCGCCCGCGGTCACGGCCCACTTGGGGGCGCCGTCGCCGGAGTACCAACTGCCCGTGTTGAAGAGGTAGCGGGAGTAGAGGTCCTGGTGGAAGTCGGGGAAGACACGGATTCCCGCGTCGAGGAAGGCGCGCATCTGGTCGGTGGCCGCGGCGAGATAGGCGCTGTCGACCTGGCCGCGGGCGGGTTCGGCGTGCGCCCAGGACAGCAGGAAGCGCACGGAGTTGCCGCCACCGAGGGCGCGCAGCGCCGTCGCGGACTTCGCCGCGTCGGCGACCGAGGCGAAGGGCAGTCCGCTGTTCTCCTCCAGCTTGGTCTCGCCGGAGACGTTGTAGCCGCGCAGTACGACCTCGCGGCCGAGGCCGTCCGTGAAGCGGCCGTTCGTGACCGTGAGGGTGGCGGCGGGCTGGTCGAACCAGAGGGAGTCGGGGAGTCCGTCCGCGGCGGCGGGCCGGGCGCCCGCCGCCGTGAGGAAACCGGTGAGGAGTACGAGGACGCCGAGCAGACGCGCACGTAACTTCGACATGTTCACAACAGTCCCGCCGGTACCGGGAGGCGTCAACACCCCTGACTCATGAGTAAGTTTCTCGTTTCAGCCTCCCGGCGATCAGCTCGTCGACGTCGACGCCCGCGCCGGTCATGGCCGATCCGAAGAACACGGGGTGCACGAGGGCGCGCCCGGTCTGCGCGACGAGAGCGGCGCGCAGTCGCTCGTACGACACCCTGTCCTCGACGTACGCGGCCAGGAGTTCCTCGTCGTGTTCGGCGAGCGGATCGACGAGGTCCGGCCGCAGTCGGGCGGCGGGGTAGGGAGTGAAGTACGCGGTGGCGTGCCCGGTTCGCCGACCTCGCCCATCGGGACGATCGCCGGGGTGAGCCGTTCCGCGATCTTCTCCGGGATCTCCTCGTGGCACGCCCCACGGCGATCGATCTTGTTGACGAAGATCAGCGTGGGAATGCGCAGCCGCTGGAGCGTCCTCATGAGCACGCGCCTGTCGCGGAGCGGATCCTTGAAGGTGACCGGATCCTGGTCCTTGAAGGTGACCGGATCCTCGGGACGGGCCCGGCCCCCGGCGAGAGGAGCGGACGGTGCGTGACATCCTCCCCGCGCTGTACGAGTGGTACACGGCCGGATCCCCCTTCGGGCTGGCCACGGTGGTGGCGGTCGACCGCAGCGCGCCCCGCGACCCGGGCGCGGCCATGGCGGTGGGTCCGGGCGACGAGGTCGTGGGCAGCGTGTCCGGCGGCTGTGTGGAGGGGGCGGTCTTCGAACTGGCCCAGGAAGTGATCGCCTCGGGCGAGGCGCGCCTGGAGACGTTCGGGTACAGCGACGAGGACGCCTTCGCCGTGGGACTCACCTGCGGCGGTGAGATCACACTGCTGGTCCGGCGGGTGTCGCCCGCCGACGATCCGGCCTTCGGCGCGGTGGCCGAGTCGGTGTCCGCGGGCCGCCCGGTGACGGTGGCGACGGTGATCGACGGACCCGCGCCGCGCGGCGCCACACTCGCCGTGTGGCCGGAGAAGGAGCCGGGCCCGGACGGCACGGTGTCCGGCTCACTCGGCTCGACCGGCCCGGACGAGCCGGACGAGGACGCGGGGCCGCCCGGCGGGGTGTCCGGTTCGCTCGGCTCGACGGGCCTGGATGTCGCCGTCACCGCCGACGCGCGTGGCGAGCTGGCCCAGGGCGCCACGGGGCGACGGCACTACGGCCCGCACGGCGAGCGCCGCGAGGACGCCGTCACCGTCTTCCTGCACTCCTTCGCGCCGCCGCCGCGCATGCTGGTCTTCGGCGCAATCGACTACGCGGCCGCCGTGGCCCGCATCGGCGCCTTCCTCGGCTACCGGGTCACGGTGTGCGACGCCCGCCCGCCCTTCGCCACGCCGAGGCGGTTCCCGGCGGGCGTGGAGGTCGTCGTGGACTGGCCGCACCGCTATCTGAGCGGCACGACGACCGACGCGCGCACGGTGATCTGCGTCCTGACCCACGACCCCAAGTTCGATGTGCCCCTGCTGGAGGAGGCGCTGCGCCGCCCGGCCGCGTACATCGGGGCGATGGGCAGCCGCCGTACCCACGACGACCGCGTCGAACGGCTGCTCGCGTCCGGCGTGTCGGAGCGCGACCTGTCCCGGCTGCGCTCCCCCGTCGGCCTCGACCTCGGGGCTCGTACACCGGAGGAGGTGGCCGTGTCCGTCGCCGCGGAGATCGTCGCGCTGCGATGGGGCGGCAGCGGGCTGCCCCTGACGGCGCGGGGCGGGGCGATCCACCCGCGGTAGCCGTGGATCGGTGTCATGGATCGGAAGTCGTGGATCGGAAGTCGTGGATCGGTAGCCGTGGATCGGTAGGGACGGTTCGGTAGGCGCGGATCGGTCAGTCGTGGATCAGCCGGTACGCGGGGGCAGTCGGTGCAGGGTCACCTCCGTGAGCCGGCCGTCGTCGGTCACCGTCGCCGTCATGTAGGTGCAGTACGGCTGGCTGCGGCGGTCGGTCGGCGAGCCGGGGTTGAGCATGCGCAGGCCGGTCGGCGCGGTGGTGTCCCAGGGAATGTGGCTGTGACCGAAGACCAGGACGTCGAGGTCGGGGAAGCGTTCCGCGCAGCGCTGTTCGCGGCGCTGCGCGCCGCCGGTCTCGTGGACGACTCCGAAGCGCAGGCCGCCCAGTTCGGCGCGGGCGATCTCGGGGAGGCGGGCCCGCAGGTCGGGGCCGTCGTTGTTGCCGTACACCCCGATGACCCGGCGGGAACGGGCCTCCAGCAGGTCGAGGGTGGCGGTGTCCACCCAGTCCCCCGCGTGGATCACGACGTCGGCGAGCGGGAGTTCGGCGAGCAGCGGGGCGGGAAGTTCCCTGGCCCGCTTCGGGAGGTGGGTGTCGGACAGCAGCAGAAGGCGCACGGTTTCAGGGTGTCACTCCGGTGTCGCCCCGGGTGTCCCTGGGGCTGGCTTCCGGGTCCCTCCGGTCATCCCTGCAGTCGTCCCTTTGGTCGTCCTGGTCAACCCTGCAGTCGTCCCTGTGGTCGTCTCCCGGGCCGTCGTTCCAAGGGCGGCCCCCCGTCTCCGGCACGGACTCGTCCCCCGTGCACTGTCCCGAGTTGCTCCGGCGCGGGACCCGTCCGCCAGTCCGGCGCGGGACCGGTCAGTCCAGCGCGTCCAGCGCGATCTCGCTCCAGACCTGCTTGCCGCCGCTCACCGGCACCGTGCCCCACGTCGCCGACATCGCCTCGACGAGGAGGATGCCGCGGCCTCCGGTGGCCTCCCAGCCGATGCTGGTGGGCTTGATCGGCGTGCGGGGCGAGTTGTCGGCGACCGAGATGCGCAGGCGGTGGTTGATGAGGGTGAGGTCGAGCCTGACCTGGCCGTCGGTGTGCACCAGGGCGTTGGTGACGAGTTCCGAGACGATCAGCAGGGCGGCGTCCGTGTAGGCGCCGACGCCCCAGGCGCGCAGGGCGCGCCGGGTGTAGCGGCGGGCGTGCCGGACCGCCTCGGGGACCCGCCAGACGGTCCAGCTCTCGCGGAGCGGGAGCACCTCCATGCCGTCGTAGCGCATCAGCAGGAGGGCCACGTCGTCGCTGCGGTTGGCGCCCGTGAGCAGTTGGTCGGCGACGAGACCGAGGTGGGCGGGGTCGGACCCGGCCAGGCCCGCGGCGAGCCGTTTCAGACCGTCCTCGATGTCGACCTCGACGGACTCGACCAGACCGTCGGTGGTCAGCGCCACGATGGTGCCGGGCTGGAGCCGCAGCGGACTCATGGGGAAGTCGGTCTGCCGGATGACGCCGAGCGGTGGCCCGGGTTCCGACTCGGGGACCTCGGTACCGCCGTTCGGGTGACGCAGCACCGGCGGGATGTGTCCGGCGCGCACATACCAGGCGGACCCCTCCTCCATGTCGACGTCGACATAGCAGCAGGTGGCGAAGAGGTCGGTCTCCAGATCGAGCAGGAGCCGGTTGGCGTGCGAGACCACCACGTCCGGGGGGTGGCCCTCGACGGCGTAGGCGCGCAGGGCGGTGCGCATCTGGCCCATGAGGGTCGCGGCCGAGGCGTTGTGTCCCTGGACGTCGCCGATGACGAGGGCGACATGGTTGTCGGGGAGCGGGATCACGTCGTACCAGTCGCCACCGACGTCCAGGCCCGACGTGGTCGGCAGATAGCGGGCGACGGCGACCGCGCCGGGCAGCCGTGGGAGTCTGCGCGGGAGCAGGGTCCGCTGGAGCATGCCGATCAGTTCGTGCTCGGCGTCGAAGGCGTGGGCGCGCACCAGGGCCTGCCCGGCGAGGCCGGCGGAGGCCGTGAGCAGGGCGCGCTCGTCCGGGCCGAACTCGTGCGGGGTGTTCCAGCCGATCAGGCAGGCGCCGGCCATGCGCCCGCCCGCGGGAAGCGGCAGGACGGCGAGGCCGCCGGGGCCGACCTCGGCGAGCGCGGGTTCCAGGTCCGCTCCGGCGGGCCAGATGGCGGGCCGCCCCTCGTTGAGGGCCGCCGCGAGCGTGGGCATGGCGCGGACCGGGGCGTCGGGCCACTCCGAGCGCCATTCGCTGCGCCACAGCTCCGGCCAGAACTCCGCCTGGGGCGGGTCCAGGAGCGTGACGACGAGGCGGTCGCCCTCCAGCTCGGCGACGGCGATCCGGTCGGCCTGGAGGGGTTTGCGCAGGGCGGTGACGACAGCCTGGCCGACATCGCGGACGGTGCCGGCGGTCGCGAGGGCGGCGGCGAGCCGCTGGACGCGGCCCACGTCGTTCAGGCCGGAGCGCAGCTTGGAGGCGTCGGAGACGGTGCCCACGAGCCGTGCGGGGCGGCCCTCTCCGGAGGGCAGCAGGCGGGCGCGCAGCCGGAGCCACTTGTGTCCGCCGGACGGCTGGAGGATGCGGAACTCCAGCTCGCGGTCGCCGACGGTCATGTGGTCCGGTTCGACCGCGGACATCAGCGAGGGGAGGTCCTCCGGGACCGTCATCGACAGCAGGGTCTCGACCTTGCCGTCGAAGGCGGTGGAGGTGAGCCCGAACAGGTCGAGCACCTCGTTGTCGACCTCGACCCGCCCGGTGTCCATGGCGAGGCTGAACGAGCTGGCGGGCAGGTCGGCCGCGTCGTCCGGCAGAGGGGGCGGCGGGCAGACGATGGCTTCGGCGAGCATCCCGAGGCAGGCCCGGTCCTCGGGGCCGAAACCGTCGGGGCCCTCGCTGACGGCGACCATGCAGCCGTTGTCCCGCAGGGGCAGCACGGCCAGCGAGAAGTCCTGGGAGGGCAGCCGCCGGGAGTCGGAGCAGCGGGCGAGCTCCTCCGGTCCCAGCCAGCGCGGCTGCCCCGAGCGCAGGGCCTCGGCGGCCGGGGAACCGCCGGACAGGGGGTAGCTGTCGCGGAGCCCGTACAGCGTCCTGGGCACTCCCGCGGACTCGGCCAGATGCAGTTCGCCGCCGCTCGCACTCGGTGAGTACACGGCGGCGACGGCTGCACCGGTGAAAACGAGTGCCTGTTCGAGCAGGCGGTGCAGCCGTTCGCGCGGGTCGAGGTCCGCGGTAAGCGTCTTCAGGGCAAGTTCGGCGCGCGACGTTCTCGTTCCGCGTTCCGCAGCACCCTCACTGACCACGCCGCAATTACAGCGCTTCCCGGGCTCCGGCGCAGCCCCTGTGACCGTTCCGAACCTGTCGGGCCTGCGGGGGAGCCCATGCGGTACGGCCAATCGAACCAATTCGAATCCATCTTTATTCATGCGTTTCGCACAGCGTTCTCGTGACAGGCGTGACTGTCCGTGCCTCCTGCCGACTGGAAGGCTCGGGGACACCGGGCCGAGGGGAATGGGCATGGACAAGCGGTACGAGGTCTACACGCTCGCTGACCGACACTTCTACGAGACACCGGACAGGCTGTCCGGGGGCGGGCGGAGCACTCCGCCCGCGTACGGGGCGGCGCTGCGCGAGGTGCCCGAGGGCTGGCGTTCGGCACGGATCGGCGACTGGCTGACGCTGACACCGGTCGACCGGAACGGCGACACGTTCCCCGGGCCGGCCCAGGGCTGGAAGGTCCATGCCTCGGCCACCCGCGAGAACGCGGAGAAGATCGCAGCGATCGTGTGGGACTACTGCGTGCCGCGCGGCATCCCGTTCAAGTTCGTGCCGGGCCCGCACCTGCTGCATCTGCGGAACACCAAATACGCGGCCCGCGACACCAGCGGCAAGTTCGTCACGGTCTACCCGGCGGACGAGGACCGCCTCCACCAGGTGCTGAACGAGCTGGGCGCGCTGCTGGACGGCTTCGATGGGCCGTACATTCTCACCGATCTGCGCTGGAACGAGGGCCCGCTGTACGTCCGGTACGGCGCGTTCGCCCGCGCCTTCGTCGTCGACGAGCAGGGGTCACTCGTTCCGGCCGTGCGGGACGGCACGGGAACGCTGGTGCCGGACCGGCGGCAGCCCTCGTTCCGGGTTCCGGACTGGGTGCCACTGCCGGCGTTCCTGGAACCGCAGCTCGCGGCGCGGAACACGACGACGGTCGGCGACCTCCCGTACCGCGTCGAGAAGGCCCTGCACTTCTCCAACGGCGGCGGGGTGTACGCGGGCACCGACACGCGCGACGGACGCAAGGTCGTGCTCAAGGAGGGACGGCCGCACGCGGGCCTCGCCGCCGACGGCGCCGACGCGATCACCCGTCTCGAACGCGAGAAGCGGGCCCTGGAGCAAGTGGCCGGACTGGACGTGGTGCCCGGGGTACGGGACTGGTTCACCCTCGGTGACCACCGCTTCCTCGTCATGGACTTCCTGGAGGGGCGGCCCCTCAACTCCTTCTTCGCCGAGCGCCATCCGCTGCTCACCCCCGAACCGGCTCCGGACGCGGTCGCCTCGTACACGGCCTGGGCGCTGCGCGTCCATCGCCGGGTCGAGGAGGCCGTCGAGGCGGTGCACACCCGCGGGATCGTCTTCAACGACCTGCACGTCTTCAACATCATGGTGGCGCCCGACGGGGAGTCGGTGTCGCTGCTCGACTTCGAGGCCGCGGCGCCGGTCGAGGAGAACGGCCGCCAAGTCGTCGCCCACCCGGGGTTCTTCGCGCCGCCGGACCGCAGGGGCACCTCCGTCGACCGGTACGCGCTGGCGTGTCTGCGGCTCGCGCTGTTCCTGCCGGTCACCACGCTCTTCGTGGTCGACCGGGGCAAGGCCGCGCATTTGGCGGAGGTCATCGCCGGTCAGTTCCCGGACGTGCCCGAGGCGTTCCTCGCGGAGGCGGTCGCCGAGATCACGGGGGACGCCGGTGACACAACGGCTCCGGCTCCGGACGGCGAAGGGGACGCCCGTGGCTCAACCGCTCCGGCTCCCGGCGACGAAGGGGCCGACGCGCCCCCGCCCGTCTCTCGCCTCAGGGATCCGGTCCCCTCGCTCCGCCGTGAGCCACTCCTCCCGGGCCCCCGGGCAGCGGTCTCCTCGCTCCGCCGGGAATCGGGCCCCGCACTCCGCCGGAAATCGGTCTCCTCGCTCCCCGAGCCCGGTGACTGGCCGGTCAGCCGCGACTCGATGGCCGGGGCGATCCTGGCGTCGGCCACACCGGAGCGCGACGACCGGCTCTTCCCCGGCGACATCGCCCAGTTCTCCGACGGCGGCGGGCTCGGACTCGCGCACGGCGCCGCGGGCGTGCTGTACGCACTGAGCGCGAGCGGGGCAGGCCGCTACGAGGAGGGCGAGCGCTGGCTCCTCGACCACACCGACCCGGTGCCGACCGGGACGCCGCTCGGGCTGTACGACGGGCTCGCGGGCGTCGCCTACGTCCTCGATGGGCTCGGGCACCGCCGGCGCGCGCTCGACCTGATCGACGGCATCCTCCGCGAGCGGTGGCAGAACCTCTCCTCCGACCTGCGCGGCGGCCTCGCCGGCCTCGGTCTGGTGCTCGGACACCTCGCGTGCACGACGGAGGAGCCGGAACTGGCCGAGCGCGCCGCCGAGGCCGAGCGGATTCTCGTCGACCGGCTCGCCGGACCGCGCCCCGACGCCCCGCGCCAAAGGGCCGGTCTGCTGCGCGGCGCGAGCGGTCCCGCGCTCTTCCTGCTCCGCCGCTACGAGAGCACTGGGGACCCGGGGCTTCTCGCCGCGGCCGGTGAGGCGTTACGCCGTGACCTGGACCGCTGTGTCGTCCGCGAGGGCGGCGCCCTGGAGGTCGACGAGGGCCGGCGCACCCTGCCCTATCTCGGGGACGGCAGCGCCGGAGTGGGCATGGTCCTGGACGACCTGCTCGGCCACGCGGTGCGTGACCGCGAGGAGTTCGAGCGGGCGCGCTCCGGGATCCTCACCGCCGCGACCGCGCGCTTCTACGCGCAGCCCGGTCTCTTCCAGGGGCGCGCGGGGATGATCCTGCACCTCGCCCGCACCGGTACGCCGGGCGCCGTACGGGAGCGGCTCGCCGAACAGGTCGCCGGGCTCGGCTGGTTCGCAATGTCCTACGACGGCCGGCTGGCCTTCCCCGGGCACCAGATGATGCGGCTCTCCATGGACCTGGGCACCGGAACGGCAGGGTGCCTGCTCGCGCTCGGCGCGGCGCTGGACGGCGCGGTCCCCGCCCATCTGCCGTTCCTGCCGCCGCTCTCCGGCGGTGCCCCTCACGCGGCTCCGCACCTGGCGGAGTCGTGACTCGACCAACCCCCGTCCCCGATCAAGGGAAAGGAAACGAGATGGCACTTCTCGACCTGCAGACGATGGAGTCCGACGAGCACACCGGTGGCGGTGCCAGCACCGTGAGCCTGCTCTCCTGCGTCTCCGCCGCGAGCATTCTGCTCTGTCTCTGACGGCAGCGTGCCGGCACGGCTCCGGGCGGTTCTCTCCCCGAGGGGAGAGGCCGCCCGGGGTCCCGCACGGCGCCGGGACACGAGGGGCCTCCACCGCGTGACCACTCCAGCCGACACCTTCACCGCAGCCGAAACCCGTACCGCCCCCGGCGCGCCGCTGCTCCGCGCCGCCACCCGGCACAGTGGCCACCGCTGCGTCGTCCTGTGCCTCGCGAGCACGGCCGCGACGGCCGCGAACCTGTTCCTGCCCTTCGCGCTGGGCCGGGCACTGGACCTCGTACTGGCGGATCCCGAAGGCGCGCGGGCCACCCGCTGGGTGCTCTACTGCACCGCCCTCGTGCTGCTTCTCGCCGTGCTCGACGCGGGCGAGACCGTCCTCGGCGCGACCACCACCGCGCGCGTCACCGCCTGGCTGCGGCTGCGCCTGGTCGGCCATGTCCTGTCCGCCGGACCCCGGGCCGTCGGCCGGTTCGGGCCGGGCGACCTCGTGGCGCGGCTCGTCGGCAACGCCGCGCAGGCGGGCACGGCGCCCGCGACCGCCGCGGCACTTCTCGCGGCGCTCGCCGCGCCGGCCGGCGCGATCGTGGCGCTCTGGCTCGTCGATCCGCGACTGGCGGCGGTGTTCCTCTGCGGTGCCCCGGTACTGATGTTGCTGCTGCGCGCCCTCACGCGCGATTCCTCGCGCTGCGCGGCGCGCTACCAGGAGGCGCAGAGCCTGATCGCGGACGGTCTGGCGGAGGCGATCGGCGGATTCCGTACGATCGCCGCCGGCGGAACGGCCGGCCGAGAGACGGCGCGGATACTCCGGCCGCTGTCCGACCTCTCCCGCGAGGGCCACCTCATGTGGCGGGTCCAGGGACGCGCCGCCGCGCGGGCGGTCACCGTGGCCCCGCTCCTGCAGATCGGCGTGCTGGCCGTCGCGGGCGTGCTGCTCGTCCACCACCGGCTGTCCGTCGGCGATCTGCTCGCGGCGTCCCGGTACACGGTGCTGGCGACCGGAGTCGGCGTCCTGGTGGGGCAGTTGTCCGCACTGGTCCGCGCCCGGACGGCGGCACGACGGCTCGCCGAGGTGCTGGCGGTGCCGCCGATGTCCTACGGAACTCTCCCCCTGTCGTGGGGGCAGGGGGAGTTGGAGCTGCGCGGCGTGACCGTCCGGCGCGGTGGACGTCCCGTGCTCGACGGGATCGACCTCACCGTTCCCGGTGGCGGCACGCTCGCCGTCGTGGGCCGCTCGGGTTCGGGCAAGTCCGTGCTCGCCGCGGTCGCCGGGCGGCTGGCCGACCCGGACGACGGCGAAGTCCGCCTCGACGGCGTGCCCTTGAACGCCCTGTCCCGCGACGCGTTGCGCGAAGCGGTCGGCCACGCCTTCGAACGGCCCGCCCTCCTCGGGGAGACGATCGCGGACACCATCGCCCTCGGTGTCCGCGCGGCCTCCGTCGGCCGTGTCCGGAACGCGGCGCGCACGGCACGCGCCGACTCCTTCGTGCGCCGGCTCCCGCGGGGGTACGCCACCCGCTGCACCGACGCTCCCCTCTCCGGCGGCGAAGTCCAACGCCTCGGCCTGGCCCGGGCCTTCGCCCACGGCGGTCGGCTGCTCATCCTCGACGACGCCCTGTCCAGCCTCGACACGGTCACCGAAGACCACATCGCCGAAGCCCTCTTCCGGCCCTCCCCCGGCTCCACCCGCCTGGTCATCGCCCACCGGGCGTCCACAGCGGCGCGTGCGGACCGGGTGGCCTGGCTGGACGGCGGACGGGTGCGGGCACTGGGACCGCATACGGAGCTGTGGCGCGTACCGGAGTACCGCGCCCTGTTCGGCGCGGGCGAAGCGGTGCGGGGCGCGAGCGGCACTCCCGGGGCGGCCGGCCCCGAGGAGGCCGAAGGCGATGACCCCGGAGCGACGGGCCCCGGGCGGAAGGGCGGCCCCTCATGACGGTGTACCGGCGCGGGCTGAGGTTTCTGCGTGCCCGTCGGCGTGCGGTCGCGGCGCTCGCCGCCTGGTCGGTGGTGGAGGCGGGGCAGACCTTCCTCGTGGGCTACGCCCTGGCGCGGGCGCTCGACGAGGGATTCCTGGCCGGCCGGGCGCGCACGGGTCTCGGCTGGCTGGGCGTCGGAGCACTCGCCGTCGTCGTCGGGGCGTACGGCACGAGGCGGGTGTACGGGTGTGTCGCCGCGCTCGTCGAACCGCTGCGGGACCAGCTCGTGCGGCACGTGGTGGCGCGGGGAGTGCGGGAGGGCGACGGTGGCGCCCTCTCCGGGCTCACCCAGCAGGTGGAGATCGCCCGGGACACCTTCGCGGGCCTGGTGATGGTCTCGCGCTCCTTCCTCTTCACCGCCGCGGGCGCCCTGATCGGGCTCTGCTCACTCGACCCGCTTCTCCTCCTGGTGGTGGCACCGCCGCTGGCGGCCGGAGTGGCCCTGTTCGCCCTGACGCTGCGTCCGCTGGCGCGCAGGCAGGAAGCGTTCCTCGTCGCCGACGAGGAGATCGCCGCCCACCTGGGCGGGATCTGCCCGGCGTTGCGGGACATCACGGCGGCCGGGGCGGAGGCCCTGGTCACCGCGGACGCGGGGGCGCGCATCGGCGTCGAGCTGCGGGCCGCGCGGTCGCTGGCCCGCCGGGGGGTCCTGCGCGTGGCCTGCCTCGCCGTCGGCGGGCAGCTCCCCCTCGTCCTGCTGCTCGCGACCGCGCCCGGGCTGCTCGCTCACGGCGTCACCCCCGGGGCCCTGGTCGGCGCGCTCGCCTACGTCACCCAGTCCCTGCTCCCGGCCCTGCAGAACCTGGTCCACGGCCTCGGCACCAGCGGCTCCCGGCTCGAGGTGGTGCTGCGCCGGCTGACACCGGACCCGCCCCCGGCGGCGGCCGGCCCGGCCGTTACCCGGCAGGCGGCGGGGCCCACGGCCGGCGGACCCGCCCGGCCTGCCGCACAGCCCCGCCCTCTCGGCGTTCCGGTCTGCGCCGATCACCCCCCGGCCCGCGGCCCCGCGCTCTCCGTCAGCGCCCTCACCTTCGCCTACGGCCCGGGCGCCGTCCCTGTCATCGAGAACCTCGATCTCCGTGTCCCCCGGGGCGCCCACCTGGCGGTCGTGGGCCCCAGCGGCATCGGCAAATCCACGCTCGTGGCACTCGTCGCCGGCCTCCTGGAGCCGACGAGCGGCACGATCCGGGTGCTCGGACAACCGGTGCGCGGCCGGGCGGCACACGGTCGGACGGCACGGGGAGGGTCGGCGCGGATACAGCCGGTGCGGGGTCCGACGGCTTGTGGGCAGCGGGTCCTCATCCCTCAGGAGGCGTACGTCGTCACCGGCACGCTCGCGGAGAACCTGGGGCAGCTGCGTCCGCGTCCCGTACCGGAGGCGGAGCTGCGCGCGGCGGCCGAGGCGGTCGGACTTGGCCGCCTGATGGAGCGGCTCGGCGGCCCCGCCGCCGAGGTCGACCCGCGGGCCCTGTCCGCGGGCGAGCGGCAGCTGATCGCGCTGACCAGGGCATACCTCTCGTACGCTCCCCTCGCACTGCTGGACGAGGCGACCTGCCACCTCGATCCGGAGGCGGAGGAACGCGCGGAGCGTGCCTTCGCCGCACGACCTGGCGGCACCCTTGTCGTGGTGGCGCACCGCATCAGCTCGGCGCGCCGTGCCGCGCGGGTGCTGGTCCTGGACGGCCGCCGGGCCCTCCTCGGCGACCACGACGAACTTGTGGAGCGATCACCGCTCTACCGCGAGCTGACCGGCAGTTGGTCGCGGGCGGACTCAAAGCCAGCCCTCGCCCCGCGAGATCCGGATCGCGTCGATCCGGTTGCGGGCCCCGGTCTTGCGGGTGATCGCCGCCATGTAGTTGCGCACGGTCCCGTGGGACAGATGCAGGCTGCCCGCGATCTCGGCGATGGAGGAACCCGCGGCCGCGAGGGATAAAACGCTCAGCTCGCGCCGGGTCAGCGGCATCTGCGCGGCCTTGAGGAAGCCGAATCCCAGCGACTCGTCGACGAAGCGTTCTCCCTCGGCGACCCGGCGGATCCCCGACAGCAGTCGCTCGGGCGGGCCCTCCTTGTCGACGTAGCCCAGGGCGCCGGCCTCCGCGGCCCGCCGGAGCAGTCCTGGTCTGTTCGCGCTGGCGAGAACGAGAAGTCTCGGCGCCGGGGTTCCCGTGCCCCGGCCGCACAGGTCGGAGAGCGGGATGCCGTCCGAGCCGGCGCAGTCCAGGTCCGCCGCGCACACGTCCGGGACGACCGACCGCACCCGGCCGGGCGCGCTGTCCCACGGGGTGTCGTACACGCCGAGGTCCGGCGTCCGGTCCAGCCACTCGGCCAGCACCTGCCGCACCAGACACGCGTCGTGCACCAGTAGTACCCGGATCACGTCGACTCCTTCGGGTGACCTCGCGACGGCGTACTCGCCCTGTGCGCGTGCCCATTGTTCGGCGCTTGCGACCGCGCGCCGTCGCGAAGAATCGGCCAAATGATGGCGCGGGGGCGCGCGACAGGGCCGGAGCGCCGCTCCGCCCCTCGACCCGGTGGGCATGGCCCTGAGCCCACCGGATGCTGGCCCGCGGTACCGCCGACTCCGCTCGCCGTGCGCGATGGGGCTGAAGGGGGGAGCCTTGGTGCCTGGAAGTGCGGAGGCCGTCGGCGGCCCCGCGAGGAGGTGGTCGGCGTGTCCGACGGGCAGGAGGCCGCGCAGGCACCGGCCGGCCGGCCGACCCCGGTGGGAAAGCCACTGCTGTCGCTGACCCTGGCCGCGATGCTGGACGACGTGCACGCCCATTCGGGAGCCGTGTACCTGCTGGTCTCCCAGGAGCCGGTGCTGGAGATGGCGGTCTCGGCCGGGCTGCCGCGGGCTTTCGCCGCGCCGTGGGAGCGCGTGGGGCTCAGCGCCCCGATCCCCGTCGCCGAGGCGGTACGGGAACGACGGCTGATCTGGGTCGGGGGCGAGCACGAGATGGCCCGCAGGTATCCCCGGATCGCGGTGGTGCTCCCGTACCCCTTCGCCCTCGCCGCGATGCCGGTGGCGACGGCGGCCACCGTGTACGGCGCCGTCTACGTGACCTGGCCCGGCTCGCACCCGCCCGACCTCTCCGACGGGGAGCGGGAACACCTCACCGCGGCCTGCGACCGGCTCGCGCTGCGCCTGGAGCGGGCCGCCGTGGAGAACCGCCCGGTGCACGCCGAGCCCGACCTGCTCACACCGGGCGGCGCGGGCCCGGCCGACACGCTCGGCACGGTGGAGGCCACGCGGATGGTTGCTCGACTGCCGTACGGGCTGTGCTCGCTGGATCTGCACGGGCGGGTCGGTTTCGCCAACGCGGCGACGGCCGAACTGCTCGACGTGCCCGTCAGCCGGCTCCTGGGCACCCAGCTGTGGGCTGCCGTGCCCTGGCTGAACGACCCGGTCTACGAGGACCAGTACCGGGCGGCCCTGATCAGCCAGCACGTGACCTCGTTCGTCGCACTCCGCCCCCCGGGCGACTGGCTGTCGTTCCGCCTGTATCCGGGTACGACCGGGTTGAGCGTCCGTATCTCGCGGGCCCGGCCGGTGTCCGAGATGACACGGGCCGGGCCACAGCGGAGCGACGGCAGCCCGCGCCTGGTGACGATCTCCCACGTGCTGAGTCTGGCGAGCGCGCTGACCGAGGCGGCGGGCGTGCAGGACGTGGTGCAGCTGATCGCGGACGAGATCTCGCCCGCCGTCGGCAGTCAGGCCCTGGTCGTCCTCGGCAGCCGGGCCGGCCGCCTGCACGTGCTCGGGCATCGCGGTTATCCGGACGCACACACCGTGGAACGCTTCGACGGGCTGCCGCTGAGCGAGCAGACCCCGGGCACCCAGGCGCTGAACACCGGCGTGCCCGCGTTCTTCGACTCGCGCGAACAGCTGGAACGGCTGTATCCGTCCCGGTACTCGACACCCGACGGCATGGGCGCGTGGGCGTATCTGCCCCTGATCGCCTCCGGGCGACCGGTGGGCACCTGCGTCCTCGGGTACGCGCAGTCCCACCACTTCGCGACCGACGAGCGGGCGGTGCTGACCAGTCTGGGCGGGCTGATCGCCCAAGCGCTGGAGCGTGCCCTGCTCTACGACGCCAAGCTCCAGCTGGCGCAGGGTCTGCAGGCCGCGCTGCTGCCGAGCTCGCTTCCGCCGCTGGCCTCGATCGAGGCGGCCGCGCGCTATCTGCCGGCCACCCAGGGCATGGACATCGGCGGGGACTTCTACGACCTGGTGTCCTCCCACGGCCGGGCGGCGGCCGTCATCGGGGATGTGCAGGGGCACAACGTGACGGCCGCGGGCCTCATGGGGCAGATCCGCACCGCGGTACGCGCGTACACGGCGGTCGGCCAGGCGCCCGAGGAGGTGATGGGGAGCACCAACCGGCTGCTCATCGACCTCGGGACCGAGCTGTTCGCCAGTTGTCTGTATCTGCGTCTGGACCCGGCACGGGGGGTGGCCGTGATGGCGCGCGCGGGGCATCCACCGCCGCTGCTGCGCCGGCCGGACGGAAAGGTCAAGGTGCTCGACCTGGCCGGCGGGCCGCTGCTCGGCATCGACCCCTACGCCGTCTATCCGACGACGGAGGTTCCGCTCGTCCCCGGGTCCGTGCTCGCCCTCTACACCGATGGTCTGATCGAGTCCCCCGGCGTCGACATCGAGGACGCCCTCGCCGACCTGGCGCAACGCCTCGCCGTGACCGGGGACCAGCCCCTGGACGAGCTGGCCGACAGTCTGCTGCAGCGGGGCGAGGAGGGCGGCCAGGAGCGGCCGGACGATGTCGCGCTGCTCCTGCTGCGGGTACGACCGCCGGCTGACACGGCCCGCAAACGCTGACCCGGCCCGTCGACGCCGACACGGCTCGCGAAAGCAGGCACGGCTCGCAAACGCTGACCCGGCCGTCGAAAGCGCGAAAGCCCGCACGGCTCGCGAAAATAGGAGCGGCCCGACCCTCCCGCCGGAGGGCCGGACCTGTCCACTGTCGACCGGAATTCCCTGTTCCGTTGGCCGGTCAGTGGGTCTTGATCGCCGGAGTCACCGGCTTCAGGGAGTGGCCACCACGCCCGAGCCGTCGTTCATACCGGCACCGGACTGGTCGCCCGCCGCACCGGACTGGTCGCCCGCCGCACCGGACTGGTCGGCAGCGCCGCCCGCCTGGTCGCCGGCGCCCGCCGCGTCACTGGCGCCGGCGCTCGGGTCCGCCGCGCCGCCCGCGCTCGCGCTCGGGTCCGCCGCGCCGCCCGCGCTCGCGCTCGGGTCCGCCGCGCCGCCCGCGCTCGGGTCCGCGGCGCCGGCACCGGCACCGGCACCCGCGTCTCCCGCGCCCAGCGTCGCGCCGACCGCCGCCAGCGCGGTGGTGACCGGCTGGAAGAAGGTCTCGCCGCCGGCGGTGCAGTCACCGCTGCCGCCCGAGGTCAGGCCGACCGCGCCGCCGTCCTGGGTGAACAGGGAGCCGCCGCTGTCGCCCGCCTCGGCGCACACATCGGTCTGGATGAGACCGGTGACCGTGCCCTCCGGATAGTTCACGGTGGCGTCGAGGCCGGTCACGTTGCCGTTGTGGAGACCGGTGGTGCTGCCCATCCGGAAGACCTGCGTGCCGACGGTGGCGTCGACGGCCGCGTTGATCTGGACGCTCTGCCCGTTGCCGACGTTGACCGCGCTGTTCGTCTGCGTGGCCGGGTCGTCGTACTTGACGAGGGCGAAGTCGCCGTTGCCGGGGAAGGTCGCCTGGTCGACGGTCGCGATGGACGCGCCGGTCTGCGAGTCCGACCACTTGGCGGCGGCGACACCGCAGTGACCCGCGGTGAGGAAGGCGGGGGTGCCGTCGCCCGCGGTGACGTTGAAGCCGAGCGAACAGCGCACGTTGCCGCCGAAGATGGCGTCACCGCCGTCCACGAACGTCTTGA
The DNA here is from genome assembly GCF_042871525.1 of Streptomyces sp. NPDC005784. Lineage (NCBI taxonomy): Bacteria > Bacillati > Actinomycetota > Actinomycetes > Kitasatosporales > Streptomycetaceae > Streptomyces > Streptomyces sp. NPDC005784. Next base: position 36,152 of record NZ_JBIAIQ010000012.1, read on the forward strand.
AGGTTCCCGAGGACTTCTTGAGGGTCGCCACGCCCGAACCGAGGTTCTTGACGGTCGACTCCACGGTGTTCCACTTGCCGCCCGTGACGGTGGAGTCCGCGGTCACCTGGATCTGGTTCGTCTTCGGGTCGACCGCCCACGCCGTGCCGGGGATCGTCGCGTCGGCCTTCAGCGTCTTGGCGGCCGCCTGCAGCGCGGAGGTGCTGTTCTGCACCTGGTGCGCCACGGCGCCGGCCTGCTCGATCTGATTGACGACGTTGCTGTTGTTACCGACGACATTGATGACGAGCTGCTTCTTCGCCGCGTCGTAGTACGACCCCGCGAAGGCGTCGCCCAGTTGAGTGGCGAGCATGTTGGCGACGCCCGAGACGTCGGTCGCCTTGAACGTTCTGGGAGCGGCGTCGTCCCCGTGCGACTGCGACGCGTTGGCGTGGGGCAGCAGAAGAGCCGCTGCTCCGAGGGCCGCTACGCTGCCCACCGCGATGGCGGCCTTGCGCTTGGGTATCCGTTTGTGACTCAACTCTTGACCTCCTGGGGACGGGGTCGATGCCGCGTCCGGCAGCTGACTGGGGGGCGCCTGGTTGCCTGTTGATACGCGTGCGTCACCCGGGGCGTTCAACTGCCATTGCAAATTGCGGGAGTTGGCCTCACCAAAGGCATTGATTGCGGAGACAATCGGGCGATTTCCGCCACACGGGGCCGGGAATTCGCTTCCAGCGGGTGGAGACGGACGGGGTCGAGCCTTCCGCACGGCAGCCGGCCCGCTCCCCGCCCGGGTAAGCGGAGTTCGCCGCCCACCCGCCCGACGGCAGTCCGCCACACCACCACCCGTCGCCACGGTGTGCAACCGAACGACGACACTCCGTCGACGATCAAGAACGGAATCCCGGGTTCAGGGAATCTGCACAGCCCATGCTCACCGAGGGCACCGCGTACGGGGGATCTGCACAGGCGTGCGCCCCCCTGTGTGCCATTGGGCCGGGACTGTCCCATTCGGCGCGGGAGCGGCAAGGGTTCGCGTGGATCGATGCCGCGCAGCATGTGAAGAAGTGGCCGCAGAGGCGTGTGGACGCCTGCACGGTTCACCGCCCGTGAAGCGCAAGTTCCCAGGTGAGAGCCCCGATTGATTGGAAGCGCACCCCGCGCCCGTGCTTTGATCCGTTGCACCGCGGAGGTCGCGGCACCGCTCCCGGGAACGGGAGCCGCACCCCTGCGGTGGCGGCCGTCATCTGTCCCCCAGAGGGGGCCGCTCTCCCCCTTGTGAATATCCATATGAAGGGAAGTTCCATCATGAACTCCACCCCCCGTGTCGAGACCGCCGAGATCTCTGACGCCGACCTCGACAACGTCTCCGGCGGCCTCGCGCTGAACGCCGTCGGCACCGTCACCGGCCTGGTGGACGGCGTTGCCCCGGTCTCCGGCGTCCTGGGCACGGCCGTCGGCACCGTCGAGGGTGTGACCGGCCTGAACACCGCCCCGGTCACCGGCCTGGTCGCCGGTCTCTGATCGCGTTTCACGCCGCCGAGTCCCGGAGCCGCCCCACCGGTTCCGGGACTCTCGGGTGCCGTAAGCCTCTCGAACAGGTGAGGGAAGTCCCGTGCAGTTCCGCCAACAGGCCCTCGCCAAGCTGCGGTCGCCCGAAGAGCTCGACCTTCCGGTGCGCTTCGCTCGCCCGCAGGGCTGGCTCGTGCTGTCCGTGACGGTCGTCGCGATGGCCGCCGCGTCCGTCTGGGCCGTGACCGGCACCGTCGCCTCCACGGTCGGCGCGCCCGCCGTTCTCACCCACGCGGAGGGCAGTTACGTCCTGCAGAGCCCCGTCGCCGGGCAGGTCACCGCGGTTCTCGCGAAGGAGGGCGAACGACTCCCCGCGAACGCGCCCTTGCTGAAGGTCCGTACAGCGCAAGGAGAGACGGCCGTCGTCCGCACGGTCGCCGCGGGCCGTGTCATCGCGCTCGCCGCCACCATCGGCGCGATCATCTCGACCGGCGCGAACGTGGCCGCAGTGGAGAAGGTCGCCCAAGCCGACGACCCGCTGTACGCGACGGTGTACGTCTCCGCCGGGAGCGCCGCCACGATTCCCGCCGACGCCGCCGTCGACCTCACCGTCCAGTCGGTGCCGGCCCAGCGGTACGGAGTACTGCGCGGCCATGTGAAGACGGTGGGCCGCAGTGCGCAGACCCGGCAGCAGATCGCCGCCTACCTCGGCGACAGTCAGCTGGGCCAGCAGTTCACCGACAAGGGCAGGCCCGTGGCCGTCCTGGTCCGGCTCGACCGTTCGTCCGCCACCGAGAGCGGCCTCAAGTGGTCGTCCGCCGACGGGCCTCCGTACGCACTCACCTCCATGACCCTCGCCACGGCTTCGATCCGGCTGGCCGGTCAGCGCCCCGTCGATTGGCTCCTGCCGTGACCACCCCACCCGACACCCGCGGCAGACGGCGCGCCGCGCCGCCCCGGCGCAGCGTCCCCAAGGGCCGGGTCAAGAGCGTCCACACCCCCACCGTTCTCCAGATGGAGGCCGTGGAGTGCGGTGCGGCGTCCCTCGCCATGGTGCTCGGCCACTACGGCCGGCACATCCCGCTCGAAGAGCTGCGCATCGCGTGCGGTGTCTCGCGGGACGGTTCGCGCGCGAGCAACCTGCTGAAGGCGGCGCGCAGTTACGGTCTGACCGCCAAGGGCATGCAGATGGACACGGCCGCGCTCGCCGAGGTGCGGGGGCCCGCGATCCTGTTCTGGGAGTTCAACCACTATGTCGTGTACGACGGCATGGGGCGCCGCTTCGGGCGGCGGGGCGTGCACATCAACGACCCCGGCAAGGGCCGTCGTTTCGTGCCGATGGAGGATTTCGACACCGGCTTCACCGGAGTCGTCCTGGTCATGGAGCCGGGCCCCGACTTCCGCAGGGGCGGCCGGAAACCGGGGGTGCTGGGCGCCATGCCGGCCCGGCTGCGCGGCACTTCGGGCACGATGCCCGCCGCCGCGCTGGCGAGTCTGCTGCTGGTGGCGGTCGGCGCGGCGGTGCCCGCGCTCAGCCGGACGTTCATCGACCAGTACCTGATCGGCGGTCGGAGTTCGCTGCTGGGAGTGCTGTTCGCGTCGATGGGCGCCTCCGTGCTGCTTACGGTGGTGCTGACCTGGTTGCAGCAGGCGAATCTGCTGCGCGGCCGCATCATCTCCTCGACGCTCTCCAGCGCCCGTTTCCTGCGCCATCTGCTGCGGCTGCCGGTCACCTTCTTCTCCCAGCGCAGCCCGGCCGACCTGGTGCAGCGGCTCCAGTCGAACGACGCGGTGGCCGAGACCCTGGCCCGTGATCTCGCCGCCGCGGGTGTGGACGCCGTCGTCGTGGTCCTGTACGCCGTGCTGCTGTACACGTACGACCCTCAGCTGACGGCCGTCGGGATCGGTGTCGCGCTGCTCAACGTGGTGGCGATGCGGGTGGTGATCCGGCTGCGCGCGACCCGCACCGCGAAGCTCCGGGCCGACACCGCCCGGCTGACCAACACCGCTTATACCGGGCTCCAGTTGATCGAGACGATGAAGGCCACCGGCGGGGAGGACGGCTACTTCCGCAAGTGGGCGGGACAGCACGCCACCACGCTGGAGGAGCAGCAGCGCCTCGGGGTGCCGAGCGCCTGGCTGGGGGTGGTCGCTCCGACGCTCGCGACGCTCAACAGCGCGCTGATCCTGTGGATCGGCGGCCTTCGGGCGGTCGAGGGTCATGTCTCCGTGGGTCTGCTGGTCGCCTTCCAGGCGCTGGTCACCCGCTTCACCGCGCCGATCACCCGGCTCAACGGTGTCGCGGGCCGTATCCAGGACTTCGCCGCCGACGTGGCCCGCCTCAAGGACGTCGAGAACTTCCGGGCCGACCCGCTCTACGCCCGCCCGGGCACCGGTGAGTCGACCCGGCGGCTGCAGGGTCATGTGGAGCTGGAGAACATCACGTTCGGTTACAGCCCGCTGGACAAACCGCTGCTCACCGGGTTCTCGCTGGCGGTCGGCCCGGGTCAGCAGGTCGCGCTGGTCGGCGGCTCGGGCAGCGGCAAGTCGACGGTCTCCCGGCTGATTTCGGGCCTGTACGCGCCCTGGGAGGGCACGATCCGCATCGACGGGCGGCGTCTGGAGGACATCCCGCGCGGCGCGCTCGCGGCCTCCGTGTCCTTCGTCGACCAGGACGTCTTCCTCTTCGAGGGAACGGTCCGTGACAACGTGGCGCTGTGGGACCCCTCGATCCCGGACGACGCGGTGGTCGCCGCCCTTCAGGACGCGGCCCTGTACGACGTCGTGACGCGCCGCCCCGGCGGGATCCACAGCCGGGTCGAGCAGGACGGGCGGAACTTCTCCGGCGGTCAGCGGCAACGCCTGGAGATCGCGCGGGCGTTGGTGCGCAGGCCCAGCATCCTGGTGCTCGACGAGGTGACCAGCGCCCTGGACGCGGAGACGGAGCAGACCGTCATGGACAACCTGCGCCGGCGCGGCTGCGCCTGTGTGGTGATCGCCCACCGGCTCAGCACCGTGCGGGACAGCGACGAGATCGTCGTACTCGAACACGGCACGATCGTGGAACGCGGGCGGCACGAGGCACTGGTGGCGGCCGGCGGCCCGTACGCCGGTCTGGTCAGGGAGCGTTGAGATGACCACGGTTCACGAGGGTGTCCACGAGCAGGACATGGTGCTCGGCGCGCTCGGCGGCATGGGCACGCCGGTCGGCTGCGCGGGGCTGAGCCGGCTCGATCTGGAGGGTCCGCAGGTCCTGTGGCTGGTGGTCGCGGGCGCCATGGACCTGTTCGCGGTCGACGCCGCGCAGCAGGGTCACTGGCATCACCTCGGCCGGCTCGAAGCGGGCTCCCTGCTGCTCGGCCCGGTGACGGGCCCTCAGCACACGCTGGTGGGACGGCCGTTGCGGGACTGCGAGGTGCGCCGGATCGGGTTGCGGGAGCTGTACCAGCAGGCCGACACGGCGACTTGGTCGTACGACGCCTACGGCAACCCGCAGTACGTGCCGCCGACGGAGAGCCCGCTGGAGTACGCGCTCGCGCTCGGCGTCGGACGCGGTCTGTCCATCCTCTTCCAGGCGCCGATGGCCACGGAGAACGCGGCGGCACCCACCGACGACGATGTCTTCTGGATGCAGGTCCCGCCGGGGAGCGTGCGGTACGGGTCCCTGTACGGGGCCGAGGCCGCCGCCGATCTGCTGATGGACTCCGGGGTCTGGCAGGGCATGGTCGACCAGCAGTACCGGCTGCTGTCCACGCTCGACCGCTGGATCGAGGAGCTGGAGGCCGGTCACGAGGACCGCACGGCGGCGGGTATCAGGGCCGGTGAGGCCGTCCGCGCCCAGGCCGACCGCACGCTGCTCGCCTCGATCGGCAGAGCGTCGGCGAAGCGCCCGACCGCGGCCGACGCGGACGCCACGTACGCGGCCTGCCAGTTGGTCGCCCGCGCCGCCGGGATCACCCTCGCCGAGCGGGCGCAGAGCGGCACGGAGAGCGACCGGCTCGACCCGGTCGAGCGGATCGCGCTCGCCTCACGGATCCGGGCCCGTGCCGTACGTCTCGACGGGCGCTGGTGGCGCGACGACATCGGCCCGCTGGTCGGTCACCGGGCGGTGTCCGGGGCGCCGGTCGCGCTGCTGTGGCGGCGCGGCGGATATGTGGCCGTGCAGCCGTCGTCCGGGCGGGAGACGCCGGTCGAGAAGGCCAACGCGGCGGAGTTCGAACCACGGGCCGTGATGTTCTACCGTCCGCTGCCCGAGCGGCAGTTGAGTCCGCTGCGGCTGCTGCGGTTCTGTCTCGCGGGCACCGGCGGAGATCTGCGGAACCTCGCGGTCAGCGGTCTGGTGACCGTGGCGATCGGCGCGCTGGTGCCGATCGCGACCGGAAGGGTGCTCGGCGAGTATGTACCGAAGGCCGAGCACGGCCTGATCGTGCAGGTCTGTCTCGCGCTCATGGTCACCAGCGTCGTGTCGGCGGCGTTCATGCTGATGCAGAACCTCACGCTGCTGCGAATGGAGGGCCGGATCGAGGCGAGTCTTCAACCAGCCGTGTGGGACCGGCTGTTGCGGCTGCCGACGGCGTTCTTCGCCGCCCGCTCGACCGGAGAGCTGGCCAGTGCCGCGATGGGCGTCAGCGCGATCCGCCGGCTGCTCGCGGGGGTCGGCCCGACGCTCGCGCAGGCGGCCACGGTCGGCGCGATGAACCTGGGTCTGCTGCTCTGGTACAGCGTGCCGATGGCGCTGGCCGCGATCGGCATGCTCGTGGTGATCGCGGCCGTGTTCCTCGGTCTCGGTCTGTGGCAGGTGCGCGGGCAGCGCCGTCTGGTGGTGCTGAGCAACAAGCTCAACAACCAGGCCTTCCAGACCCTGCGCGGCCTGCCCAAACTGCGGGTCGCGGCGGCCGAGAACTACGCGTACGCGGCCTGGGCGGGCGAGTTCGCCCGCAGTCGTGAGCTCCAGCAGCGGGTCGGCCGCGTCAAGAACCTGACGACGGTGATGGGCGCGGTGTATCTGCCGCTGTGCTCCCTGCTGATGTTCATGCTGCTGGCGGGCCCGGCACACGGCTCGCTGTCGGCCGCCGCCTTCCTCACCTTCAACACGTCGATGACGATGCTGCTGACCTCGGTCACCCAGATCACCGGCGCGTTCGTGTCGGCTGCGGCGGCGCTGCCGATGTTCGAGGAGATCAGGCCGGTGCTCGACGCGACGCCCGAGGTACGGGTGGCGAGCACCCGTCCCGGTGTCCTGTCCGGCGGGATCGAGGCACGGCGGCTGTCGTTCCGGTACGCCGACGACGGTCCGCTCGTCCTCGACGACGTGTCGTTCGCGATCCGGCCCGGCGAGTTCGTGGCGATCGTGGGACCGAGCGGCTGCGGCAAGTCCACCCTGCTGCGGCTGCTGATCGGCTTCGACAGGCCGGTGTCGGGGAGTGTGCTCTACGACGGCCAGGATCTCGGAGCCCTCGACCAGTCCGCCGTACGCCGTCAGTGCGGTGTGGTGCTCCAGCACGCGCAGCCGTTCACCGGGTCGGTCCTCGACTGCATCTGCGGCACCGAGCCGTACACGCCGGAGGAGGCGATGGAGGCGGCCGAGATGGCGGGACTGGCCGAGGACATCAGGCGGATGCCCATGGGGCTGCACACCCTCGTCGCGGGCAGCGGCGCGATCTCGGGCGGCCAGCGCCAGCGTCTGATGATCGCCCAGGCGTTGATACGACGGCCGCGCATCCTCTTCTTCGACGAGGCGACCAGCGCGCTCGACAACGCGACGCAGCGCACGGTGATCGAGAGCACCAAGGCTCTGAACGCGACCCGGGTGGTGATCGCGCACCGGCTGTCGACCGTGCTGGACGCGGACCGGGTCATCGTGATGGAGGACGGCCGGGTGGCCCAGCAGGGCCCGCCCGCACAGCTGTTGGCGGACACGGGCGGGCGGCTGCACGAGCTGGTGCGACGGCAGCTGGCCTGAGCGGTCAGCCCGTCCCCGGGACCGGCGCGCCGGAGGGGACACCCGCCTCGACGTAGGCCTCGTAGATCTCCTTCCAGCCCGTGTTCCCCCCGGCGTGCGGGCCGTCGGACCGTTCGCCGCGGGCCGTCGCGTCGAGGGCGGTGAGGCACACCTCCCAGCCCGCGCCGTTGCGGGCGGCCGTGTTCGGTTCGGCGAGCACGTTGGTGAGCGTGAAGCGGGTGCGCCCGTCGTCGAGGGCTTCGAGGTCGAAGCGCAGTTCGTCGCCGCCCCACTCGAAGGAGAGATGGCGGGGCGGGTCGACGGCGAGGACACGACCCGTCGACTCCGGCATGTTCGGATCGCCGCTGAACGTGATCGTGCCGCCGGGGCGCAGCTCCATCTCGGCACGGGAGGGGAACCAGGCGGCCAGTTCGTCGGGGTCGGTCACGAACCGCCAGACACGGTCGACGGGGTGGTCGTAGGTGCGGCTGAAGCGGACGGCGGGGCGGCCGTCCTCCAGGGTGAGGTAGGTCCCGGTACGGGCGGTGGCTTCGGCGGACATGGTGACTCAGCCCTTCGGTGAGGGTGCTTCCGGTGAAGGTGCGTCCAGTGGGGGTGTTGCGCCGTTCGGCTGCCTTCGATCGTGCGGGAACGGCTCTTCGGAGTGGTCCGACGGCTCGCCCGCCCTTGGCTCCGGATGTCCGTCCAGGCGGCGGCCGAGGGCGTCCAGGCTCTCGTTCCACAGCGTGCGGTACGGGGTGAGCCAGGCGTCGAGTGCGGCGATCGGGGCCGGGTCGAGGGCGTAGACCCGGCGTTGCGCGTCCTGTCGTACCCGGACGAGCCCCGCGTCGCGCAGTACCCGCAGATGCTTCGAGGTGCCCGGCTGGCTGAGCCCGCACGCCTCGACGATCTCACCGACGGCCCGGGGGCGCTCCAGGAGGAGCGCGACGATGGCCCGCCGGTGGGGGTCGGCGAGGGCGGCCCAGAGGGAGGCGTCGTCGGACATGATTTCAATATGCCTCAGCGGTTATATGACCGTCAAGGAATGGAATGCGTGGGACGGACGTCACACCCGGCCGCCTAGCGAAACGTTGCCGTTTCGCTCGACGTGGGTCTAAGGTCGAACCGTCGATGTGTACGAAACGGTTTCGTTTACGTGCACGCAATGAGCGACTTCCCTGGAGTACTTCTCCCATGTCCCAGACCCTGACCAAAGGCACCGGCGCGAGCGCCGCGGACCCGGCGTCCGCACTCGCGTCGAAGCGGCGATGGTGGATCCTGTCGATCATCGGCATCGCCCAGCTGATGGTGGTCCTCGACGCCACCATCGTGAACATCGCCCTGCCCTCCGCCCAGGCGGACCTCGGCTTCTCCGACGGCAACCGGCAGTGGATCGTCACCGCCTACTCCCTGGCCTTCGCCTCCCTGCTGCTGCTCGGCGGGCGCATCGCGGATCTCTTCGGCCGCAAGCCCGCCTTCCTGATCGGTGTCGCCGGGTTCGCCGGGGCCTCCGTCCTGGGCGGCGTCTCCAACAGCTTCGGGATGCTGGTCACCGCCCGCGCCCTGCAAGGTGTGTTCGGCGCCCTCCTCGCCCCGGCCGCCCTCTCCCTGCTGAACACGACGTTCACCGACGCCAAGGAGCGCGCCAAGGCGTTCAGCGTGTACGGCGCGATCGCCGGTGCCGGTGGCGCGGTGGGCCTGCTGCTCGGCGGCCTCCTGACCGACGCGCTCGACTGGCGCTGGACGCTGTTCGTCAACCTCGTCTTCGCGGTCGTCGCCTTCGCCGGCGGCTGGGTCCTGCTCAGCGGTCACCGTGACGCGGCGAACTCCAAGCTCGACCTGCCGGGCACCCTGCTGGTCTCCACCGGTCTCTTCGCCGTGGTCTACGGATTCTCCAACGCCGAGACGCACCACTGGAGTTCGCCCGCCACCTGGGGTTTCCTGGCTATCGGCGGCATCCTGCTGGCCGCGTTCGCCTGGTGGCAGACACGGGCGAAGCACCCGCTGCTGCCGATGCGTGTCCTGCTCGACCGCAACCGGGCCGCCTCGTTCCTCGCGGTGCTCATCACCGGTGCGGGCATGTTCGGCGTCTTCCTCTTCCTCACCTACTACCTTCAGCTGAACCTCGGCTTCAGCCCCACCAAGACGGGTGTGGCGTTCCTGCCGATGATGGCGGCCCTGATGGTCATGGCCCAGGTCTCCACCACGGTCCTGGTGCCCCGGATCGGGCCGAAGGCGGTCATCCCCGCGGGCTTCGCGGTCGCCGCGCTCGGCATGGCCTGGCTGACCGGCATCGGCATCGGCTCGTCGTTCTCGACCGACGTGCTGCCGCCGCTGCTGCTGATCGGCGCCGGCCTCGGCATGGTGATGCCGCCCGCGATGTCACTGGCCACCAGCGGGATCGCGCCCGAGGACGCGGGCGTGGCCTCCGCGACCGTCAACACCATGCAGCAGGTGGGCGGTTCGATCGGTACTGCCCTGCTGAGCACGCTCGCCGCGAGCGCCTCGACCAGCTACCTCGCAGGCAAGGACGCGACGGACAAGCTGGTCCGGGCCCAGTCGACGATCGAGAGCTACACCACCGCCTTCTGGTGGTCGGCCGGCTTCTTCGCCGCCGGAGCGCTCATCGCGCTCGTGCTCTACCGCCGCGGCACGCCGGTCCAGGACCCGGACGCCGCACCGGTCGTGCACATGTGACCGGGTCCTGACCCGGTCACCCGTCAGGCCGAGGGGCCGCCGTCCGCAGGGAGACGGCGGCCCCTCACCCGTCGCCGGTAGCGGGCCGTCGCGGCGACCCGGCGCGCCTCCAGGCGCAGTTCGTTCCCAGGCCGGGCGGGCCGGTACACGACCAGCGCCCGGTACTCCTTCTCCAGCCGCAACCCGACCACGCCGGGGTGCACTTCGCCGTCGTACGCGAGGGTGTCGGCGCCGAGGAAACCGTCCAGCTCCACCCAGGGCACCCGCTCGGCGCCGTAGACCCGTGAGTGCCCCAGGGTCCCGAGGACCGAGGACGCGACGAGGCGGGTGCGGGCGAGACGGTGGTCGGCGTCGACCAGGCGTACATCGAGCAGCCCGTCGTCCAGACGCGGCCGGAAGGCGGGGGCGAGGCCGTCGGGGACGTAACGGCCGTTGCCCGCGAGGAGCAGCCACAGCCGGCGGGGCCGGCCGTTGACGTTCACCTCGACGGGGCGCGCGGTGCCCAGCACCCGGACCAGCGCGACGGCCGCCGCCGGCCCGGCGCCCCAGCGCGGCTCCAACTCCTTGCGGATGCGGATGAGTTCGGGGTACGGCCCGATGCTGAACGTGTTGAGGAACGGCATGTCCTGTCCCGCCGCCGAGCGGGCGACGCCGATGTCCACCGACACCGCCGCGCCCCCGGCGACCGCGACCGCGGTGTCCTCGAACTCCGGGACGCCCACGTCCAGCGCGAATTGGTTGAGAGCGCCGCCGGGGAACACGGCCAGCGCCAGCCCCCGTTCGGCCGCCGCGCGGGCAGCGGCGTTGGCACTGCCGTCGCCGCCACAGACACCGAGCGCGCCACCGATCTCGGCGGCCCGGTCGGCCGCCGCGGCGAGCAGCTCCGCGAAGTCGTCGCCGGGGCCGCGCTCGATCAACTCGGCCTCGGGCAGCAGGGCGCGCAGCCGCCCGGCGGGCGACAGCGGTGCCGCGGGCGCGCCGGTGCCGGTGCCGGTACCGGTACCGGCACTGGAACTGGGGTCACCATCGACACTGGCCCGGTTGTTGACGAAGACGACCAGCCCCTTGCCGAGCGGCAGCGCGGGTGCCCGCGCCGCGGGCCGCTCCCGCTCCGGTACGACGGGGCGCGGCGGCCACCAGCGGCAGGTGAGGGCGGCCGCGCCCGCGCCGATGGCCACACCGGCGAGCACGTCTCCCGGGTAGTGGACCCCTACGTAGACACGCGAGAAGGCGACGGCGGCGGCCACGGGCGCGACCAGGGCGCCGTAGCGCGTGGACTCCAGGACGACCGCGGTGGCGAAGGCCGCGGCGGAGGCGGAATGCCCGGACGGGAAGGATGTGGTGTGCGGCTGACGGGCCAGGTGCCGGATCGTGGGGACGCCTGCCAGCAGCGGGCGGGGACGCCGGGCACTCCACTTCACCAGCGTGTTGACGGTGAACGAGGCCAGCGCCAGTGAGCCCAGGCCGCGCAGCGCCGCCCGGCGCCCGGTGGGCCCGCCGACCAGGCTGATCCCCGCCGCCGTGCCCAGCCACAGGCGTCCGTGGTTGGCGGCGTGACTGAGCCGCCGCAGCGCCGGATCGGCTCCGGGCACCCGCACCGCGGCCACCCGCGTGAACAGCCGCTGGTCCCATTCGAGGAGTACACCCATGCTCCACCGCTACTCCGCCTCGGCCGCGTCGGCATCCCGGGTGACTCGCAACGGTGACGCGCGTGGGCCGTGCGGCGCACGGATCGCACCGCTCGGGACGGACCCGTCGCGGAACGCGGGACCCCTGGGAGGAACACCTCGCGAAACCCGGGGGCCCTGCGGGAGACACAGGTCGCGAAACCCGGGACCTTGCGCCGGGAGACACAGGTCGCGAAACCCGGGACCCTCCGGGCAGAGACACCTCACGGAACGCGGCACGGCATCACACCCCGGGGCGTGATGCCGTGCCGCGGCCGTTCCGGTCGTGCACGCAGAAATGCCGAGGGCCGGCCGACGGCCCCACTCCGTCTGACCGACCCTCGGTGCGAAATCACATGGCGCCTCGCGACGGAGCCCGCACTCCCCAGCTACGGATCCCGGTCCATGTCCACGACGGCCACGCGATCCCGGTCTCTCAGAACGCGAAGACGGTCATCCCGTAGGAGTTCTTCACGCACTCGTTGGCGAAGGTGTGCTCGTACGAGACGCGCTTGCCCTGCCAGACGCCGGCCACCGTGACGACCACGGGGTCGTACTGCCTCGTACAGAAGACGTCGTTTCTGGGTGTCAGTTCGTCGAAATCACCCTTGACCGCCCGGAGTTCGGCGCAGGCGTCGACCGCGGCCGGGTGGGTCCCGGAGGCCGTCGGGGCGCAGTTGAGGGTGACGGCGCGTTCCGGAGTGGTGACGGCCGCGCTCTGGCCGTGGCCCGTGGTGAGCACCAGGGCGGAGGGGGCGTAGAGCCCGGACGGGCCGAGGGCGGGGGCTGCGTGGGCGGACCCCATCAGGGGGCCGCAGACGGCGGTGGCCGTCAGGGTGAGAGTCGCTGCCCAACGCGCGGTGTTCGGCATTGTGTGCATCCTTCCGCTCGATCGAATGCGATACCGGCTCGGTCGAGTGCCGGTTCGGCGAGCGCGAGTCTGCCGAGTTCGCACAGGAAACACACATCGACCCCACGGGTTTCGGTAACTTTGAGTATTGAATCAGTGGCGTGAAGTTACAGAATTCGAACGTCTGGGGCCCGGAACTGAGCGGTTGTTGATCGCCGTCGACGGCCACCTGGCCGGATTGACACGCCTCAGCAATAGGCCTGAAACATTCCGGTTCAACCGGCATGCCGCCTCGACTTCCGCTTACGGCGGACTTCTTCCGCAGCTCTTGCATCTCGTTCGTAACGGAGTAATCGTCATTACATGATTACAACGGAGCAACGCGAGAAGCTGCGCGGCTGGTTCGCAGGCCGCCTGCCCGACGATCTCTTCGAGAGCCTGGCGGAGGTGACGGTCGACCGTGAGGAGATCACCGTCGTCGGCCGCATCCCCGAGCCGAGGCTCGCCGAAGGCGCCTCGGACGCCGAGAAGGAGGCGGCGCTCCAGGCCCGTATCCAGGAATTCCGCGAGCGCACCCGGGACGACCGCGTCGAGGTGGCCCGCGAGGCGGAGCACCGCTTCCGCAAGAAGGTCTCCTGGGGTGTGGAGTGCGGCACCGAGCGCGCCCTGTTCACGCATGTCGCCGCGCCGGTCATGACCCGGCTGCGCCAGCCCGAACGCGAGGTCCTCGACACGCTCATCGCGGCCGGGGTCGCCCGCAGCCGCAGTGACGCGCTGGCCTGGTGCGTGCGCCTGGTGCAGCGGCACACCGACGACTGGCTCACCGAGCTGCGCGACTCCCTGGAGCATGTGCAGCGGGTCCGCTCGCAGGGACCGGACGCCGAACCGCAGGACGTTCCCGGCGACGAGGAGTGACCCGGCCGGCGCTGCCATGACCGCGCGTCTCCGGGAGACCGCGCCACACTGGCAGCAGGTGCCGACGGGACGAGGCAACGCGGAGGTCGGCGCCGCCGCGTCCCCGCCCGCCCCTCGCGGGCGGCGACACGGTCCGCGGAGAACCGGAGCCGCTCGTGCCCGACATGGACGAGGACCAGGCGCGCCGCCGCTTCCTGGCGGCGCGGGTGGCGACTCTCGCGACCGTGGACACCGAGGGCCGGCCGCATCTGGTGCCGCTCGTGTTCGCTCACTGCGGCGACGAACTCGTGACCGCCGTCGACCACAAGCCGAAGCGGTCGCCGCTGCTGCGGCGGCTGCGCAACATCGCCGGCCATCCGGCCGTCTGTCTGCTGGTGGATGCCTACGACGAGGACTGGGAACGGCTCTGGTGGGTGCGGGCGGACGGCGACGCGCGCGTGATCCCGCCGCCGGGCGGACGGGAGCGCGGCGAACGGGAGCCCGGTGAACGGGAGCCCGGTGAACGGGAGCGCGGTGAGGTCTCGCACGCCTACGCCGCGGCCGTCGACGCGCTGCGGGACAAGTACCCCCAGTACCGGAACCGGCCACCGGACGGCCCGGTGACCGTGATCACCGTCCACCGCTGGCGGGGCTGGCAGGCCGCCCCGGACCGTTGAGCGGCGCCCCGGGGAACCGAAGGGAGTTCGCCCTCCGGAGACGGATCGAGCCGCCGCTGCCGGACCGGACACCTCGGCGGGGTGGGCGGTGGCGTGATCACCGGCAGGTGATTGACGCGATCGCGTTCCAGTACCGCACCGGGACGCCGTGGATGGACCTGCCAGAGCACTTCGGCTCGTGGAAGGGCGCCCACAACCGTCTGCGCATGTGGGCCGCGGACGGCACCCGGGCGAAGGTCTTCACCGCCCTGCTCGCCCAGGCCGACGCAGAAGGCGACCTCGACTGGGTCGTCGCGGTCGACTCCACGATCGTCCGCGCCCACCAGCTCGCCGGCCGGGGCCCGTCAAAAGGGGCCCCGGCCGGCGAGCCACCCGACGCCCTCGGACGTGCTCAGTCGCGGATCGTGCGGGCGATGTCCAGGGTGAGGCGGTGCCAGGGGTCGCGCGGGTCGCGGCCGGTCAGTTCGTGGACGCGGCGCAGGCGGTAGCGCAGGGACTGCGGATGAAGGTGCAGCGCCCGCGCGGCGGCGTTCGCCGAGCCCGAGTCGATGTACGCCGTGAGCGCCTCCAGCAGATGCCGCTGAGCGGCGTCGGTGAGCGGCCCGAGCACCAGCCGGGCGATGTGGTCCGGCGCGGCGGCCGGGCGCCCCGCGAGCAGGGCGAGGACCTGCGCGTCGGCATCCGTGAGTACGTGCCCGGATCGATGGGCGTGGGCCGGTGCGGTGTCGAGCGCGTCGGCGGCGAGCCGGTGCGCGAGAGCGACCCGGTCCAGGCCCTCGCCGGTGATGACACATCCGCGCCAGGATCGTTCACCGAGGACCGCCCCCACGCGTGCCGACGCCGCCAGCGGCAGCAGTAGAACGGCCCGGGAGCCCCGTACCGTCGCCAGGGACGTCACCTCGCCCTGGGGACCGGCCAGCGCGTCGAGCAGTCCCGTCGCCGTCTCGTGCGCGAGGTCGGGCCGGTCCGCGGCGACCGGTTCCGCCACCAGCAGGCAGCAGGGGTCCGGAAGCTGGATGCCCAGCCGGGCGGAGCGGTCGGTCAGCGCGCCCACCGAGGCGTGCCGCCCGGCGATCAGGTCGTCGAGCAGCAGCCGCAGCGCCCGGGTCCGGTCACCGGCCAGGTCCTCGCTGGTGGCCGCGTAGGCGGTGGCCATCTCCTCGGAGAGGGTGTCGAGGGTGACGAGCAGCATGCGCGCGAGCGCGAAGGCGTCGGCGGCGGCGAGCCGGGGCGCGCGGGCGGCGACCTCGTCCGTGAGGACGGTGCCCGCGACCCGGTAGGCGCGCAGCACCGCCTGCACCGGGCGCCCGTCCGCCGCACGGGCCGACGCGATGCCACGGAAGCGCCGCAGATCGGCCGGCCCCAGTGTGCCGCCGGTGGCCCAGAGCTGCAGCAGCCGTTCGAGGCCCCAGGCGGCGATGGCCCGTACCTCGGGCAGCCGGCTGTCGTCGAGTGCCGCGTACACCGGGACCTGTTCGTGGACGGCGGCGACGATCGCCTCCACGACGCGTGGGTCGGCGACCATCTCCTGCCGGATGCGTTCCCGGACCTCGGACGACTTGTTTGTCACAGGGTGATGATTCCAGCCGCACGTTGTGCGCACCACGGTGGACGGGACTTGTCACAGTCGCCAGGATCGACCTCGTACAGCGCGGTCTCAGGGACGAGAGGCGGGACGTACGGATGGCGAAGCATTGGGCCGACTTCCAGTACGAGATCTATCTGAACGGAATGACGGGCGCCGTACCGCGGCTGCCCACGGATCTGACCCGGCTGGAGGAGCTCACCGAACAGCGGCTCGGCCCCGGTCCGGTCGGCTATGTGGCGGGCAGCGCGGGCAACGGCAGCACGGCGCGCGCCAACCGGGACGCCCTCGACCGGCGCCGGATCGTGCCGCGCATGCTGCGGGACGTCCACGAACGCGACCTGTCCGTCGAGGTGTTGGGACGCCCGCTGCCCGCGCCGCTCGCGCTCGCCCCGATCGGCGTGCTGTCGATCATGCATCCGGACGCGGAGTGCGCCGCGGCACGGGCCGCCGCCGCCCAGGGCGTCCCCTACATCCTGTCCTCCGCCTCCAGCACCCCCATGGAGCAGGTCGCCGAGGCCATGGGGGACGCCGAGCGCTGGTTCCAGCTGTATTGGGCGAAGGACCGCGAGGTCACCCGCAGCTTCCTGGACCGGGCGAAGGCGGCCGGGTTCACCGCCCTGTTCGTCACCCTGGACACGCCGTTGCTGGCCTGGCGCCCGCGCGATCTGGACCAGGCGTACCTGCCGTTCCTGCACGGGGTGGGCACCGCCAACTACTTCTCGGACCCGGCGTTCCAGGCCGGTCTGGCCAAGCCGGTGCACGAGGACCCGAACGCGGCCGTGATGCACTTCGTGAACATGTTCGCGGACCCCGGCAAGACCTGGCCGGATCTGGCCTTCCTGCGCGAGAACTGGGACGGCCCGATCGTCCTCAAGGGCATCCTGCACCCGAACGACGCCCGGCGCGCCGCCGAGGCCGGGATGAACGGCGTGGTCGTCTCCAACCACGGCGGCCGGCAGGTCGCGGGATCGGTCGCGGCCGCCGACGCGCTGCCCCGCGTGGTGGAGGCGGTGGGCAACCGGCTCACCGTGCTCTTCGACAGCGGTATCCGCACCGGCGACGACATCTTCAAGGCGCTGGCACTGGGCGCGCGGGCGGTGCTCGTCGGACGCCCGTACGCCTATGGGCTCGGCCTCGACGGACAGGCGGGCGTCGAACACGTCGTCCGCTGCCTGCTCGCCGAGTTCGATCTCACCCTCGCCCTGTCCGGGCACGCCCGCCCGGACTCCCCCGGCCCCGACGACCTCATCGAGGAAACCGCATGACCGTCACGAAGAACGTGCTCGCCGTCGTCTCTCCGCATGTCGGCGGCCGTACGGCGGGAGCCGCGCTCGCCACGCTCTTTCCCGGGCAGGTCCGCGTCACCGTCGTGGAGGCGACGGACGAGGACCCCGCCGCGCTGCGCGAGGCCCATGTCGTCGTCACGGGCCTCGGCCCGGTGACCGCCGAACACATCGCCGCCGCACCCGACCTGGAACTGATCCAGTGCGCGAGCCACGGCTTCGACTACGTCGATCTGGACGCCGCGCGCGACCGGGGCGTGCCCGTGTGCAACATCGGTTCCAGCGGCGCCGAGAAGCAGAACGTGGCCGAGCAGACCTTCGCCCTCATGCTCGCCCTGGCCAAGCAACTGGTGCCCGCCCACACCGCGTTGACCGAGGCCGACTGGGCGCTGCCCCGGCTCCAGCAGTCGATCACCGAACTGTCCGGCAAGACGCTCGGCATCGTGGGACTCGGCCATATCGGCGAGGAGGTCGCCCGGCGCGCGGTCGCGTTCGACATGAGCATCGTGTACGCCGGGCCCACGCCCGTGTCCGCCGAGACGGAGGCCCGGCTCGGCGCCCGCCATGTCGAACTCGACGAACTGCTGCGCATATCGGACTACGTCAGCCTGCACGCGCCACTCACCGAGGCGACCCGGCATCTGCTGAACGCCGAGCGGCTCGCGCTGCTCAAGCCGACCGCGTTCGTCGTCAACACCTCGCGGGGCGCCCTGATCGACCAGGACGCCCTCGCGGACGCGCTGCACGCGGGCGCCCTGGCCGGAGCGGGCCTCGATGTCTTCGACCCCGAACCGCCCACCCCGGCCCTGCGGTTGCTCAAGGCGCCGAACGTGGTGCTCTCTCCGCACGTCGCCGGTGTCACCCGCGAGACGCTCGTACGGATCGCGCTGGCCGCCGTCCGGAACGCCGCGGACTTCGTGGCCGGCAAGCCGCCCCAGGACGTCGTCTCGTAGCCGCAATCCCGTCGGCCCTGCGTGCGCGACGGGCCGACAGCGGATCGGGGTCTCTCTAGCGGGCCTCGGTCCGCCAGCGCTGTATGTCGGAGTAGTCGCGGACCTTGACCACGATGTCGGCGCCAGGGTCCGCGGACGCGGGTGCGACGGCCAGTCCGTCGCGCCCGCGGGACAGCAACTCGCCCTCTTCGGTGAGGTCATAGCGCATGTCCTCGCGCTGCTTCGCATCCTCGCCCGCACAGCGGTCGAGCAGGAGGACACCGTCGTCGGCACGCGCGTCGAGGCAGAGCCCGGAACCGGCGACGCTGCGCAACAGTCCGTCCCGCTCGTACACCCACTGCTGGGTCCAGGCGGACGAGCACACGTCCAGCGTGGCCTCGGCGCCTTCCACGGCCCTGGAGTCCCGGACGTCGAGGCACAGGTCGGCGTCCACGTTGCGCAGTCGGGCCCGGTCCCCCTTGACGAAGACTCCGGCCGCGGTGGACGGAGTGGACCTTACGGGCGGGACCTCAGAACCCTGGGTGGGTGACAGTGTCCGGCTGCTGCTCGCGCCGATGGCGGCCGCGGTGTCGGCGCCGCCCTCCTCGTTCGGCCACAGGCTGACCGCGAGGACGGTCGCCAGCAGGGCGGCCGACAGGCCGGCTCCGGTGACCAGTGCCTGCTGCGGGACTTCCACCGGCCCGGCGGCGCGGCTCCCCGTCGGGGCGAACGGGGACACCAGACGACGGCGGCCGCCCGCCCCGGGGCGCCCACGGCCCGCCGGGCGCCCACCACTTTCCGAGCGCACGTCGTCCCCGGAGCGCCCGCCCGCGCCGGGTCGCCCACGGCCCGCCGGGGTCTCACCACTCTCCGGGCGCACGCCCGCTCCGAAGCTTTCGCCCATTACCGGACGCCCACCGTCCGCCAGAGTCACACCACTCTCCGGGCGCACGTCGTCCCCGAAGCCTTCACCCACTCCCGGACGCCCACCGTCCGCCGGAGTCACACCACTCTCCGGGCGCACGTCGTCCCCGAAGCGTTCACCCACTCCCGGACGTCCACCGTCCGCCGGAGTCACACCGCTCTCCGGGCGCACGTCATCTCCGGAGCGCCCACCCTTTCCGGCTCGCCCGCGACGTCCCAGGCGTCCGTCGTCCACAGGACGTCCGCCCTTTCCGGGGCGCTCACCGCCTCGCTGTCGTCGGCCGCCGAACGGGGACACGCTCCGGTGCCGTAGCGCTTGCCGCCCGCGGCTCCGGCGGGAGTCGAAGTAGCGACGGGCGCCCCAGCCGAGCACGGACTCGGCGATCAGGACCCCCAACTCTCCCTCAAAATGGCCGAGTTGAGCCGCCGCGTAGCGGCAGTAGGAGCACTCCGCCAGATGCTGCTGGACATCCGGCAGCAACGCTCCACCGCGCCGGATCGGCACGTCGAGGAGCCGGTTGTGGAAACCGCATTCTCTGGTCGGGGCGAGTTCCAGATGGGCGCGCAGGCAGGCCTGGCGAAATTGCTCGCGGGCCTGATCCCAGGCGGCGAACGCGGTGTCGGCGTCCATACCCAAAAGGCCGGCCGGCACGGACAGCGACTCGTCCTCCACCTCGGTGTGCCACAACAGGCATCGGGCGGCGCCCGGAAGAGCGAGGAAAGCGCGTTCGGCGAGCTTGCGGTTTTCTGCCGTCATGGACTTCGCCAGGCGCATACCGCGGCCCCCCGCAGGCTTTCTCAAGGCCGGCAGGGCTTCTGATATCCGATCGTCCGCCGCCCAGTTCCGGACCGTGTCCCGTACCGTCACGAGGAGTCGGGGCCGCAGCGCGAGAGCCCGCTCACCCTCGGCGAGGCGGTCGAGCACGTGATGGAAGGATGCCTCGGTGACCATGGAGGCGACCTGCGACGAAGTGGCGAGGCAGATCACCGCGTAGTCGTATGCCGGCCGCCAGTGGCGGGCTGTCAGCAGAGCGACGGGACGGGTGGCGTCGGCCTCCGACCCGCCTCTCAGCACGGCGGCGAGATCCTCGTCGGATTCGCCGAAATATCCGCCGGGCGGATGGGCGGGAAGCGGCGGGTGGGGGGTGCGCACGGGAGCGGGTTCCTTCCGAGGTGCAAGGTGGCACAGAGAAGTGCTTGCCCGTCGAAAAGGATTCCCGATTGGCGTAGACCTTTTTGACGGAACGCCGGGAAAACGGCCGGGGACGAAGGCCGTGCGGCGACCGTCGGTCAGGAGCCTCTTGAGCTCGTCGACAGCCAGGAATGGCGAACAGCGATTCAGACCCGGCCCTTGACCAGGCGCAGGAGGCTCACCTTCGCACAACACACTCGTGACCAACAAGGCGCACGGGTGAGTTCAGCCTTATTGAAAGAATGTCAAAAGCTGGTCGGCAACTCGACGAGGTCGCATCGGCTTTCGATATTTCATGCGCCCCGTGTGAACCGTGCGCACACGCCGGGCTCTCTCGCACGCTCCCGGCGCACAGAACTCTCGTAGTCCACTGGGACCGGCCCTTCTCGAAGGCCCCGCGCGGGACGGCGGCTCTCCCACGCGAAACCGGCCGCCGACCCCGATCTTCCCGCCCTCGGTCGGCGGCCCCGAGAAGGCTCGGGTTCCCGGAACGGGAGCCCAAGCCCCGCGCGCCTTGCACGGTCCGGGCACCCCGCACAGTCCGGGTGCCCCGCAGATTCCTGGCGCTCTGCGCGGTCCGAGCACCCCGCAGGGTCCCGGCGCCCCGCGTCACCTCGGCGCGGCCCCCCGCCTCGGATCTGCCCGCGCCGCCGGGTCAGCTCCCCCACACCCCGCGCCTGCGGTAGCCGGGCTCCCAGAACAGCCGATTGAGGACACGGACCGGCGGGGGCAGCGCGCCGAGGAACACGGCTCGGTCGGCGGGTGCGACGCCGTCCACGATCCACGGCACGAAGACGGCCGCCCCGCGCAGACCCTGCGTCTTGCGGATACGTCCCGTGAAGGCGCCCCAGTCCGCGGGAGTGAGCACCTCCTGGATGAGCGGCAGGGCGCTCCCTTCCTCGTGCGCGAGGTGGTCGTCGAGCGTGGTGGCCAGAATGTGCACCAGTGCCGGGAGTTCG
Source organism: Streptomyces sp. NPDC005784 (assembly GCF_042871525.1). Taxonomy (NCBI): domain Bacteria; kingdom Bacillati; phylum Actinomycetota; class Actinomycetes; order Kitasatosporales; family Streptomycetaceae; genus Streptomyces; species Streptomyces sp. NPDC005784. Next base: position 57,250 of record NZ_JBIAIQ010000012.1, read on the forward strand.
GCCGATCCGTCATGCAACGCCTTTTCCACCGCGGCGAGTTGTGGATCAAGCCGGGCGTGTTCGGCCTCCATCTCCGCGAGCAGGGCGAGGTCCCGGGGGCGGCCCTCCACCCGGCGCGACACGCGCGGCCACAGGTCGCTGTCCTCGGCGGTGTGGTGGATGTGCAGTTGGTGCGTGAAGTCGGCCCAGCCGGCGCGGACCGGTGGCGTGAAGGCGGTGCCGTCCGCGGCCGCCTTGCCGAGGCGGTCCAGGTCGCGCCGGAAGGCGTCGTGGGCGGCGTACATGATGGTGAGGTCGATGCTCATGAGCTCGCTTCCTCCAGTTCGGGTTCGTACACGGGCAGGGCGTGCGGGTTGGCGGAGGGGCCGCGGTGACGGCGTACGGCGAGACAGGCGAGCGCGCCGGTCAGCAGGACCCCGGCGGAGACCAGGACGGCGGGGCCCATCGCGTCCACGAAGCCGTGGCCGAACACCTGGCCGCCCAGCTCCCGCATGTGGTCGGCGATGTCGTGCGGCACGCCGGCCGGGGCGCCGGTCGTCTGCCGGGCGGACACGTCGGACTCGGCCCGGGAGAAGGCCGCGACGAAGCCGTCGCGGTAGCCGGCGGGGAGCTGACCGGCGCGCAGCCGTGCCTGGTCGGTCAGCGAGTGCGCGAGCTGCGCCTGGAGCACGGCCCCGACGACGGCGCCCGCGAGGACCGAACCGACCTGCCGCAGCGCGTTGTTCACGCCCGAGGCGGCGCCGGAGAGCCGCGCCGGGACATGACGCATGACCTCGGTGGCCATCGGCGCGAAAGTGCAGCCGGCGCCCAGCCCGGCCAGGAAGAGCGGGAAGGCGACCGCCGTCCAGCTCGATCCGACGTCGGCCGCGGCCACGATCCAGACCAGGGCGGCGGCCCAGGCGAGCAGCCCGGTCATCAGGATGTACTTGCCGCCGATCCTGTCCGCGAGGACGCCCGCGGGTCCGGCCATCACGAACGAGCCGAGGGCGAGCGGCAGCATAACGAGTCCGGACTTGAGCGCGCTGAAGCCGAGAACGGACTGCAGGTAGATGGTCAGGGGCAGGAACATCCCGATGACGCCGAAGGAGACCGTGACGCCCACGAAGTTGATGAGGGTGAAGTTGCGGTCCCTGAAGAGCGAGAACGGGACGAGCGGATCGCGCGTCTGCCGGCCGCGCTCATGGACGAGGAACCCGGCGAAGAAGGCCGCCGCCGCGCCGAACAGCGACCAGATCCAGCCGTTCCAGTCGTAGCGCTGCCCCTCGGTCAGGCCGAACGCCAGACAGAACAGGGCACCCGAGGCGAGCACGACGCCGAAGGTGTCGAAACGGTGCCGTACCGAGCGTCGCGAGCCCGGGATGATCGCCAGGGCGAGGACCAGCACCAGGACGCCGAGCGGCAGATTGACGTAGAAGATCCAGCGCCAGTCGAGATGAGTGATCAGCGCTCCGCCGATGATCGGCCCGAGGGCGCCGGAGATCCCCGCGACGGCACCCCACACGCCCATCGCCGCGCCCCGCCGGTCGGACGGGAACACCTCGGCGATGATCGACAGGGTCTGCGGCATGAGCAGCGCGGCGCCGAGGCCCTGGACCGCGCGGAACGTGATCAGCTGCGCCGGGTTCTGCGCGAGGCCGCAGGCCAGGCTCGCGAGGGTGAAGAGGGCGACGCCGGCGACGAACAGGTTCCGTTTGCCGCGCAGGTCACCGAGGCGTCCCGCGGTGATCAGCAGGACGGCGAGGGCGAGGGTGTAGGCGTTGACGACCCACAGGATCTCGTCGAGGGAGGCGTCCAGGTCCTGGCCCATGTCGGGGATCGCGATGTTCACGATCGTCAGGTCCAGGAGCGTCATGAAGAACCCGAGGGAGAGCGTGACGAGGATCGCCCAGGGGTTGCCGTGCCATTTCTTGAACACGATGCGTGTCTCCTTGTTCCGGGGCATCGGAGCGCCGCGTAGGCGGACTCGCGTTCAAGAGGGCGTCCGGCGCGGCGGGTGTGACGCACGGAACCCGACATGAGACGTACGTCACATTTCGGCCGTCGGGTGTCACATTCGGGCCCCCTCCTCCCCTCGCAGTAGTGAGCGCATCAAGGGAGGCGAGCCATGTCCGAAAGTCCCGAGGCCGTCGTCGACGGCCCGACGCGGGTCTTCGTCGAGCACCGCGAGCTGCTGTTCGCGATCGTCTACAACATCCTCGGGACCGTCGCCGACACCGAGGACGTGCTCCAGGAGACCTGGCTGTCATGGACAGGCCGCGCCCGCCGCTCTCCCGTCGAGGACATCGGCAACCCGCGCGCCTACCTCGTGCGCATCGCGGTCAACCACGCGCTCGCCCGGCGCGCCGCCATCACCCGCCGGCGCGAGACCTATGTGGGCCCCTGGCTGCCGGAGCCCCTGGTCGACGAACCGGCCGCCGCCGAGCGCGCCGACGACCGCGCCCTGCGCTCCGAGTCCGTCTCGCTCGCGATGCTGGTCGTCCTGGAGTCGCTGACCCCGCTGGAGCGCGCGGTGTTCGTCCTCAACGAGGTGTTCGGCTATCCGCACACCGAGATCGCGCAGGTCATCGACCGCAGTCCGGCGGCGGTCCGCCAGCTCGCGCACCGCGCCCGGGAACACGTGCACGCCCGCCGTCCGCTCTACCGGGCCCATCCCCGTGTCCGCAGACAGGCGACCGAACGCTTCGTGGACGCGGCGCTCGGCGGTGACATCACCGCGCTGATGGAGATCCTCGCGCCGGACGTCACGGTGTGGACGGACGGCGGCGGCAAGGCCCGCTCGGCCGGTCTGCGGCCGGTGCGCGGACGGGACAAGGCGGCACGTCTGCTGGCCGGCTACGCCACCCGCCGTGGCGCCGGCCTGGACGTCCGCTACCGGCGGGTCAACGGGGACGACTCCGCGGTGGTCTTCGACGGCTCGTCGCCCTACGCGGTCATGGTCATGGACCTCACCCCGGACGGCGAGCAGGTGTCCGACGTCTACATCGTCACCAATCCCGAGAAGCTGACCCACGTCAGGCGCGACGAGGAAGCCGACGCGGACGGGTTCAGCGAGGCGGCGGAGGGAAGGCACGCATGACGGCCACCGGCACCGGAGGAACGGGCGAACGGGCGGCCTCCGGCGAGCGGGTCGCCTCCGGGGACCGGGCGGCCTCGGGCGTGCGGGCGACCTCCAGGAAGCAGGCGACCTCCCGGGAACGGGCGCCCTCCGGCGGGCGCGCTCCCTCCGGGGAGCAGGCATCCTCCGGGGAGCGGGTCGCCGACTGGCTCGACGGGCGCCTCGGTCTGCACTCCCTCGGCAGGCGGTATCTGCGCAAGGTCTTCCCGGACCACTGGTCCTTCCTGCTCGGCGAGATATGCCTCTACAGCTTCGTCGTCCTCGTCCTCACCGGCGTCTACCTCACCCTGTTCTTCCATCCATCGATGAACGAGGTGGTGTACCACGGCAGTTACGTCCCGCTGAACGGCATCCGGATGTCCGAGGCGTACGCCTCCACCCTCGACATCAGCTTCGACGTGCGCGGCGGGCTGCTCATCCTGCAGATCCACCACTGGGCCGCGCTCGTCTTCCTCGCCGCGATGCTCACGCACATGATGCGGCACTTCTTCACGGGCTCGTTCCGCAAGCCCCGCGAGGTGAACTGGGTCTTCGGCTGGACGCTGCTGCTCCTCGGCATGTTCGAGGGCCTGTTCGGCTACTCGCTGCCGGACGACCTGCTGTCCGGGACGGGGCTCAGGTTCGTGAACGGGGCGCTCCTCGCGACGCCGGTCGTCGGCACGTACCTGTCCTTCTTCCTGTTCGGCGGGGAGTTCCCGGGGCATGACATCGTGGCCCGCTTCTACGCGCTGCACGTCCTGCTGATCCCGGGCATCATGGCGGCGCTGGTCGTGGCCCATCTGATCCTGGTCGTGTACCACAAGCACACCCAGTTCGCGGGGCCGGGAAGGACCGAACGCAACGTCGTGGGAACGCCGTTCATGCCGGTCTACCTCGCGAAGGCGGGCGGCTTCTTCTTCCTGGTGTTCGGCGTCCTCGCACTGATCGCGGCGGTCGCGACCGTCAACCCGGTCTGGGCGTACGGCCCTTACCGCGCCGACCAGGTGTCGACGGGCGCCCAGCCGGACTGGTACCTGGGGTTCGCCGAGGGGCTGGTGCGGGTGATGCCGGGCTGGGAGATCACGTTGTGGGGCCACACCCTGGTGCTCGGCGTGCTCGTCCCCGTCCTCGTGTTCCCGCTGCTCCTGGTCGCCATCGGCGTGTACCCGTTCGTCGAGGCCTGGATCACGGGCGACCGGCGCGAGCACCATCTGCTGGACCGGCCCCGCAACCGGCCGGTGCGCACCGCGCTCGGGGCGGCCTGGATCAGCCTGTATCTGATCCTGCTCGCGGGCGGCGGCAACGACATCGTCGCGACGCGCTTCCATCTGTCGATCAACACGGTGACGTGGACGGTGCGGATCTCCCTGCTGGTCGTTCCCGTCGTCGTGTTCGTCGTGACACGGCGCTTCTGTCTGGGTCTGCAGCTGCGGGACCGCGACCTGGTGGCGCACGGCCGTGCGACGGGCGTCGTCAGGCGCCTGCCGCACGGCGAGTACGTCGAGGTGCACCGTCCGCTCGGGCCGGGCGAGCTCCACACGCTCACCGAGCACGAGCGGCGGCGCCTCGACCCCGGCCCGTCAGACGACCGGGACCTCCAGCCGGCTGATCCGCAGTCCGCCGTCGGCGGCGCCCGGGTGACCGCTCGCCAGGACGAGACGCAGCCGTGAGCCGCGTACCGCGTCGAAGGTGATCACGGTCGGCGCGTCCGACGTCGTGGCCCAGTCGACGGCCGCTCCGCGCACCGGCTCGTACCCGCTCCCGTCCCAGACCGACACCTCGATGCCGGCCGGGCGGGTGTGGGTCGCGTCGACGGTGAAGGAGACCTCGACGCGGTCGACGCGGCGGGGGCGCGCCCAGGTGACCGAGACCCAGTCCTGGGGGCGCGCCCCACTGAACGCGGGCAGCAGGGCCGTGGCGGACTTGTAGAAGGCGTTGGACCAGCCGGTGGCCGCGTCGCCGTCGAGCATCGCGGCCGGCAGCGAGTCCGGGCGGCCCGAGTAACCGGCGTCCGCGTATGGGTAGTCGGGGGCCGCCGGGTGGTCGGGCGGGAACGGCGTCGCGGGGGTGGTCGCCCCGGACCCGGTGGGGGTGGCGCGTACGGTCGTGGAGCCCGTACACAGTCCCGGAGCCCGCGCGGTCACCTTCAGGGCGCCCGGCCTCGCCCCGGAGCGGACGATGGCAAGTGCCTTGCCGTGGAAGGCGGTTCGGGTGCTCGCCTGATAGCGCTCGGCGCTCTCCTGGCGGCCGTTGTCGAGGCCGGCGAGCGATCCGCCGTCGACGTCGAACGCGATCGGGTGTTCCGCGTCGGGCACGACGACACCGTAGGCGTCGACCACTTCGGCGGTCACGAACACCAGCGAACGGCCGTCCGCCGCGAACGAGGTGCGGTCCGGCGTCAGACGGATCGCGTGCGCGGCCCCGGCCGTGCGCAGGACGTCCGTCGCGACCGCCCTGCCGTCGCGCCGGGCCACCGCCTTCAACTCCCCCGGCACGTAGGGGACTTTCCAGAGTAGATGCAATTTGCCCGCCCTGCCGTTCGGACTCGTGTAACTCCCGGGATACGGGCCGTCGGTGAAGGTCTTGTCGTCGGCGGTCGCTTCCGTGGTCTCCAGGTACGTACGCCCGTCGGTGGTCTTCTTGGTGTCGAACGTCCGCGTGCCGAGGGAATTCCCGTTGAGGAACAGTTCGACGGTGTCGACGTTCGCGTAGGCCCAGACCTCGACGGTGTCCCCCACCGTGTGGTTCCAGCTCATGGGCAGCAGATGGACCATGGGCTCGCTCGTCCACTGGCTCCTGAACAGGTGGTACATGTCCTTCGGGAAGCCGGCCGTGTCGACCGCGCCGAAGAAGGAGGCCTTCACCGGGAAGACGTCGTACGGCGTGGGCTCGCCGATGTAGTCGATGCCCGACCACAGGAACTCGCCCGCGAACCACTTGCGGTCCCGGTCCTTCTTGTGACCGTACTCGCCGCTCATCGTCCAGGAGGCGAGGTTGTTGTCGTAGGAGGAGACCGCGCGCCTGCCCGGCGTGTGGTTCTCCCCGGTGTTGAGGTGTTCCGGCTCCTGGTACGCGGAGCGGGTCGAGGTCTCGGACGACGACTCGGACTCGAAGAGGAACAGGTGGGGGTAGGCGGCGTGCAGGGCGTCCACCGACTTGGCGGTGTTGTAGTTGAGGCCCAGGCCGTCGAGCTTGGCGAGCATGAGGTCGGCCGCGGAACCCTTCGCGGGAAGGCGGCGGTATTTGTCGGAGCCGATGACCAGCGGGCGGGTGTCGTCCGCGGCCCTGATGGCGCCGATGACCCGGTCGGCCATGGCGAGCCCTGCGGTGGAGGTGGAGTCGGGGATCTCGTTGCCGATGGACCACAGCACCACGGCGGGCGAGTTGCGGGCCGCGAGGACCATCTCGCCGGCGTCCTTCTCGCACCACTCGTCGAAGAAGCGGCCGTAGTCGTGGGCCGTCTTGCCGGTCCGCCAGCAGTCGAAGGCCTCCACCATCATCACGATGCCCAACTCCTCGCAGACTTGGACGATCTGCGGCGAGGGCGGGTTGTGGGAGGTGCGGAAGGCGTTGACGCCCATCGACTTCATGATGGTCATCTGGCGGCGTACGGCGTCGATGCTGATCGCCGCGCCCAGGGCACCCTGGTCGTGGTGCAGGTCGACGCCCTTGATCTTGGCGTATGAGCCGTTGAGGTGGAATCCCTCGTCCGGGTCGAAGCGGAACGTGCGGATGCCGAACGGCGTACGGAAGGTGTCGACGACGGCGCCGCCGACGCGCAGTTCGGTCTCCAGGGTGTAGCGGTGCTCCGGGGTCGCGAAGTCCCACAACCTCGGTCTGTCGACGGTGAGTTCGTGGGTCTCGTCGGTCCGTTCGGCGACGGTGACCGTGGTGGCCGTGCTGGCGGCGGTCCGGCCGTCGGGGCCGACGATCCGTGAGATCACCAGGACGTCGGCCGGGGCGCCGGTCTCGTTGACGACCGCGGTCCGGGCCCGGACGACCGCCCGCTCCCCGTCGACGTCCGGCGTCGTGACATGAGTCCCCCAGCGCGCGACATGGATCGCCTCCGTCACGACCAGACGGGCGTCGCGGTAGATGCCGCTGCCCGAATACCAGCGGCTGCTGGGGAGTTGGTTGCGCACCTGGACCGCGATGACGTTCGCGGTGCTGCCGTCCGTTGTACACTGATCGCCTGCTTCGGCAGCGGGCAGGGCTTGTCCGGGGTCAGCCGCGAGGCTGACGTGAAGCCCCACGGATTTATCCGTTGGGGAGGAGTCACGTACACCCCGTCGAACTCCACGGAGATCCGTTTTCCGGCGAGGGCGGACGGCAGGGTGAAGGCGGTGCGGTACCAGCCCAGGCCACCGGGGAAGAACCCCGTGCCACTGGTGGTGCCGTACTCCGTGGTCGGGGCCCGCACGATGCTCCAGTCGTGCGGCACCACCACAGCTCGCCACCCCGAGTCGTCGTAGCCGGGCCGCTCGGCCCCCGTGTAGGCGCCGGTCGGGTCGGTGATGCCGCCCGGGTCGACCAGCGCGAAGCGCCAGCCGTCGCGCAGCGCGAGTGTCCGGCGTCCCCCGACGTTCCCGGCGGACGCCGGCCGGGCGTCGGCGGCGCCCGAGAGCGCGCCCACGGCGGGTACGGCCGTTCCTGCGATCACTACCGATCTTCGAGTGACCGTCACGGCGGCTCTCCCTCATCAGGGCCCATAAGTCATCACAACTGATCGTGAACAAACAGATTCTGACGGAGGGACACACGTTGGCGTCAAGGGTCAGGCCGTCACTTCCGCAATGCGAGCCTCGGCGGCCGAAAACCCGCCGCACGAATGGCTGTCCGAGCCGTCCATGTTCGGGGGTGCGCGAGACTCCCAGCCACTAGGCTGGAACCCGGACGACGCGCTTGTTCACGGTGAGTGTGCACAAGGGAAAGTGGCGACGATGAGCCCGGTCCACCCTCTCGACGAGGCCGCCACCGCACGGGCGGTCATCGACGGGAACGGCACCCTGATCCGCTGGAGCGAGGGCGCCCGGCGGCTCCTGGGCTACGCACCCGAGGAGGTCGAGGGCCGCCCGGCGGCGGATCTCCTCGCACCCGCGGACACCGCCCCGCCCCTGGAGTCCACCGGCGACCGCCGGAACGGGGTGCTCGCCCTGCGCCACCGCGACGGCCGGGTCCTGTCCGTATGGCTGCTCGCCCACCGCCTCGAGCGGAACGGTGAATGGCTCGTGCTCACCCCGCTGGACGGCCGGGAGCCGCGCACCGTGGACGACCCGCTGATCCGCGCGGTCCTCGCCCAGGCGCCCTGCGCCATGGCCGTCTACGACGAACGGCTGCGGCTGTACGGCATCAACGACGCGATGTCCGAGGTGGTCGGCCTCCCGGAGGACCGCATCCGGGGCCTGCGGATCTCCGAGATCGGCGACCGGCGGGCCGGCGAGCAGCTGGAGCGCGAGATGACCGCGGTCCTCGCCTCCGGCCGGGGGCGTGACGTGGAGACCTACGCGCGCAGCGGCGGTGAGGAGCGGGCGCACCACTGGCTCGCGCGGATCGCCCCGCTGACCGACACCCACGGGCGGGTGCTCGGCGTGTGTCTGGCCGCGCACGACTTCACCGAGCAGTACCGGGCCCGAAAGCGGCTTCAGCTCGTCAACGAGGCGAGCGTGCGCATCGGCACCACCCTCGACGTCACCCGGACGGCCCAGGAACTGGCCGACGTCTGCGTCCCCGCGCTCGCCGACTTCGTCAGCGTCGATCTGCTGGACCCCCCTGAGAACGGCGCCGAGTACCGCGTCGAACCGCCGACAGCCCCGGTCATGCTCCGCCGCGCCGCCCACCGGTCGGTGCACACCGGCGATCCTGAAGCGGTCGTCCAACCCGGCGACGTCGACGTCTATCCCGCGTCCTCCCCGCAGGCCGACTCCCTGATCGCCGGCCGGCCGCTCGTCGCGCCGAACGCGACCGGCACGCTGGAGGAATGGCTGAGCTGGGACGGACTGCGCGGCAAGCACGTCCGGGAGTACGGCATCCACGCCACCATGTCGGTACCCGTCCGGGCCCGCGGCCGGACCCTCGGGGTCGCCGTACTCAGCCGGTTCCGGCGGCCCGAACCCTTCACCGCCGACGACGTACTGCTCGCCGAGGAGGTCACGGCCAGGGCCGCCGTCTGCATCGACAACGCCCGCCGGTTCTCCCGCGAGCGCCAGACCGCGCTGGCCCTCCAGCGCAGTCTGCTCCCCCAGTCCCTCCCCCGGACGGCGGCCCTGGAGGCGGCGTCTCGCTATCTGCCCGCGGCGCGCGCCGGGGTGGGCGGCGACTGGTTCGATGTGATCCCGCTGTCCGGGATGCGGGTCGCCATGGTTGTCGGCGATGTCATCGGCAACGGCATCCAGGCCTCGGCGACGATGGGCCGACTGCGCACCGCCGTCCGCACCCTCGCCGACATCGACCTGGCGCCGGACGAGCTGCTCACCCACCTCGACGACCTCGTCGTACGGCTGTCCTCCGAGGCCGGGTCCCAGGGGACCACCGGGGAGGTCGGCGCCACGTGCGTCTACGCGGTGTACGACCCGGTCGCCCGGCGCTGCACCCTCGCCAGCGCCGGCCATCCACCGCCCCTCGTCCTGCCGCCGGAGGGCCCGCCCCGGCAGATCGACGTACCGCCCGGTCCGGCGCTCGGCCTGGGCGGGCTGCCGTTCGAGTCCGTCGAGCTCGACCTGCCGGAGGGCACGGTGCTCGCGCTGTACACCGACGGTCTGCTCGAAAGCCGCGAACGGGACGTCGACACCGGCCTCCGGCTGTTCTGCCGGGCGCTGGAGGAGTCCTCGCGGTCCCTGGAAGGGGCCGCCCACGCGATCCTCCAGGCGCTGCTTCCCGCGGGCGGCGCCCCGGACGACGTGGCGCTGCTCCTCGCCCGTACCCATGGCCTCGCCCCTTCCGACGTGACGACCTGGGCCATCCCCGCCGACCCCGCCCTCGTCGCGCCGATCCGCAAGCAGGTCGCCGATCAGCTGGAGGTCTGGGAGCTGACCGTGGCCACGTTCACGGCCGAACTCGTGGTGAGCGAGCTGGTCACCAACGCCATCCGCTACGGGGAGCCGCCCATCCGGCTGCGGCTCATCCATGACGCCGAGACCCTGATCTGCGAGGTCTCGGACAGCAGCCACACCGCGCCGCATCTGCGCCGGGCGAAGACCTTCGACGAGGGCGGACGCGGGCTGCTCCTCGTCGCCCAGCTCACCCAGCGCTGGGGCAGCCGGCACACCCCGGAGGGCAAGACCATCTGGGCGGAGCTGTCGCTTCTCGGCGAGGAGTGAGAGCCATTCGGGGGTGACCTGCGGAGCGGGTCGGTGACGCGGGGGCAGGGCGTACGCGGGCGGGCGGTGGGGTGTCTGATGTGATGGAGGGCGCCACCATCACCGCCCGGAGGATCCGATCCTGAACAGCCCGCTCGTCCAAGCCGTCTCCGGCGCGACCGGCACCCCGCTCGTCGGGGCGCCCTCCCCCGGTCCCGGAAATCCCCTCGCCGGAACGCTCTCCACCGGGCCCGGCACCCATGTCGCCACGCGCCTCGCGGCGCCGCTCGCCGAAGCACTCGGCAGCCCGTTCGCCGAGACGCTGTCCGTCGTCCTCCTCGCGGCCGTCCTGGTCTGCGCGGTGGTGCGGCCGTTCAACTGGCCCGAGGCGGTGGTGGCCGTGCCCGCCGCCGGTCTTGTCCTGGCCACGGGGGCGATCTCCTGGGACCACGTCCGGGCGGAGGCCGCACATCTGGGTCCGGTGATCGGCTTCCTCGCGGCGGTCCTCGTCCTGGCCAAGTTCTGCGACGACGAGGGGCTCTTCCAGGCCTGCGGCGCGTGGATGGCCCGCTGGGCCGCGGGACAGCCAGGCCGCCTGCTGACCGCGGTCTTCGCACTCGCCTCGGCGATCACGGCGGTGCTCAGTCTGGACGCGACCATCGTGCTGCTCACCCCCGTCGTGTTCGCGACGGCCGCGCGGATGGGGGCCCGCCCGAAGCCGCATGTGTACGCGTGCACCCACCTGTCGAACACCGCCTCGCTGCTCCTGCCGGTCTCCAACCTCACGAACCTGCTCGCGTTCACCGCCAGCGGTCTGAGCTTCACCCGCTTCGCGGCGCTGATGGTGCTGCCCTGGCTGGTCGCGATCGGCGCCGAGTACGTGGTCTTCCGGCGCTTCTTCGCGCGTGACCTCGGGGCGGGCGCGCTCCCCCGGCGGGCCGAGGAACCGCCGGACCTGCCGTTGTTCGCGCTGATCACCGTGGGCTGCACCCTGGCCGGTTTCGTCCTCGCCTCGGCGGTCGGCATCGATCCGGCCTGGTCCGCCGCGGCGGGGGCGCTCGTCCTGGCCACCCGCGCCCTCGTCCGCCGCCGCACCACCCCGCTCACCGTGGTGCGCGCCGCCGCGCCGTCCTTCCTCGCCTTCGTCCTCGCACTCGGCATCGTCGTCCGCGCGGTGGTCGACAACGGTCTCGCCGGCGCCCTCGACGACCTCCTCCCGGAGGGCGGCTCGCTGTCGGCCCTGCTCGGCATCGCGGTGATCGCCGCCGTGCTGGCCAACCTGATCAACAACCTGCCCGCGGTCCTCGTCCTGCTGCCGCTGGCCGCCGACTCGGGCGCGGGCGCCGTGCTGGCCGTGCTGCTCGGCGTCAACATCGGGCCCAATCTGACGTACGCCGGTTCCCTGGCGACGCTGCTGTGGCGACGTATCGTGCATCAGCACGAACACGGCGTCGACCTCAAGGAGTTCACCCGGCTGGGCCTGATCGCCGTACCCGCGGCACTGGTTCCCGCCGTACTGGCGCTGTGGTTCTCGCTCCACGTCATCGGAGGCTGATGGGCATGCGGGTGGTCGTCTGGCTGGTCGAGGGAACATGGCCCGCGTGCGTGGACGCCGTACGGACGCACGCTCCCGGCGCGACGGACGTGGTGCTGCTCCATGTCGCGGACCCCGGGGTGCCCGGTCTCGCGCACGGCGCCTTCGCGGGGCTCCTCGGCCGCGGACGCTCCGAACCCGATCCGGGGGACCTCCTGGAAACCCTCGGTACGACCTCTGGCGCCGAGCTCCTCGACGCGGCGGCCGAGCGGCTCGCGGGCCCGGCGACGCGGCTGGAGCGCACCGGCCGGGTCGAGCGGGAGGTGGTCGCCGCGGCCGAGGGCGCGGGTCTGCTCGTACTGGCCCGCGACGGCGACCGCAGCCGGCTCGGCCCGCACAGCCTCGGACCGGCCGGTCGTTTCGTCGTCGACCACGCGCCCTGCCCGGTACTGCTCGTCTGGCCCGAACCGGCACCGGACGTCACGACGTTGCCGCCGCCACCCCCGCATCCGCCTCGCCCATAGGACCCGACCCGCTCCCCGGCCCGCGGAACAGCGGCCGGAGAATGCCCCTGCCGGAGACGGCACTTGACGTAGTCGGGCATGCACGGTTTGATCCTGGCGTGCCGTGGTGCGACCCGGCACGCAGAGGTACGCCCAGCCGGTAACGGACCAGGTTCAAGTCCGGCCAAAGTCGCCAGGAACGCTCGCAGCGTCCGAGGCGGGGACGTACTCGCGATTGATGGAGCGGACATGCCCCCCGTCAAACGTGTTCTCCGCGCGGGAGTTCTGGGCACAGCCACGGCCCTGGCCGGCCTTCTGACGCTCGCGGGCTGCGATGCGGGCAAGGACACGAGCGCCTCGTCGAAGCGCCCGAGCACACCGTCCAAGACCCCCGCCGCGTCGCCGAAGCCCTCAGGGACCACGGCCGACCCCTCGGCGCCCGTTGAGGCGGAGTCCACCTCGCCGAAACCGACGCCCCGGCCCGACCCGACACCGACCGCCGTGAAACTCCCCCCGCTCCACGCGGGTTTCGACTACCAGATCGGCGGCGCCTACCCCCCGGCCGCCGGTGTGCGCATCGTCAGCCGCGACCGCTCGTCGTCCCCGGCGCCCGGCCTGTACAACATCTGCTACGTCAACGCCTTCCAGGCCCAGCCGGAGGAACGCGGGCAGTGGCCCGGCGACCTGCTGCTGCGGGACACGCACGGCAAGGTCGTCGTCGACCAGGACTGGAACGAGGCACTGCTCGACATCCGCACCCCCGCCAAGCGCGAGCGGGTGGCCGCGCGCGTCGACCGGTGGATCGACGAGTGCGCCAAAAAGGGATTCGACGCGATCGAACCGGACAACTACGACAGTTACACCCGCTCCCGGAAGCTGCTGACCCCGGACGACGCCACCGCGTTCATCACCCTGCTGTCGCGGCACGCGCATGCCCGGCATCTGGCCATCGCGCAGAAGAACACCGTCGAACTGGCGGGGCTCAGGTCGCGGACCGGACTCGACTTCGCGGTGGCGGAGGAGTGCGGCGAGTACGACGAGTGCGGCGAGTACGCGAAGGCGTTCCACGACCGCGTGGTCGTCATCGAGTACTCCGACAGCGGTCTGCGCAAGGCCCGTTCGGCCTTCGGTGACCGGCTGAGCATCGTGCGCCGGGACGTCATGGTCTCGACACCCGGCAACGCGGACTACGTCCGCAAGACCCGCTGACGGGGGCCGGGATGACACGCGCGATCGCGCGGCGCCGGCTGCTCCTGGGCGCGGCGGCGGCCGGGGCCCTCGCCGGCTGCGGCGGCCCCTCGGACGGCGTCGGCGCCGACGGCAGGGTGACCGTCGAGCTGTGGCACGGACAGAACGACACGGCCAGGAAGGTCGTGGAAGCGATGGTGGCCGAGTTCAACCGCACACATCCGCGCATCCGCGTGGACGCTTCGGGCGGCGGGGTGCTGGCCGACGCGATGCTCCAGAAGGTGACGGCCGCGCTCGCCGCCGGCTCGTACCCCGACATCGCCTACATCTTCGGCTCGGACCTGGCGAGCGTCGCGCGCAGCCCCCGGGTCGTCGACCTGACGACCGCGCTGCGCGAGGGCACCCCGCCCTGGAACTCCTTCTGGGCGCCGGTACGGGACGCGGTCACCGTCAACGGCAAGGTGCGCGCCGCCCCGGCGGTGCTCGACTCGCTGGCCGTCGTCTACAACAAGAAACTGTTCCGGCAAGCGGGGGTCCCCTACCCGAAGCCGGGCTGGAGCTGGGACGAGTTCGTCGACACCGCGCGCAGGCTCACCGACCCCGGGCGCGGGGTGTTCGGCACGGGCTGGCCGGGCACGGGCGACGAGGACACCGTCTGGCGGCTGTGGCCGATGATCTGGGACCTCGGCGGCGAGGTCGTCGCCGACGGCGGCAAGGGCATCGGCTTCGCCGAGCAGGGCAGCGAGGCCCTTGGGACCCTCGCCCAGCTGGCCCACGACAAGAGCGTGTACGTCGACCCGAAACCCGGCAGCGAGCAGATGTACCAGGTCTTCCTGGGCGGCCGGATGGCGATGGTGGCGACCGGGCCCTGGGAGCTGCCGGACATCATCACCGCGAAGATCGACTACGACGTCGTCCCGCTGCCGACGTACAACGGCAGGCCGATCACCATCTCCGGACCGGACACCTGGACCGTGTTCGACAACGGTTCCGCCCGTTCCCGGGCCGCCGTCGAATTCGTGAGCTGGATGATCCAGCCGGCCCAGGACGCGCGCTGGGGCATCTCGGAAGGCAGCCTCCCGCTCAGCTCGGCCACCGCCCGGCGGCCGGAGTGGCGCGAGCACTCCGCGACGACCACGGGACTCGACGTGTTCACCGACACGCTGACCACTGCCCGGGTCCGGCCCGTGCACGCGGCCTACCCGCAGATCTCCCAGGCTCTCGGCGAGGCGATCGTGTCGGTCCTGCTCGGCAGGGACTCCCCCGCCCACGCCATCCGCCGGTGCGCCGACACGGCCGACGCGGCCCTGCTCATCCCCCGGTGACCTCGACTTCAGACGTTCCCAGCTGACTTCCAGCTGAAGGAGGCCGTCATGTCCACCCTTCCCCGCGCCCTCACGCTCGCACCCGGCGCCGCGCCGGTCCCGGCCGCCGCGCGGCGCGCCGCCCGCCGCCGTACCCGTCGCGAGACGTCCACCGCCTGGGCGTTCATCAGCCCGGCGGTCGTCGTGATCCTCGGTCTGAGCATCGTGCCCGTCGTGTGGTCGCTGCTCCTCTCCTTCCGCGCCGACGACCTGGTCACCCCGGGCCGCTGGGTCGGCCTCGACAACTACCGGGCACTGTTCCAGGACCCCAACTTCCGTACCGCCGTGGGCAATACGCTGCTGTACACCGCGCTGTACGTGCCGCTCAGCCTGGTCGGCGGGCTGGCGCTCGCCCTGGCGCTGAACCGCCGCATCCGGTTCATCGGCCTCTACCGCACGCTCGTCTTCGTTCCGTTCGTGGTGTCGGCGACCGCGCAGGGCGTGCTGTTCTCGTTCATCCTCGACCCGGAGTTCGGCGTCGCGAACTCCCTGCTGCACAAGGTCGGGCTCTCCCCGCAGGGTTTTCTGACCGACCCGGACCAGGCGATCTATCTGCTGGTGCTGATCTCGCTGTGGAGCGGCGTCGGCTTCTGTGTCGTCGTCTATCTGGCCGCGCTCCAGGACGTCCCGCCCGAACTCGTGGAAGCCGCGCGGATCGACGGGGCGGGCCGCTGGCGGGTGCTGCGCCACATCATCCTGCCGACCCTCACCCCGGTCACCGTGTTCCTGCTGCTGTGGCAACTGATCACGGCGCTCCAGGTGTTCGACCTCATCTATGTGACGACGAAGGGCGGGCCGCTCGGATCGACCGGCGTGGTCGTCTACTTCGTCTGGCAGCAGGCGTTCCAGATGTTCACCGCGGGCTACGGGGCCGCGGC
Source organism: Streptomyces sp. NPDC005784 (assembly GCF_042871525.1). NCBI lineage: Bacteria > Bacillati > Actinomycetota > Actinomycetes > Kitasatosporales > Streptomycetaceae > Streptomyces > Streptomyces sp. NPDC005784. Next base: position 73,106 of record NZ_JBIAIQ010000012.1, read on the forward strand.
GGCGTACGTCCTCGCCGTCGCCCTGCTGGTGGCGGGCGGGGCGCTGCACCTCGCACGGCGCCGCCAGGGACGTATCGAAGGAGCGGCCCGATGAGTTCACCCGCGACCTCCCGCAGGCCGAGCGGCTGGCACCTGCTGCTGGCGCCGCTGACCCTGTGCTTCGCGCTGCCGCTGGTGTGGCTGGCGCTCAGCTCGGTGATGTCCAACGCGGAGATCAACCGGTTCCCGCCCGCGCTGTGGCCCAAGGGGATCGACCTGGGCGGCTACCGGTATGTGCTCGGGAACGCGATGTTCCCCCGCTGGTTCGCCAATTCACTGATCGTCGCGGGCGTGGCCGTCCTGTCGAATCTGCTCCTGGGCGCGCTCGGCGGCTACGCCTTCGCGCGGATGCGGTTCGCGGGGTCGCGGGCGCTGCTCGGGCTGATGCTGGCGACGATGGTGATCCCCTTCCAGCTCACGATGATCCCGACCTTCCTGGTGATGAAGGAACTGGGTCTCATCGACACGCTCGGCGCGCTGATCGTGCCGTCGCTCGTCACCCCGTTCGCGGTCTTCCTGTTCCGGCAGTTCTTCCTCGCGCTGCCCAGGGAGATGGAAGAGGCGGCCTGGATCGACGGGTGTTCGCGGCTGCGGGTGCTGTTCTCGATCGTGCTGCCGCTGGCCCGGCCGGCGCTGGCCACGGTCGCGGTGCTGACGTTCCTGAGCACCTGGAACGACCTGTCCTGGCCCCTCATCGCGATCAACCACGACACCCAGTACACGCTGCAACTCGGTCTGACGACGTTCCAGGGACAGCACCACACGCAGTGGTCGGCGGTGATGGCGGGCAATGTGATCACCGTGCTGCCCGTCCTGGTCGCGTTCCTGCTCGCGCAGAAGACCTTTGTCCAGTCGCTGACTTCGAGCGGTCTGAAGGGCTAGGCCACCATGAAATCCTTCGATCTCCTGGTCGTCGGCGACGCCAATCCTGATGTCGTGGTCGGCCCGCTGCGCGGCCCCCTGCGGTTCGGGCAGCGTGAACAGCTCGTCGAGCACGCCGGGTTGGTGCTGGGCGGCTCGGCGGCGATCATGGCGTGCGGGGCCGCGCGGCTCGGGCTGCGGGTCGCGTTCGCGGGCCGGGTCGGTGACGATCCCGCCGGTGCCTTCGTGCGCGAGGCGCTCGCCGGGCGTGGCGTCGACGTCGGCTTCCTGGTCACGGACCCGGTCCTGCCCACGCCGCTCACGACGGTCGTCACGGCCGGGGACGGGGACCGGGCCGTCCTCACCGCGCCGGGCTGCCTCACGGCGACCGGTCCCGAGGACGTGCCGCGGGACCTGATCGCGGCCTCCCGGCATGTGCACGCGGCCTCGTTCTTCCTGATGCCCCGTCTGGCGCGTTCGCTGGCCTCGGTGTTCGGCCTGGCACGGGAGACAGGCGCGACGACGTCGCTCGACACCAATGACGACCCCGCGGGCCGATGGGACCACGAACTCCTGGACCCGGTACTGAAGTTCACCGACTTCCTGCTGCCCAACGCGGCGGAGGCGTGCGCGCTGTCCGGGGAGCCCGAACTCGTCGCGGCCGCCGCCTTCCTGGCGGGCCGGGGACCTACGGTCGTCGTCAAGGACGGCGCGAACGGCGCCCTCGCCTGCGCGGGGACAGAGCTGTCGCGCGCGCCGGCCGTGCCCGTCGACCCCGTGGACAGTGTCGGCGCGGGCGACAGTTTCGACGCCGGATTCGTCGCCGCGACCCTGCGGGGACTGGACCTGCGCTCCGCGCTCACGATGGCCGCCGCCTGCGGTTCGCTGTCGACACGAGCGCACGGCGGTACGGCGGCCCAGCCCACTTGGGACGAGGCCCGCGTCGCGGCCCGTGCCGACATCCCGGGCGTCCCTCCCGGCGCGAACGCCCCGAACACCGCTGAAGACCCGGGCACTTCGGAAGCCCCCCGCACCCGCGACACCAGGAGCCGTACATGAACGACGTCACCCCCGCGAAGATCGCCTTCATCGGAGCCGGGAGTGTGGTCTTCACCCAGGGCCTGCTGGCCGACCTGTTCACCTTCCCCGAACTCGCGCACGCGCGGATCGCGTTGCACGACATCGACCCGGAGCGGCTCACCACGGCGGAGGGCGCCGCCCGGTACATCGCGGGCGTACGCGGGGCCAAGCCCACGATCACCGCGCACCTCGACCGCCGCGCGGCCCTGGCGGACGCCGACTTCGTCATCAACATCGTCCAGGTCGGCATGGACGGGGCGACCCGCACCGACTTCGACATCCCCGCCCGCTACGGACTGCGCCAGACCATCGGCGACACGCTCGGCATCGGCGGCATCTTCCGCGCCCTGCGCACCTTCCCGGTGCTCCGCGCGCTCGCCTCCGACATGGCCGAACTCTGCCCGGAAGCCCTGCTGTTGAACTACACCAACCCCATGGCGATGAACGTCCTCCATCTCAGCCGCATCGCCCCCGCCCTGCGCGTCACCGGCCTGTGCCACTCGGTGTACTGGACGATGCACGACCTCGCCCAGCTCGTCGGCATCCCCTTCGAGGAGGTCACGTATCTGGCCGCCGGGGTCAACCACCAGGCGTGGGTGCTGCGTTTCGAGCGCGCGGGCCAGGACCTCTACCCCCTCCTGGACGAGGCCATCGCCAAGGACCCGGGACTGCTGCGCCGGGTCCGCGTGGACATGTACCGCCGCCTCGGCCACTACCCCACCGAGACGAGCGAGCACTCCTCCGAGTACGTGCCGTGGTACCTCCACCACGACAGCGAGATCGAGCGGCTCCGGCTGCCGGTGGGCGCCTATCTGGAGATCATCGAGGAGAACGCGGCGAGCTACCGGCGCACCCGCGATGCCCTCGCCTCCGGGGCGCCCCTCCCCGTCGAGGGCACTTTGGAGTACGCCCCGCAGATCATCCACAGCACGCTCACCGGCACCCCGCGCACGATCTACGGCAATGTGCCCAACCGGGGTCTGATCGACAACCTCCCGGCGGACTGTGTCGTCGAAGTCCCCTGCCTGACCGACGCGTTGGGGGTGCAGCCGACCCGTGTCGGCGCGTTGCCGCCGCAGTGCGCGGCGCTGAACAGCGCGTACGTCGCCGTCAACGACCTGGTGGTCCGCGCCGCCACCGATCACGAGCCGCGCCACATCCGGCACGCCGCGATGGCCGACCCCGCGACGGCCGCCGCCCTCCCCGTCGAGCGCATCTGGGACCTGTGCGACGACCTCGTACGGGCCCACGGAGATCTGCTCCAGCCCGAGCTGAGGGTGCTGCTGGGCCACTGAGTCTGCGGCTCTCGGCCCGAGGGAGCGGCCGGGGCGCGGGGCGCCGGTCCGGCGGGCCCGCGAACCCCCGGCATGGAGCGCGGCGGCCGTCCGGCCATGCCGCGAACCCCCGACCCACGGGCAGCGGCGGCCATCCGGCCAAGCCCGCGAATCCCCGGCCGGCACGGGCTGCGGCAGCAGTCCGGCCGGGCCGCGGATCCCCGACACGGGCAACAGCGGCCGTCCGCCCGAGCCCGCGAACCCCCGGCAAGGGCGGAAGCGCCCGGTGCCGGGCCGGCCGGACCCGTCCCCTCCCTCGGCCTCTCCCCTCGTACACAGGCCCCTGGTATCCCGGTTCCCGGGCTCCTGGTCCCGGGCTCCTGGTCCCGGGTCCCGCGGACCGGGTCCGTTCATCGTCACCCTCAGGGGGTGAGGCCGGAGGGGGGCCGGCTGTCGCAGGCTCGGTGGTGAGTGGCTGCGGTCGCAGCCCCTGCAACGGAGGTTTCTGCCATGGCAACCACCCAGCATCACACCCGCTCCAAGACCGCCCTGACGGCGGCCGGCGGCTTGATGATCTTCGCCTCGGTGATGCTGTTCGTCGCCGGCGTCCTGGACATCCTGCGGGGCGTCATGGCGATCGCCGAGGACGACGTCTTCGTCACCAGCCAGAACTACGTCTTCAAGTTCGACCTGACGAGCTGGGGCTGGATCCACCTGGCGCTCGGCGCGGTCGCCGTGGTCGTGAGCCTCGGCCTGTTCACGGCGGCCACCTGGGCACGCGTGATCGGCGTGGGCATCGCGGCGCTGCTGATCATCGCCAACTTCCTCGACATCCCGTACTACCCCGTCTGGTCGCTGACGCTGATAGCCCTGTACGGATTCGTCATCTGGGCGCTCTGCGTGGCACGACCGGACACGGACACCGAATAGCCCGGACGGCACTGCACGGCACCGGGCGGAAACACCGGACGGCACGGGCCCGCGGCTCACAGGAGGTGCAGGTCGCGGGCCCGTCGTACGGCCTCGCCCCGGCGGGTCGCGGCCAGCTTGCGGTAGACGCTCTTGAGGTGGGTCTTGACCGTGTTGACCGACAGATGCAGGTCGGCGGCGATCTCGTCCCTCGACATCATCTGCGACAGGCGTTCCAGCACCTCCTGCTCGCGATCGCTGAGCGGTTCGATCACCGGTGTGTGCTCCGGTCGCGGGGCGGGCCCGGTGCCCCGGACCGCGGCCATCACCGGGAGCCATTCATGGCCCTGGGCCAGCACGGGCCGGCGTCGTACGAATGTCCGCAGCCAGGGACCGGCCTCCACGAACGGCCGTCTCAGATGCTCCGGCCTGGCCAGGCGCAGGGCCCGCGCCACCAGCCGCTGGGCGGTGGAGTCGTCGCCCAGCGCGTCCGCGGTCTGCGCCCGTGCCAGCAGCACCCGGACGGCGATGCCGGGCCCGTCGTCCGGTTCGGTGGAGAGTTCGTCGAGCAGGGCGCGTGCCGCTTCCCGGTCGCCGGTCGCGAGCCGGGCGCGGGCGGCGGCGGCCGCGGCCTCCGGCCCGGTGGCCCCCTCCTCCACGAGTACCTCCATCGCGGCAAGCGGATCGCCGAGGGCCAGATGCGCGGCGGCCATGACCAGCGCGGCCCGTTCGCTGACCCACGGCGAGGGCTCGACGCCGTGCGGGGGTCGCTTCAGCTCCTGCAGGACGCGCAACGCCTCCTTCGGATGCCCCTTGGCCAGCAGCATCCGGGAACGCAGGAGACCGAGGCCCGCCGTCGCGACGGGATCGTGCGAGGCCGTGCTGGAGGCGGTCGCCTGGTCCAGGTGTGTCTGCGCGGCGGCCAGATCGTCACGGTCGACGGCGACCGCCGCCATCACGAGCTGGGCGACCCCCGTCCGGGCGGCCGGGGGCAGGCCGGAGCGCTCCGCCTCGGCGACCGCGGCCCGCGCGTGCGACTCCGCGCGGCCCGGCCGACCGCACACGAAGTCGATCAGGGCGAGCCGGCTGAGCGACTCGTGCCGGGGGTACGCGGTGGACGGTCCGTCATCGACCTGAGCGGCGGCGGACAGCGAGGTCCGGGCGGCGTCGAACTGCCCCGCCCACAGCTGTGCCGAGCCCAGGTCCGTGAGCATCAGCGCCCGCAGCTCCGGGTGCTGTTCCAGCCGTTCGGCCGGAAGGGACAGCTCCGCCGCCGTCATGTCCTCGGCCGCCTCCCGCGCCCTGTCGGCCGAGCCGGTCAGCCGGGCGGCGAACACCCTCAGCAGCGCGTGGCTCAGCCGCAGCGCCGCCGTGTCGGCGCCCTCGTCGGTCAGGTTCTCCCCCGCCCGGCGCAGAAAGTCGAGGCCCCGGACGACGTCGTGGCGGACCAGCTCACGGGCGGCGCGCACCAGGCACGCGGCCGGACCGGCGGCATCCGGCGGCATGGCGGCGAAGAGTCCGTCGAGGCGCTCGGCGTCGAGTCCCGTCAGCAGCTGCCCGATGGCCAGCTCGTCGACGAACCGGCCCGCCGCGAGCTCCCATTCGCCCGCCCCCGCCGCATGCGGCAGAGCCTCCGCCAGCAGTCCCGCGTCGCTCAGCCAGCGGGCGGCCCGCCGGTGCAGCTCGGGCTCCATCCCCGGATGGCGTACCCGCAGATGGACGCGCAGGATCTCCGCGAACAAGGGGTGCAGCCGGTACCACGAGTGGCCGATGGCCTCGACGAACGCGTTGGCGTGCTGAAGCCCGGCCAGGATGGGTTCCGCGTCGTCCCGGCCGGTCAGGGCGTTGGCCAGATCCGGGTGAATCTGTTCCAGGATGCTCGAACGCAGCAACAAATCCTGAGTTTCGTCCGACTGCGCTTCCAGCACCTCGGCCAGCAGGAAGTCCGCGAGCGTACTCTGGCCCGCCTCGAAGTTCTTGATGAACGTGTCCGGATCGTCCACGTTCTGCGCCGCGAGGATGCACAGTCGCAGCCCGGCCGCCCAGCCTCCGGTCCACTCCGTCAGCGACCGCGCGCCGTCGTCCGACAGCCGGATGTCGTGGCGGCTCAGCAGGGTCGCCGTCTCGCCCGGAACGAATGCCAGGTCGGCGCCCCGGACCTCGGCCACCGCTCCGGCGGCGCGATAGCGGTGCAGCGGCAGCTGCGGCTCCGTACGGCTGACGATCACCAGGCGCAGCCCGCCGCCCGCGTGGCGCAGCACGAATTGGAGCTCGTCCGCGACCTCCGCCGAGGCTCCCACCCGGTCGAACTCGTCGAGCACCAGGATCACCGGATCCGCGCGCTCGCTCAGCCAGGCCGCGAGGCGGGTCAGCAGTGAGTGGTCCACGTCGCCGGGGCTGGAAGGGCTGCCGATGTCGTCCGGAACCACGGCTCCGTGCCGCCGCAGGGATTCCAGGACGTACGTCCAGAAGATGCCGGGGCCGGTGTCCTCGTGCTCCACGGTCAGCCAGGCGACGTCACCCGGACGGTCCATCGTGGAGATCCAGTGGGCGACCAGCAGGGTCTTTCCCGCGCCCGCGGGCCCGTTCACCAGGGTCAACGGGCCCTGGACGCCCTCGGCCAGACGTCCGACCAGACGCGGCCTGCGTACGAAGGTCTCCGTCAGGTCCGGAACGGTGAACCGGACGGCGAGCAGGGGGTCACCACCTGGGGTCAGCAGCCCGGCCATGGGGTTCTGCCTCCGCGATCTATCGGCTGCGGCGACGTGTTCGATCCGATGTGGTCCGGGTCCACAGCTCCCTCCCCGGCGTAACCCCCGCACACTGATCGTCACCCGCTGTGCCGGAAGTCGCAAGGCAGGCTCCGGTCGCCCGCGGTGGGTGAGGCGGGATCCGCCGTCTTCGGTTCTCATGGGAGCGGAGCAGGGGCCGGACGCCACTGTTCGGCGCACCAGCGCCGCGGGCCGACTCGATGAGGTGGTTACCGGTGAAGCACTGGCGCGCCCTGATGGTGCTCGGCACGGCCCAGTTCCTGATGGTCCTGGACACCTCCGTCATGAACGTGTCCATCAGCCAGCTGGTCGAGGACTTCGACACCGAGGTCACCGCCATCCAGGCCGTCATCACGCTCTACGCCCTGGTCATGGCTGCCTTCATGGCCACCGGCGGGCGGCTCGGTGACATTCTCGGACGCCGTCGCATGTTCATCATCGGACTGATGGTCTACGGCCTCGGGTCGGCCCTGACCGCCGTCGCTCCCACCGTCTGGGTGCTCACGCTCGGCTGGTCGGTGATCGAGGGGCTCGGCGCGGCGATGGTGCTGCCGGCCATGGCGGCCCTCGTGGCGGAGGCCTACACCGGACGCGACCGGGCCGTCGCCTACGGCGTCATCGGCGGGCTCGCCGGCGCGGGCATCGCGGTCGGACCGCTGCTGGGCGGCTGGGTGACGACGTACCTGACCTGGCGTCTGGTCTTCGCGGGTGAGGTAGTGGTCGTGATCGCGATGCTCCTCTTCCGCCGGGCGATCGCCGAATCGCCCCGGCCCGATCCCCGCCCCCGGCTGGACGGCGTGGGCTCCGCCCTGTCGGCGGCCGGGCTGGGCCTTGGCGTGCTCGGTGTACTCCAGAGCAGTTCCTGGGGTTGGGTGCAGCCCCGGAACCCGCCCTTCACCATCTTCGGCTTCGCTCCGACGCTGTTCGTCGTCGCCGCCGGGGTGCTCGTACTGGCCGTCTTCGCCAAGTGGGAGCGCCGGCGCGAGGAGCACGGCACCGACCCCCTGATCCATCTGTCCCTGCTGCACAAACTGCCGCTGCGCTCCGGTCTGCTGACGCTGCTCAGCCAGAACCTCATCCTGCTGGGGCTGTTCTTCGCCATCCCGCTGTATCTCCAGGTGGTGCAGGGGTTCGACGCGTTCCAGACGGGACTGCGGCTGCTCCCGGTGTCCGTCACCATGCTGGTGGCCTCCGTGCTGGCCTCCCGGCTGGGGCGGGTGATGGGGCCGCGCCGGGTGGTCAGGCTGGCCCTTCTGACCCTCCTCGGAGCGATCGCGTGGCTGCTGTCCACCATCAAGCCCGTCATCGACGACGCGCAGTTCGCCGGAGCCATGGCCCTGCTGGGCGTCGGCATGGGCCTGCTCGCCTCGCAGTTGGGCAACGTGGTGCAGTCCACCGTCGGCGAGGAGGAACGCAGCGAGGTCGGCGGACTCCAGTTCACGGCCCAGAATCTCGGCTCCGCGCTCGGTACCGCGCTCATCGGATCGATCCTCATCGGCGCCCTGGCCCAGGCCTTCACCACCCAGGTGGCGAACAATCCGGATGTGTCGCCGGAGGCACGCCGGCAGACCGGCGTCGCGCTGGAAGCGGGCATCAGTTTCGTGCCCACCGACGAGGTGCGTTCGGCGGCCGAACAGGCCGGGCTGCCGCCGGCCGAGGTCGCCGCCGTCACGGACTCCTATGCGACGGCGCAGCTGAACGGCCTGAAGGCGGCGATCCTCGCGGCCGGCGGCATCACGCTCGCCAGCTTCCTCGTCACGACGCATCTGCCGACCGGGCGGACGGGCCCCAAGAAGTCCCCCGGCACCGGCGCCCCGGCCGACTCCCTCGGGCAGGCGTGAAGGCGCGTGGCGGCGCCCCGGACCGAGGTTCACCTTCTGCGGGTGAGGGCGGGCGGCGCGGCACGCCGGATGATCGTAGGGAAGGGCCCGTCCGCCTGCCCCAGGCCGCTCGCCGGGGGGAGCCCCACATGCAGTACGAGATCCGTGTCGAGGGACATCTGTCGGAGACGCTTTCCGAGGCGTTCCCGGAGATGGATCACGTGCTGATCTCCGGCCAGACGATCCTGTTCGGCCCGGTTGTCGACGAGGCACATCTGTACGGACTGCTGGCCCGCTGCCGGTCGCTGGGGCTGCGTGTCGTGGAGATGCGCCAGCTGCCGGAGCAGCCATGAGGGTGCGGAGGGAGCTGCCATGAGGATCACCCGTCGGGGGTGACCCGCCGGCCGCCGGCGCACGGGACTCTGGATTCCGGGAATCCACCCACCGTCCCGTCGGCGGTCCGGCAGTGGTCCGCTCGACCGCGTGAGGAGGAACCATGACCGAATCGCATGGTTCGGCACCGCACACCGGACCGGACCCCTGGCACAAGGGCTCGGTTCCGCCGCCCCCGGGTGACCCCGCGGTGCTGCTGGACCGCGTCGGCGCCTCCTGGACCTGGCTCCTCGGCTCGGCCGTCGCGACGCTGGTCCCGGGCATCCTGGTCCTGGTCTGGCCGGAGGAGACCCTGCACGTCCTGGCGGTTCTCCTCGGTCTCTATCTGCTGGTGATCGGCCTGTTCCGTTTCGTGTCGGTCTTCGGCCACCAGGAGCAGGGCAACCGGTTCGCCGCACTGCTGATCTCGGTGCTCTACGTACTGGCCGGCGTCCTGTGTCTGCGCAACCCGATGCAGACCATCGCCGCGCTGTCCCTGATCGTCGGCGTCGTCTGGCTCGTGTCCGGCCTGCTGACCGCGTACACGGCCCTTGCCAGCAAGGACCTGCCGCACCGCGGCTTCGTCCTGTGCGGGGCGGCGATCGGCATCATCGCGGGAATCGTCGTGCTGGCACTGCCGACCGAGTCGGCCCGTGCCCTGACCCGGCTGCTCGGCCTGTGGATGGTGCTGATCGGTCTGGTCGAGCTGGCTGTGGCCTTCGCCTGGCGGGCCGCCCTGCGCCGGGCGGTCTCGGTCGGGCCGCGTGACCCGGCCTCTCCTTACTGAGGAGAGGCCGAGACGGAGGAGGCCGAGCACGCCGCTGCCGTACGCACACAGCCGCCCGAGATTCCTTGAGTTGTGCGGAAGGCCGGGCATACTCGTGACTCCCCTGCCTGGGCGCCGGCCGGATCGTCCGGTCGGCGCCTCGACGCGCACCCGAATCCGTGGGCCGGCCGATGAGCAGGCTCGTACGGAGCGGACGTAACAAAGGGCATGCCGACATTCATGGCCAGCAGGGTCGACGACCGCGTGCTGGTGAACAGCGCCGTGGCGCCGCCGAGGTTCTTCGAGCGGCTGCGGCGGCACAAGCGGGCCGCGTTCCTCGTGGCCGTGGTCCTGCTGCTGGTCCAGATGGCCGTCGCCATGGTCAGTACGGCCGTGGAGCAGACGCCGACGATCGACGAACCCGTCTACGTGGGCGCGGCGACGGTCTACGTCCAGCAGCACGACCTGCGGTACAACCCCGAGCATCCGCCGCTGGGCAAGCTGATCATCGGGAGCGGGCTGCTGTTCGCGCACCCGCACCTCGACCCCGCGTTCAAGGGCGATCAGACGGAGCTCGGGCGGCATCTGCTTTACGAGTCCGGCAACGATCCCTGGCGGGTGATGCTGTGGGCACGGTTGCCGGTGATCCTCCTGACGCTGCTGCTCGGACTCGTCGTCCTCGCGTTCGCCCGTGAACTCGCGGGCCGCGCGGGCGCGCTGGTGGCCCTCGGGCTGTACGCGTTCTCGCCCGACGTGATCGCGTACGGCTCGCTGGCCACGCTCGACGTGCCGGCGTCGGGGTTCCTGCTGACGTCGGTGTGGCTGGTGTGGCGGGCCAGGCGGCGGCCGCTCCGGTACCTGCCGCTCGCCGCCGTGGCGCTCGGCGCGGCGGTGGCGACGAAGATGAGCATGCTGCCGGCCGTTCCGGTGCTGCTGCTCCTCGCGGTCGTGTCCGTGTGGCACGCGGGCCGCCCCGCCCCCGCGGCGCCGCCGTGGAACGACACGCGGGCGAAGGCCCGGCTGCTCGGACTCGGTGCGGCCGCCGCCGCGGGCATGGCCGTCGTGGCCGTCGCGGTGGTGTGGGCGACGTATCTGGCCGTCGATCCCCGGCTGCGCTGGACGGCGCCCGCGGACATGCCCGACGTGCACGGACTGCGCGCGCTGCTCATCGACCACCTGCCCGTGCCGCAGGCGTACCGGGACGGGATGCGGGTCCAGTTCGGCTACGAGAACGCGACCTGGCAGGGCTTCCTCTTCGGCCGTCTCTACCAGGGTTCCCTCTGGTACTACCTGCCGGCCGCGCTGCTGGTGAAGACCCCGCTCGGCATGATGGCGCTGTGGACGGCCGGTTCGGTCGCGCTGCTCGCCGTGCGCCGGCTGCGGCCCGCCGCCCCGTACCTCCTGATCCCTCCGGCGCTGCTGCTGGCTTCGGCGATGACCGGCTCGCGCGATCTCGGCGTGCGCTACGCGATATTCATGCCGGTGTTCCTCGCGGTCGCGGCGGGCTGTGCCGTCGTCGTGCGCCGGCGCCGGGCACTGATCGTCACGGCGGCGCTGGTCCTGTTCGTCGCCGTCAGTTCGCTGCTGACGTACCCGTACTACCTGCCGTACTCGAACGAGGCGTTCGGCGGCCCGGAGAAGACCTATCTGCGCCTGCACGACTCGAACGTCGACTGGGGCCAGGATCTCGGCCGTCTGGCCGACCGGCTGGAAGGGCACTACCCGCACGAGAAGGTGTGGTTCGTGTACAAGGGCGCCGGTGTGCCGTCCGCCTACGGCATCGACGCGGCCGATCCGCGCACGGTGCCCGCGGACCGGGTGCACGGGCTGCTCGTCGTGTCCGACACCTCGATCGACAAGGCCGACGCCCCGCTGAAGGCTCTGCTCGCCACGAGCCGGCGGGTCGAGGAGGTCGGCCACTCGATCACCATCTTCCGCCGGCCGTGAACCGACCCGACGTCACCGTCACCGGTCGGGCGTGACGCGACCCGTCGTCACGCGTCGGGCGTGAGGAGATCCAGCACCCGCTCCCACTGGAAATCCCTTCGCCCGCCGTCCTGTTGGACCTCCCCGGCGTACGGGTCGCCGAAGCGGACGCCCATCCCGCGCAGCCGCTCGACACTCGCGCGGTAGGCGGGGTGAGCCGCCAACGCCTCGTTCACGCAGGGCAGTACGGCGATCGGGACGCCTAGTCCGTAGGCCTCGCAAAGCGTTCCGAGGGCGAGGGTGTCCGATATTCCGGCGGCCCACTTGTTGATGGTGTTGAAGGTGGCCGGCGCGAGGGCCACCGCGTCCGGTGCGGGGAAGGGACGCGGGTCGCCGGGGGCCCGCCAGGCGGAGCGGATCGGGCGGCCGGTCCGCTCCTCGACCGCCGCCGTGTCGAAGAAGCCGAGCCCCTGGGGCGTGGCGATGACGCCGACCTCCCAGCCCCGCTGCCGCGCCGCGGTGATCAACGTGCCGATGTCCTCGGCGATGCCCGCCGCGCAGACGACGACGTAGAGGAAGGGCTTCTCCGGGGGTTCGCTCACGCGGGAACCCTAGTAAAGATCCGGTCGCGCCACTGGAGGGGCTGGAGGGGAAGGTCTCCCCCGCTGAAAGGCCTGTCCTGCTGAAAGGGCTCCCCTACTGAAGGGGGAAGGTCTCCCCGCGTTCCGACTCCGGGCGCGCGCCGTGGAGCCGGCGCTCCTTCTCCTCGATCGGCACGTCGTTGATGGAGGCTTCGCGCCGGGTCATCAGACCGTGCTTGTCGAACTCCCACAGTTCATTGCCGTACGAGCGCCACCACTGACCGTCGGCGTCCCGTGACTCGTACTGGAAACGGACGGCGATCCGGTTGCCGTCGAAGGCCCACAGGTCCTTGCGCAGGGCGTACTCGTGCTCGCGCGCCCACTTGTCCGTGAGCAGCTCGACGATCCGGGCGCGGCCCGTGACGAAGGTGTCCCGGTTGCGCCAGACCGAGTCCTCGGAGTAGGCGAGTGAGACTTTGTGCGGGTCGCGGGTGTTCCAGGCGTCCTCGGCGGCCTGGACCTTCTGGCGGGCGGTCTCGCGGGTGAAGGGCGGCAGCGGCGGTCGGTCGGTCATGGGGACTCCTCGGGACACGGACACGGACACGGATGCGGATGCGGACCTGGGTGCGGACACGGATGATGCGGATGCAGGCACGGGAGAACGGGCGTTCTCCGTCTCCGACGGCCAACGAACGGGGCAGGCACCGAGTTCGGTGAGTTCCGAATGGGCGTCCTGGCCACCGGCTCACCGCCCGCCGCACGCGGATGCGCGTGGCGTGCGGCGAGTCGGCCGCCCGCCATGCGCACGGAGGCCGAAGAAGTGCCTCAGGCCTCCGTCACCGTGATGGCGCCGACCGGACAGGCCCGTACCGCCTCTCGCAGCATCGGGTCGCCGCCGTCCGCGCGGCCCGGGAGCAGTGCGCTGAATCCGTCGTCGTCCTGGGTGAAGACGCCCGGGGCGGCGAGGGCGCACTGGCCCGCGCCGATGCAGACGTCCTTGTCGATCGCGATGCCGACGTCCATACCCACAAGCCCCCTACCAGGTCACGGGGAGTTCCAGCATCCCCTGGATCGTGTCTCCGGGTTTGAAGGCGACGGCGTCGGCGGGGGCGGCGAGCCGCAGGCCCGGGAACCGGTCGAAGAGCGACAGCAGGGCGATCTCCATCTCGGCCCGGGCGAGGTTCTGGCCGAGGCACTGGTGGATGCCGAAGCCGAACGCCACATGGTGCCGGGCCGAGCGGCGCCAGTCCAGGGCGTCGGGCTCTGCGAAGGTGTGCTCGTCACGATTGATGACGGACGTGGAGAAGACCACGCCCTCGCCTTCGCGGATCGTCGCACCGGCCACCTCGATGTCCTCGGTCGCGACCCGGAGCAGCCCGTCCGCGATGGACAGGAACCGCAGCAACTCCTCGACGGCGGCGGGCATCAGGGCTGGCTCCGCCCGCAGTTCGGCGAGCCGCTCCGGATGCCCGAGCAGGGTGAAGGTGCCCAGCGAGATCATGTTCGCCGTCGTCTCGTGCCCGGCGACCAGCAGGATGGTCGCCAGTGAGATCAGTTCCTGCCGGTCCGCCCTTCCCTCGCGCAGCTGATCGTGGATGAGCTCGTCGAGGAGTCCGTCCCCGGGATCCTTCTGCTTGCGGTCGATCAACAAGCCGAAGTAGGCGTCCAGTTGGTCGCGGGCGTCCTCGATGTCGGCGGCGGCCGGGCCGCGCAGCAGCCGGCGGGACTGTGCCTCGAAGAAGTCGTGGTCGCCGTACGGAACTCCGAGGAGGGCGCAGATCACCATGGAGGGCACGGGGAGGGCGAAGTCGTTCACCAGCTCGGCCGGCGGGCCCTGTTCGGCCATGCGGTCGAGCAGCCGGTCGACGGTCTCCTGGATGCCGGGGCGCAGCGCGCCGATCCGTTTGAGGGTGAAACTCGGTACCAGCATGCGGCGTTGGACGTGGTGCTCGGGGTCGTCGACGCCGAGCAGCGCGACCCGGCGGTTGCGCGACGCCGCGAACCGCTCGGTGACCGCCGGGAACGCGGGCAGCGTGCGGTCCGAGGACAGCCGCGGGTCGGCGAGGAGTTCACGGGCGACGGCGTGACCGGTGACCGCCCAGACTCCGCGCCCGTCGAAGAGGGAGATCCGCGAGAGCGGACGCCCCTCACGCAACGGCGCGTAGGCGGCGGGCGGGTGGTAGGGGCACGTACGGTCCTGCGGAAAAGCGACCGGTGGAGAGAGGTGGGTTGTGGAGAGTCGGGTCAGGGGGGCTTCTGTCATGAGTGACCTCGCAAGCGACGGTTCCCTCTTGCCGATCTTCATTAGATGCCCCAGGCATCTATGCGGCCACACGAAGTTCGGCCAGATGAGCCGATCGCACGATCTGGCCGAAGCACGACGGGCCCGCTTCCGTTCTCTCGGACTTACCGCCCCCCGTGCCCGCCCCGCCTGCGCGGTCATGGCTCGAACTCCTCCAGAACACCCTTCCGAAAATCGGTTGCGCGGGCATGTCCGGTGGCCCGAACATCGGCCCATGTTCACGATCGAAGCCCTCCTGCCGCCGACCTCCACCGCCGTTCGCCCGGTGCGGGTCCAGCAGCAGCCCGGCCGACCGCGGAGGCCCGAGTTTCCCCGGTCGTGACCGCCGCGCTCGTCGCGGGGCTTCTCGCGGGATATGGCATCGCCATGCCCGTCGGAGCGGTCGCGACCTACCTCGTCTCCCTCACCGCTCGTACGTCCCTGCGGATCGGCGCCTCGGCCGCGCTGGGCGTCGCGACGGCCGACGGACTGTACGCCCTCGTCGCCGCCCTCGGGGGTACGGCGCTCGCGGCCGAGCTCCAGCCGGTACTCCTCCCGCTGCGCCGGGCCTCCGTGCTGGTCCTCGCCGCGCTGGCGGTCCGCGGTGCGATCGGCGCGGTCCGCCAGTACCGCGAGCGCCGGCTGGCCGAGCGGACCGGGCAGGATCCCCCGCACCCGGCCCGCGCCTACCTGGCGCTGCTGGGGATCACCCTGCTCAACCCCACCACGGTCGTCTACTTCGCCGCGCTGGTGCTCGGCAGCCGTGCGGCGGAGGCGGCACGTCCGCTGGAGCAGGGGGTGTTCGTTCTCGCCGCGTTCGCCGCGTCCGCGAGCTGGCAGCTCCTGATCGCCGGGGGCGGCGCCCTGCTCGGCCGGACCCTGACGGGGCACCGGGGACGACTGGTGACGGGTCTCGCGTCGAGCGGCGTGATCATGCTGCTGGCCGTACGCATGCTGGGGGCCCCGCACTGAGACCCCGGGGCGTGTCGGTGTGTGCCCGGTACGCCCCACCGGGGGATCGTCCCCGCGCGGGAAGCCACGCGGGGCGGCGGTGCGGAAGATTCACGTCCGCACTGGTGTTGAATCGTGCCGAGACACGACCAGTCCGACGCGACGATGGGACGGAAGTCATGCCACTTGAGGGCGAGTACGAGCCCAGCCCCACGCAGTGGGTGCGGGACCAGGTGGAGTTGTACGAGGGTTCCGGTGGGACCAAGGGAACGACGCTGATGGACACCGGCATGCCCGTCATCATTCTCACGACACGCGGTGCCAAGAGCGGCAAGATCCGCAAGACCCCGCTGATGCGCGTCGAGCACGACGGACGCTACGCGGTGGTCGCGTCGCTCGGCGGTGCTCCCAAGCACCCTGTCTGGTACTACAACGTCACGTCCGATCCCCGCGTCGAGCTCCAGGACGGGCCCGCGCGCAAGGAGTTCACGGCCCGGGAGATCACCGGCGAGGAGAAGACCCAGTGGTGGGAGCGCGCGGTCGCCGCGTATCCCCCGTACGCCGACTACCAGACGAAGACCGACCGGGAGATCCCCGTCTTCGTGCTGGAGCCGACCGACTGAACCCCGACTGACACCAGGGTGCAACCCGCACAAAGGGAAAGGGCCCGTACCGGCACACACGCCGTACGGGCCCTTTCCCTGTACGGGCGGGGCGGGGCGGGGCGGACGGCACGGCCGGCTCCCTGGGTCGGCGTCCGGCACCCGGTCGGCCTGTCCGGCACCCCGTCGGCGCTGGACATTCCCAAATCTCCGTGGTGTCGGTGTGCATGAATCCTCGGGTGTCGGGCAGCCGCCCATCAGGCCCCGTCGCGTCCCCCCGTCGCGGCGGGGCTTCCGGCTGTCGCGTCGCCGGTGTGCTCCCGGTCGCTCGCCCCACTCTCGCCGCGCCGCGCGGCCGCTCGCGCGGCTCGGGCGTCGGTCACGTCGAGGAAGATCTGGTCGGCCTCGGGGAAGGTGTGGGCGACCGAGCGCTTGATGCGGACGGCGACCTCCTCGACCTCCTCGCTGTCGAGCCCGGGGACCAGGTCGATCCGGGCGGCCACCAGGGTCGAGTCGAGGCCCAGCTCCATGGTCAGCAGCGCCTCGACGCTGTCGATCTCTGGCTGCGCCTTGAGCAGTTCGCGGATCCGGCCGCTCTGCTCCTCGTCGATGGCCCGTCCGATGAGCTGCTCGCGCGCGTCCCGGCCGAGCCAGAAGGCGATGCACACGAGCAGCATCCCGATGGCGAAGGAGGCGGAGGCCTCCCACACGACCTGGCCGGTGACCATGTGGAGCACCATGCCGATGATCGCGAGGCTCACCCCGAGCACCGCAGTGCCGTCCTCGGCGACGACCGTGCGCAGGGCGGGGTCCCGCATCCCGCCGGCGCCGCCCTGCCCGCGTATCTGGTGGAGCGCCCGCAGCAGCGAGCCGCCCTCGGCGAGCAGCGCCACACCGAGCACCGCGATGCCCACCATGTAACCCCCGAAGGACTCGTCGGCTCCGTTGCGGAGCGCCTCGAAGCCCTGGAAGAACGAGAAGCAGCCGCCCATGACGAAGATGCCGACGGCGGCGAGCAATGACCAGAAGAACCGTTCCTTGCCGTAACCGAAGGGATGCCTGCGGTCGGCGGGGCGGCGGCTGCGGCGGAGCGCGGCCAGCAGGAACACCTCGTTCATGCTGTCCGCCACGGAGTGCGCGGCCTCCGAGAGCAGCGCCGGCGACCCGGCGATCAGGCCGCCCACGGCCTTGGCCACGGCGATCAGCAGGTTGGCGCCCAGTGCCACGATCACGGTGACCCTGGTTCTGCTGTCCGAGCCGTCCTCCT
The DNA here is from genome assembly GCF_042871525.1 of Streptomyces sp. NPDC005784. Lineage (NCBI taxonomy): Bacteria > Bacillati > Actinomycetota > Actinomycetes > Kitasatosporales > Streptomycetaceae > Streptomyces > Streptomyces sp. NPDC005784. Next base: position 90,606 of record NZ_JBIAIQ010000012.1, read on the forward strand.
TCTGCCGCTTCGGCCGCTCCTGCCGCGTCGAAGGGTCGCGATCCGTCGTTTCCTTCGTTTCCTTCGCTTCTTCACCGGTCACACCGGCCGGTTTCCCCTGGCTCTCCACCTCACACCGTGCCGGCCGACAGAATCGGACCGAGGGGTACGGGGGCCGCAGATCGGGCACCCGTACCCGGTGGGAGGAGGCCGGCGCACGTCCGCGGCCTCGGGAGCGAAGAAGAAGGAGCATCAGGTGTCCAAGAAACAGGAGAAGCGCAAGCTGTCCCTGGCCTACAAGCCGATCGGCTTCGTACTGAGCTGGGCCGGAGGCTCCCTCGCCGGACTCGCCTTCCAGAAGACCTGGATGGCGATACGTCACGAGGAAGACGCTCCCGACGCCCTGGACAAGAACCGCGGCTGGGGCGAGGTGCTGCTCGCCGCCGCCCTCCAGGGCGCCATCTTCGCCGTCGTGCGCAGTGCGGTGGACCGCTCGGGCGCGAAGGTCATCGAACGCTCCACGGGCGTATGGCCCTCCCCCGACAGGTCCGGCCGCGACTGAGCCCCGCGCCGTGGAGGAGCCCGGCCGGGTACGGCCGCGGGCGGGGTCAGCCCTGTTTGGGGGCCGTGGACCGTACGCAGCGCACGGTGAACGAGTGTCCGGCCGGATCGGCGTAGCCGCGTTCCTCGTACGGGCCGGACGCGTCCTTGGTGTCGAGCGGCCGGCCGCCCAGGCCGACCACCACGAGTTCCACCTGGTCCAGGTCGTCCACGTGGAAGTCGATGTGGGCCTGGAAGGCGTTCTCGGGACGGGGCCAGCTGGGCGGTGTGACGTTCCCGTCACGGCGGAAGGCCATCCGCATGCCGTCGGTGCCCTTGATCTCGACGCGGTTCGCGCTCGCGTGCGTCTCCTCGGCGTCGAGCAGTTCCTTGTAGAAGGCGGCGAGCTTCTCGGGCTCGGCGCAGTCCAGCACCACTACGGCTGCCGCGACCAGTGCCATGTTTCCTCCGTGAGGGGTTCCGGGACGACGGGGCGGCATCCGGCCGCCACCGCCCTGTCGTCCCGGGTTACCCGGTCCGGGGAATTCAGTCGGCCACCAGCCACTCGCCGTCCCGCATGAGGTCGCGGCCGGAGATCTCGTTGGCCTCGCGCCAGGCCTGCACGCGCTGCGGCGTGACACTGAAGTACTGGTAGTGGGTGGTGAGTTGCCGCGGGTCGAAACCGGTCCTGGTCGCGAACGCGTCGCCGGTTCCGTCGGGCAGTTCACCGGCTTCGAGTGTCCGGACGGTGCCGTCGATCATGACCACGTCGCGGGTCGGCCCGATGCCGAGCCGTACGGTGCCGGTCGCCCGCAGGTTGCGGCCCGTGGGACGGGCGGCGGGGGTGGCCAGCAGCACGGTCGTCCCGTCCCAGAGGTAGGACAGCGGAACCAGACAGGGCGTTCCGCCGGCGTTGTCGGCGGTCGACACCCAGGCGTCGACATCGCTCTCCAGTCGGTCGAGCGTGTCCTGCTTGCGCTGCTTCTGGGTGCGGGCGGGCGGGTTCATCTGTGGACGGCCTCCTGGTCGACGGCGTACGGGCGGCACACGCGCGATGAGGGCGAGCGGATCGCCCCGCTGGGATGACGGCGGAGCATGCCTCAGTGTGACGGGACGGGTGGGCCGGGGTACGACGGTGGGTCTCGGTGCGGAGGGCCGGGCGGTCGCTGTGGTGTTCCCGTCGTGTCCCCGCCGCCGGTGATTTCCGTGAGCCGGGCCGCCGCCGCGCTCAGCAGCATGTCGAGCGCCGTCGGATAGGCGCTGCGTCCCATGTCGAGCACGAGGTGGCGGGCCGTCGCCGCGATGTTCGGGTGGCTGTCCACGGGCAGCCGGGCGTACGTTGCCCGCCACACGCCGGCCTCGGCGTCCCGGGCGGCCCGGGGCAGGGCGACACTCGCGGCGTCCAGGGCGGCGAACGCGAGCGCCTGGTCGACGAAGGCGTGGTAGATCCGTACGGCCTCGGGGTCGGGGAATCCGGCACCTCGGAGCACCCCGATGATCGTCTCCACCGCCGCGATCTCGTGGACCCGGCCGGTCACCCGGTAGGAGCTGAGCACGGCGGCCTGCGGATGGGCGAGCGACCCGGAGTGCACGCGCAGGCCGAGGTCCCTGAGGTCGGCCCGCCAGTCCCCCGTGGGGTGCCAGGTCCGCAGCGTCCGGCCGATGAGCTCGTCGGCAATGGCGAGCAGCAGATCGTCGGTGTCGCGGAAGTAGCGGTACAGGGCGCTGGGGTCGGCGCCGAGGGCGAGGCCGAGGCGGCGGACTGTGAGCGCGTCGGCGCCGTGTTCCTTGAGCAGACGCAGGGCGGTCTCGACGATCAGCTCCTCGGAGAGGACGACGCCGGACTTGGTGGGTCGTCTGCGCCGCCGGGCGGCGGGTGGGACGACACGGTCGTTCGTGGACGTCATGGGTCTCCCTCCTGTGCGGGCACCTTATGACAACAGCGTTGACCTGTTAAGGCCCCGGGCAGTTTCATTCCGGTCATCGGGCCGGAATCAGGCCCCGGGTGCGATCGGAGCAGGCCATGACGCAGAAGCCGTACGGTGTGGATCCCCCGTCCTTGCGCAAGACTCTCGGCGTCATGGACGGTGTCGCCATCGCCGCCTCCAGTACGGCGGCGACGACCAGCATCGGCATCGGTCTCGGGGTGACCGCCGGGGTGGTCGGGCTGCATCTGCCCGCAATCATGCTGCTGGCCTTTCTGCCGATCCTAGGGATCGCGGGCGCCTTCTCCCGGCTGAACCGGGTCGAACCGAACGCGGGCAACGGCTATGTGTGGGTGGGCCGTTCGCTCAGTCCCTGGCTCGGGTTCCTGGTCGGCTGGGTGAGCATCGTGGCCACGGTGGCGTTCCTCGCGTACACCACGGCGGTGACCGGTTCGGCGATGATCCAGCTCGCCGGCGAGGCGGGTCTGCACACGGTGGCGGGTCTGGTGCTCGATCCGGGCTCGACCGCCCAGACCACGGCCGTGGGAGTCGTCGTCCTCGTCGCCGTCACCCTCACCGCGGTGACCGGGGTCAGAAGCGCCGCGCGGCTCCAGGGCGGGCTGCTGGTCTTCGAGTACGTCGTCCTGCTGGGCTTTTGCGGATACGGCATCGTCGCCGGCCCGCACCCCTTCAGCCTGAGCTGGTTCGACCCGTTCCAGATCCCGTCGGCGACGGCGCTGGCGCAGGGGCTGCTGCTGTCGGTGTTCTGCTACTGGGGCTTCGAGGCGGCGTTCAGCGTGAACGAGGAGGTGCGTGATCCGCGGGACGCCTCGCGGGCCGGGACCATCACGCTGGTGACCATGCTGGGGCTGTTCCTGCTCGGCTCGGTCGCGTTCCAACGCGTGCTGTCCGAAGACGAGTTGGCCGGGCACGGCGCCGAGGGGCTGGCCTTCCTCGGGAACCGGCTCGCCGACCAGCCGCTGGCCGCGCTGCCCCTGGTGGCGCTGATGTTCTCGGCGGTCGCCTCGCTGCAGGCCGGGGTGATCCCGACGGCGCGCGGGATGTTCGCGATGAGCCGGGACCGTACGCTCGGGCCCGTGTGGTCCAGGATCAGCGCCCGGTACGGGACTCCGGCGACCGGCACACTGCTGATCGGCGCGATGGCCGTGGTCGTGGCCACGCTGTCCCTGGTGATTCCCAGGCTCGCCGACATGATCATGGCGACGGTCAACGCCGTCGGGATCGTCGTGGCGCTGTCGTACGCGCTCACCGCCCTCGCGGCGGCCGCCCGGTTCCGCGGGCTGCTCCGCGAGGACTGGCGGGAGGGGATACGCGCGGTCGTCCTCCCCGCCCTGAGCGCCGTGGCGCTGCTGGGCCTCGGCGGCTATCTCGCCTGGTCCTTCTACACCTCGACCGATCACCTGGAGGTCAGCCCGGACAACGGCTGGTTCCTGCTGCTCGCCCCCAGCGCCATGATCGTCTCGGGTTTCGCGGCCGCCGCGTGGGCCAAGTGGGTCCGCAAATCCCCGTACTTCACCACCGGACGCGGAACCGACGCCGACGCGCCCCAGCTCCTGGCCACCCCCAATTGAAGCGACCGAGGGCTTCCGGCCACTCCGACCAAGGAAAAGGAACCATGCACGCTGACCTTCTCTTCACCGGCGGCCCGGTGTTCACCCCCGAGGGCCGCGCCGCGACCGCGGTGGCCGTCACAGGCGAGCGGATCACCGCCGTCGGGAACGCCGAGGTCCATGAACTGATCGGTCCGGACACCGAGGTCGTCGACCTGGCCGGGCGGCTGCTGCTGCCCGGGTTCCAGGACGCGCACGTCCACCCGGTCCCGGCGGGCCTGGAACTCACCCAGTGCGATCTCACCGGCGCGAAGACGGCGAAGGACACCGTGGCCGCCGTCCGCGGGTACGCCGACGCGCACCCCGAGCGGGAGTGGATCACGGGCGGCGGCTGGTCCATGGAGGCCTTCGCGGGCGGTACGCCGACCAAGGAGCTGCTGGACGCGGTCGTGCCGGACCGGCCGGTGTATCTGCCCAACCGGGACCATCACGGCGCCTGGGTCAACAGCCGCGCCCTCGAACTCGCCGGTGTCACCCGGGACACACCCGACCCGGCCGACGGGCGGTTCGAGCGGGACGCGTCGGGTGAGCCGACCGGCATGCTGCAGGAGGGGGCCATGCAGTGGGTGGGCCGGCTCACCCCCGCGGCCACGCCCGCCGACCGGCTCGCCGCGCTGCTGCACGCCCAGCGGCATCTGCACGCGCTCGGCATCACCGCCTGGCAGGACGCGATCGTCGGCACCTTCCTCGGCATGGAGGATCCGTCCGAGGCGTACCTGACGGCGGCCCGCGACGGCTCACTGACCGCGCGGGTGGTCGGCGCCCTGTGGTGGGACCGTGCGCGCGGCGCCGAGCAGATCCCCGAACTCGTCGAACGGCGGGCCGCGTTGGAGCACGGCAGGTTCCGGGCGACCAGCGTCAAGCTGATGCTGGACGGCGTCGCCGAGAACGGCACCGCCTCGCTGCTCGACCCCTACCTCGACAAGTGCGGCTGCGCCACGGCGAATCGGGGCAAGAGCTTCATCGACCCGGCCCGGCTGCCCGCCTACGTGACCGAGTTGGACGCGCTCGGGTTCCAGTGCCACTTCCACGCGCTGGGCGACGGCGCCGTACGCCACGCCCTGGACGCCGTGGAGGCGGCGCGGAAGGCGAACGGGCCGAGCGACACCCGGCCGCATCTGGCGCACCTCCAGGTCGTGCACCCCGACGACGTGCCCCGCTTCGCGCGGCTCGGCGCCACAGCGAACATCCAGCCGCTGTGGGCCGCCCACGAGCCGCAGATGGACGAGCTGACCATCCCCTTCCTCGGGCCCGAACGGGCCGCCTGGCAGTACCCGTTCGGATCACTGCTGCGCTCCGGCGCGCGACTGGCGGCGGGCAGCGACTGGCCGGTCAGCAGCCCCGACCCGCTCCAGGGCATCCATGTCGCGGTCAACCGGGTGAGCCCGGACGAGCCGGGGCCGGTGTTCCTGCCGGCCGAACGCATCGATCTGGCCGCCGCGTTGACGGCGTACACCGCGGGAACGGCGTACGCGAACCATCTCGACGACACCGGGAGCGTGCGGGTGGGTGCCCTCGCGGATCTCGTCGTCCTGGACCGCGACCCCTTCGCGGGACCGCCGGAGGCGATCAAGGAGACCGGGGTCGCGCTCACCTACGTCGGAGGGGAGCGCGTGTACGCGGCATCGGGCGCCTGAACCGCCCAGCCCCGGCCCCGCCCCGACCCCGGCCGCCCGCCGTCACTTCTTGGACAGTCGTCCAGCTATAGTGGACATCTGTCCAAGAAATGACGAGGCGAATCGGAGCCTGTTGACGATGGAAACGGTCGCGAACGTGCTGGTGGGCCTGGTGGCCGCACTGCACATGTACATCCTGGTGCTGGAGATGTTCCTGTGGGAGAAGAAGCCGGGGCGGGGGCTCCACGGGCTCGACGCGCAGATGGCACGGGCGACCGCGCCGCTCGCCGCGAACCAGGGGCTCTACAACGGGTTCCTGGCCGCGGGCCTGGTGTGGGGGCTGGTGGCGGCGGACCCGACCGGCCACGACGCGCAGATCTTCTTCCTGTGCTGTGTCGTGATCGCGGGCGTGTACGGATCGGTCACCGCGAACCGCCGCATCCTCTTCGCACAGGCCCTGCCCGGGGCGCTCGCCCTGGCCGCCGTCCTGCTCGCCGGATGACGCCCGACGACCCGCGCGCCGCCCGGACCCGCGCGCGGCTGCGGCAGGCGCTGCTGGCGGAGTGCGCCGAGCATCCGCTGGAGGAGATCGGCGTCGCCGCGCTGGTGCGGCGGGCCGGGGTCGGCCGGGCCACCTTCTACGTGCACTACGCCGACCTGGAGGCACTGGCGGTCGACGCGTGCGCCGATGTCGTACGGGAGGCCGTGGAGGCGCTGCACGCCTGGCGCGGCCGCCCCGACCCGGTGTCCGCGCCGCCCGCCCTGCGCGCCTTCTTCACCGAACTCGCCCCGCACACCGGCCTCTACCGCGCACTGCTGAGTCCGGGCGGCGGCGGCCCGCTGGGCCGCGTGCTCCACCGCGACCTGCGGGCCCGCAGTCTGGCCGAGCGCACCCTCGCGGGCGCGCCGGACGCCCCGCTCGTCGCCTCCGCGGTGGCCGCCACCTTCGCGGGCGTCCTCGCGGACTGGCTGCACGGCCTTCTGGAGGGCACCCCTGACACGGTCGCGGACCAGGTCTGGCAACTGCTCGTCGCCCTGCACATGAGCCGGTGACGTCTCAGGTCAGGGACCGCCGAGGCAGCGCCCCGGAGCCGGCGGCAAGCCTTCCGGGAGCCATGACTTGGGACACCCGGTTCCGTGAGCCGGGATGCCCGGTTCCGTGAGCCGGGATGCCCGGTTCCGTGAGCCGGCTGCCGGGACGCCTACCCGGATCGACGGCCCCTTACATGCACCCGAGACCCGACCTCGCCGCAGGCCACGCCTCCACCCCGTCGGAAGTGCGGACGTACGCCGTCGACTTGTCCGGCGCCAGCCAGAGGTGCCAGTCGCGATAGCGGTAGCCGGTGTCCCGCGCGCCGGCGGGCATGCGGACGTCTCCGTCGTACTCGGCCGTGAGCGACTCGCGCCCGAAGATCCCGCGTGGATCGCGCACGTACTGGCGGGAGTCGCGGCCGCTGCCCAGGTCGAGGAAGTGCGCGCTCTGCCAGTCGCAGTGCTCGGCGCCGGCCGAACTGCTCACCTTCGCGGTCGGCACGCGGTGGCCTTCCCGGTCCTCCCAGATCTCGTAGCCCTTCGACTCGGTGTAGCTCGCCGGAAGCTCCGACGGGTCGCAGGACGCGCTGGTCTCCAGGCCCCAACCAGGGCGCTGCGGCTGGTCCTTGGCGACGACGACGGCGACCTTGGTCCGGCCCTTGACGTCGAAGGAGAAGAGGACGCGGTCGCCTGCGCGGCGCTCCACCCGATAGCCGTACTCCGGCACCTCGGGCTGATAGATGTCGAAGTACGCGTTCAGCCCCTCCTCGGGGGTCGAACCCCCGTCTCCCTTGCCCCACGCGTCGCCCGCGTCGCCGTCGTGGATCGAGCCGTCGCACTCCAGTGCCCGGCCGGCCGCACCCGAAGCCTCGTCGGCATCCCGGGCACCGCCGTCCGCGCTCTCCTTGAACGGCAGGTCCAACCGCCCGGCGTACGGACTGGCGGGCGACGTGCCCTTGACCACCAGGCCGTCGCGGTTCCCCCCGCCGCACCCCACCGCCGCGAGCCCCACCAGCACCACCGCCGCCACGATCCCCTTGCGCATCCCCACCCCTGTTCCTCCACCCTTCGTTCGCCCTCCTACGACGCACGGGTGCCGGCGTTCGTTCGGCGGCCTGCGCGTGAACTGGTGCGGGCGATCGTTCGGGGGCGGCGCGGGGCCCCGGCGCGGGTGATCTTTCGAAGTCGGCGCGTGACCCCGCGGCGGCGCCCCTTCGAGGTCAGCGTGTGGTCTGGAAAGTGCGGCGGTAGGTCTGGGGCGAGACACCGATCGTCGCTTGCAGATGCTGGCGCAGCGAGGCACCCGTCGCGAACCCGACCTCGCCCGCGATCCGGTCCACCGGCAGATCGCTGGCCTCCAGCAGATGGCGGGCCCGGGAGACCCGCTGCTGGATGAGCCAGCGGCCGGGGCTCAGGCCCACCTCGTCGTTGAAGCGGCGGGCGAAGGTGCGCAGGCTCATTCCGGCGTGGGCGGCGAGATCGGTCAGGGTCAGCGGGTCGCCGAGGCGCGCCAGGGCCCAGTCGCGGGTGGCGGCGGTGCTCGCGGTCGAGGGCTCCGGCACGGGCTGCTCGATGTACTGGGCCTGGCCGCCCTCGCGCAGCGGCGGGACCACGCAGCGCCGGGCCACCCGGTTGGCCAGTTCGCTGCCGTGGTCGCGGCGGACGATGTGCAGGCAGATGTCGATGCCGGACGCGGCACCGGCCGAGGTGAGGATCTCGCCGTCGTCGACGAACAGGACGTCCGGGTCCAGGTCGACCAGCGGGAACATGCGCCGGAAGTCGTCCGACACGCACCAGTGCGTGGTCGCCCGGCGCCCGTCCAGCATCCCGGCGGCGGCCAGGACGAACGCGCCCGTGCAGATGGAGACGACCCGGGTGCCCGGACGGATGAACGCCAGAGCGGCGGCGACCTCGTCGGAGAGGGCGGCGGTGACCCGGGACGGGGTGACTGCCGCGATGACCACCGTGTCCGCCGTGCGCAGGGCCTCGGGACCGTGATCGACGGCGATGGAGAAGTCGGCGTCGGTGCGGACCGGTCCTCCGTCGACGGTGCAGGTCACCACCTCGTAGCGGCCTTCCGCCGCGCCGAAGATCCGGCTGGGCATGCCCAGCTCGAAGGGATAGACGCCGTCGAGCGCCAGGACCACGACCCGCTCCACATGCTGCATGGCACGATCTTATCGAAGGTTGGCAATTCTGCCATTTCCCCAGGGCGAGCCTCCGGGCAGGCTGATTCACCATGAACACTGTGAACACGATGCGAGCCATCGGCCAGAACGTCCTCGGCGGTCCCGAGGTTCTTGAGGAAGTGACCCTGGAGCGGCCCGCGCCGCGGCCCAACGAGATCCTGGTCCGGGTACGGGCCGCCGGGGTCAACCCGACCGACTGGAAGCACCGCGAGACCGGAGGATTCCTCGGCGAGCCGCCCTTCGTCCTCGGCTGGGACGTCTCCGGCGTGGTCGAGGCGACCGGGATCGGCGTCGCCCTCTTCCAGCCCGGGGACGAGGTCTTCGGCATGCTGCCCTACCCCTTCGGCCACGGATCGCACGCCGAGTACGTGACCGGTCCGGTCCGCGCCTTCACCCGGAAGCCGTCGGTGCTCGACCACACGCAGGCCGCCGCGCTCCCGCTGGTCTCGCTGACCGCGTGGCAGGCGCTGACCGAACAGGCCGACGTGCGGCCGGGGCAGCGGGTGCTGGTCCACGCGGCGGCCGGCGGAGTCGGCCATGTGGCCGTGCAGATCGCGAAGGCCCTCGGCGCGTACGTGATCGGCACCGCGAGCGCGGGCAAGCACGACTTCCTGCGGTCCCTCGGCGTGGACGAGCCGATCGACTACACCGGCGTCGACTTCACCGAGGCCGTGCGCGACGTCGATGTCGTACTGGACACGATCGGCGGCGAGACCGGACTGCGCTCGCTGCGCGTGCTGCGCCCCGGCGGAGTGGTCGTCTCCATCCTGCCGGTCGGGACCGACGAGTTCTACGAGGAGGCCGAGCGGCTCGGGGTCCGCGCGGTGCGGATGCTCGTCGATGCCGACCAGGCCGGGATGAGGGCGGTCGCGGATCTCGTCGAGAAGGGCGCGCTGCGCCCCACGATCGCCGAGACCTTCCCGCTGGCCGAAGCCGCGAAGGCACACGCCCTGGGCGACACCGGCCGCACCGCGGGGAAGCTCGTCCTGGTGGTCGACTGACGGATGGGACCGGCGCGCACAGATGGCCAACTCGCCGCACACAGCGAAGACATATGTCAATCGAACATGCTGGAATTCACTTCAACGAGGGTAACTTGCAGAGCAAGGAACGGTTTTGCATCCGCCGGTGCCCGGGGTCGTGTTCAGTGATCACTTGACGTATCGTCGCCCCGGCCCCCGGTGACCCTGCCCTCCTGCCTTCAGGAGCAGGTCAACAGTCGGCTGGAGGTGATGTCCGTCGTGGCGAGCGACCCCGCACCGTCCACCAGGCATCTGCGTATCCGCCATGACCACGGTCATGTGGTGTTGGAATTGCACGGGGAGATCGACCTGCTCGCCACGACGGAGATCACCCCTCTCCTGGACGCGGTGACCTCGGACCCCGCACCGCAGGTCGTGATCGACCTGCGGTGCGTCGAGTTCTTCGACTGCTCGGGTCTGCGGCTGCTCTACCGCGCCAGACGCCGGGTCCTCGACCGGGGCGGCCGACTGCACCTGGTCTGCACCCATCCGCTGACGCTCCGCATGTTCCGGCTCACCGGGCTCTCGCGGATCCTGCCGCCCTCGGCCTCGCTGGAGGAAGCACTGAGCCACCCGGAGGCCACTTCGGACCTGTTCTGAGAGCCCCGCGAACCCCGCCGCCTAATCCCGGATCTTCGTGACCTGCCCGGCGCCGACCGTCCTGCCGCCCTCACGGATGGCGAACTTCAGCCCTTCCTCCATCGCGATCGGCTGAATCAACTGCACCTCCATGGTGGTGTTGTCGCCGGGCATGACCATCTCCGTCCCCCTGGGCAGGGTCACGACTCCGGTCACGTCCGTCGTACGGAAGTAGAACTGCGGACGGTAGTTGTCGAAGAACGGAGTGTGCCGACCGCCCTCGTCCTTGGAGAGGATGTAGGCGCGCGCCTCGAACCGGGTGTGCGGGGTCACCGAACCCGGCTTGATGACGACCTGCCCGCGCTCCACGTCCTCGCGCTTCACTCCACGCAGCAGCAGCCCGACGTTCTCGCCCGCCCGGCCCTCGTCGAGGAGTTTCCGGAACATCTCGACGCCGGTGACGGTGGTGCGCGTCTTCTGCTCGTGGATGCCGATGATCTCGACCTCGCTGTTCACCTTCAGCACCCCGCGCTCGATCCGTCCGGTGACGACCGTGCCGCGGCCCGTGATGGTGAAGACGTCCTCGATCGGCAGCAGGAACGGCCGGTCCACATCGCGCACCGGTTCCGGCACGAACGCGTCGACGGCCGCGAGGAGTTCGAGGATCGTCGCGCTCCACTTCGGGTCGCCCTCCAGTGCCTTCAGCGCGGAGACCCGGACGACCGGGACGTCGTCGCCCGGAAACTCGTACTCGCTCAGCAGCTCGCGCACTTCGAGTTCGACGAGTTCCAGGATCTCCTCGTCGTCCACCATGTCCGTCTTGTTGAGCGCGACCACGATGTACGGGACGCCGACCTGCCGGGCCAGCAGGACATGTTCCTTGGTCTGCGGCATCGGACCGTCGGTCGCCGCGACCACGAGGATCGCGCCGTCCATCTGCGCGGCGCCCGTGATCATGTTCTTGATGTAGTCCGCGTGCCCCGGGCAGTCCACATGCGCGTAGTGCCGGCTCTCCGTCTGGTACTCGACATGGGCGATCGAGATCGTGATGCCGCGCTGCCGCTCCTCGGGCGCCTTGTCGATCTGGTCGAACGGCGTGAACGGGTTCAGATCGGGGAAACGGTCGTGCAGGACCTTGGTGACGGCCGCTGTCAGTGTCGTCTTGCCGTGGTCGATGTGCCCGATGGTGCCGATGTTCACATGCGGCTTGGTCCGCTCGAATTTCGCCTTGGCCACTGCGAGCCCTCCTGATCACCTGGGTGACGCCGAGCGTTGCTCCGCGGCTTCCCGGCCGGGCACGGCAGCCGCTCCTGGTGACCGAGCGGACGGGAGGGAAGTTCCGCTCCCTCCTGTCTATTGGTTCCGGGGCGCGTCGAACAGGGCGCTGACGGACTCACCGTTGTGAATGCGCCGCACCGCCTCCGCGAGCGCCGGGGCGATGGACAGCACGCTCAGCTTCTCGGTGTACTCCTCCGCCGGTATCGGCACGGTGTTCGTGCAGACGATCTCCAGTACGTCCGGCTGCTCGCTGAGCCGCTTGAGCGCACCCGCCGCGAACAGCCCGTGGGTACAGGCGACCCGGATCGACCGCGGCCCCAACTCGCGCAGCCGCTCCAGGAGTTCGAGGACCGTGCTGCCCTTGGCGATCTCGTCGTCCAGCACGATGACATCGCGTCCGGTGATCTCACCGATGACGGTGCTGATGCTCACGCGGTCGTCGGCGAACCGCTGCTTGGCACCGGCGGCCACGTGAGCCCCGATCAGCCGCGCGAACGCCGCGGCCTCCTTCGCGTTGCCGAGATCGGGCGAGACCACCGTCGTACGCGACAGGTCGTTGCTCCGGAAGTGCACGGCCAGCTCCCGCAGGGCGTGCAGATGGTCGACCGGCACCGAGAAGAAGCCGTGCACCTGCGGGGAGTGCAGTGTCATCGCGAGGACACGGCTGGCGCCGGCCGCCACCAGCAGATCCGCCACGAGCCGGCCGCCCATGGAGATCCGCGGCATATCCTTCTTGTCCGAACGGGCGTACGAATAGTGGGGCATGACCACAGTGATCCGACCGGCGGAGGCACCGCGCGCCGCGTCGCACATCATCAGCAGCTCGACGAGATGCTCCTGCACCGGAGTGACCAGCGGCTGCACGAGGAAGACATCACGCTCGCGACAGTTGGCCTGGAGCTGGACCTCCAGGCAGTCATTGGCGAACCGGCTGACCCGGGTCGGACTGAGGGGCACACCGAGGTGCGCGCAGAGCTCGGCCGCGAGCTCGGGATGGGCACTACCGCTGAACACGGCGATGTCACGCACGACCGCTCCTCGCATGATCGAACCGGGTTGCGTCGCCGGTTGGCAAGATCGGCCCGGAGTGCGTACCTCATGCTACTGGGCACCTTTCGGGCCTTCGACCGGGGGGAATTCCGGTTGCGGATCCGGTCGCGGGGTGCCGGGCCCGGCCCGCACCCCGCCCGGCGAGCGGCTGGGCCGGGCCGCCCGCCCTTCACGACGCAACCCCCGGCGCATCGTGGCACAGCAGCCGGGGCTCGGTGTCCCGGGTGCACCGGCCGCCGCACGACTCACCCGCCCGCCTTCCGACGGACGGCACCACGGCCTCCCGGCACCGCAATCCACACGCCAACCGGTCGGCCTGTGAAGGGGCTTGGGGGGTACACGGACGGTTGAAAGGAGGACCGTCGACATGACGACGTCCAACAAACGCATGCCCGGTTGGGCGAAGGTGGTCTCCGCCTTCGTGCTGGTGCTCGTGGTGCTCTTCGCCGGGCTGCGGCTGGCCGTTCTGCCGGGGCTGCGCGATGTCTTCGGCACGGAGACCCACGACAATTCGGGCCCCGCACTCCTCAAGTCCATCCAGGACATGAGCCGTTACGACGCCGCGTCGGGCAACTTCCAGGTGGTCGTGGACCTGGAGAAGGACGCGAAGTACCTGCCCGACGCGATCCGCGGCACCCGCACGCTGTACGTGGGGGCCGGCACCGTCGACGCCTATGTCGATCTCGGGCACATCGACCAGAAGGACGTGACGGTCAACGGCGACCGTACGTCGGCCACGCTCCATCTGCCGCACGCGGCGCTGGGCAAGCCCGCCCTCGATCCCGACCACTCCTACGCCGTCTCGAAGCAGCGCGGCCTCCTCGACCGGATCGGCGACATCTTCTCGGACAACCCGAACGACGAGCGGGCCGTGCAGCGGCTCGCGGCCAAGCACATCGGCAAGGCCGCGCAGGACAGCCGGCTCACCGCGCGGGCCGAGGCGAACACCACCGGCATGCTCGAAGGCCTGTTGCGCTCTCTCGGCTTCAAGGAGGTGACGGTCACCTACGGTGCCTGAGTCCGGCCGGTACCTACGGCACCGGGGCCACCACACGGTCGCACCCGGTGCCTGCGGCCGTCCCGGAGTCGGCCCTCCGGATAGCAGTCCCCTGCCGGCGGGCAGACAATGGAGGAGGGAAACGGAAGGGAGCCGTCATGCTGGAGATCAAGACGGTGGACAAGCCCGATGAGCGACGCGATTTCCCGCGCGGCCACCTCGAAGCGGTCCATATGAGCGGGCTCGACTTCGCGGTGGGCACCTTCGAACCGGGCTGGCGCTGGACCGAGTCCGTCGGCCCGATCGCGGGAACGAAGAGCTGCGAGGTCCACCACAACGGCTATGTCGTACAGGGACGGATGCACCTCGCCATGGACGACGGCGGCGAGGGCGAGATAGGACCCGGCGACGTCTTCGTGTGCCCGCCCGGGCACGACGCCTGGGTCGTGGGTGACGAACAGGTCATCGTGTACGACTTCGCGGGAGGCATGGCCACCGACTACGCGAAGGCGAAGGACGCCTAGACACACTCCACTTCCCTGAGTGGGACACCCCGGCTTTCCCGGAGTGGACACCCCGGCCGAGCGCCGGTTCGGCCGAGGTGCCGCGCCGCGGGGGCATCCCCTGGCCGTAAATCACTCCCCGTTGCCGCGAAGCCCTCCCCTTCACCGAGCCCCACGGCATTCTCGGCCGCATCGGGGGTAAGCGGGCTGCACCAGAGAGCAGTTGAAAAGGGGAGGGTCTCATGGTCCGTACCGCGTTGCGTGCTCGTGCCGCGAAAGCCGGTAGCAGGAAACCGGTGCCGAAGTCGGGATCGGACCGGAAGAAGCCGGCGTCGAAGGCCGAGCGGAGCAAGCCTGCGTCGAAGGCCGAGCAGGGGAAGGCGCAGAGGTCGCGGTGGCCCTTCGGCCGCAGGACGCCGCCGGCTCCGGCGCCGACGCCGGAGCGGGAGCCCCGGGCCCTCGCGCTGCCCTTCCGGCTGCTGGCCATACTGGTCGCCTTCGCGGCCATGGTGGCGTTCGCCGTCGCGCTGGCCCGGCTGACGCTGGAGCCCTCACCGGCATCCACGGCCCTGATCCACAACAATCTTCACCCCGGACGCTCCCTGCGGGCCTATCTCGACCAGCCGGAGCTGCGCGACGCCTTCAAGCAGATCGGCGGAAACCTCGTGCTCGGGGTGCCCTTCGGCGTGCTGCTGCCCGTGGTGTTCCCGAAGACCCGCGGAATCCTGCGCGTCCTCGCACTCACCGCGGCGGTCATGCTCCTGGTCGAACTCGTTCAGGGAGCCCTCATCACCGGACGTTCCTTCGACATCGACGACGTCATCCTCAACACGACCGGGGCGCTGGTGGGTTACCTGCTTCTGGGTCGGCGGCTCGGCCGGGCGGTGCACCCCAGGAAGCGTCTTCGCGCCTGAGGCAACGCCCCGACTATTGGTCCGGACCAGAGTATTGACACCCCGTTACCTCACTCCTTAAATCAAGAGGCGAAGCATGCACCCCCCACCTCAGTCGGCTCACCCGCCCTAGGGAAGCCGTACGGAAATGAGAGTCATGGACTCCCCACGCCTGCTCCGAAGATGCCTCTTCGCCGCGCTGTCCGCCGCGCTCGTCGCCTCCGCCTCGGCCGTCGTCGCTCCCGCCCACGCGGGTCCGGCTGCGGCCACCGCGGCCGTGACGTTCGACGACACCTTCGACGGTCCCGCCGGTTCGGCCGTCGACTCCTCCAAGTGGCAGATGGAGACCGGCGACAACGTCAACAACCACGAACGGCAGTACTACACGTCGGGCAACAAGAACGCGGCGCTGGACGGCCAGGGCCATCTGGTGATCACGGCCCGCAAGGAGAATCCGGCCAACTACCAGTGCTGGTACGGCACATGCCAGTACACGTCGGCCCGGATGAACACCTCCGGGAAGTTCACCACGGCCTACGGCCATGTCGAGGCCCGGATGAAGATCCCGCGCGGACAGGGCATGTGGCCGGCGTTCTGGATGCTCGGCAGCGACATCGGGCAGGTCGGCTGGCCGAACTCCGGTGAGATCGACGTCATGGAGAACGTCGGTTACGAGCCGTCCACCGTGCACGGCACGATCCACGGTCCCGGGTACTCCGGGTCCGCCGGCATCGGCGCCCCGTACTCCCTGCCGAACGGCCAGGCCTTCGCGGACGCCTTCCACACCTTCGCGGTCGACTGGGCACCGAACTCGATCACCTGGTCGGTGGACGGCACGGTCTACCAGACGCGGACGCCCGCCGATGTGGGCGGCAACACCTGGGTGTTCAACAAGCCGTTCTTCCTGATCCTCAACCTCGCGGTCGGCGGATACTGGCCCGGCGACCCCGACGGCTCCACCGCCTTCCCGCAGCAGCTCGTCGTCGACGAGGTGAAGGTGACGACGAGCGACAGCTCGGGCGGCACCGCCGGTCCGATCAAGGGCCTCGCGGGCAAGTGCGTGGACGTGGCCGCCGCCAACTCGGCCAACGGCACCCCCGTACAGCTCTACGACTGCAACGGCACCGGCGCCCAGCAGTGGACCGTGTCCTCGGACGGCACGATCCGCGCGCTCGGCAAGTGCCTGGATGTCACCGGCAACGGTACGGCGGACGGCTCGACGGTCCAGCTGTGGGACTGCACCGGCGGCCCCAACCAGAAATGGACGGTCACCGCGGCTCACGACATCGTGAACCCGCAGGCCAACAAGTGTCTCGATGTCACGGGCAACAACTCGGCCAATGGCACACGGCTCCAGATCTGGACGTGCGGCGGCGGAGCCAACCAGAAGTGGACGGTGGGCTGAGGGACAGCTCGGACAGCCCCGGTGTGCCGTGTGCCGTCAACACGTTCGCACCGGGGCGCCTCACCGTGCGGGAGGCCGTTCGTTCAACACGGGAAACGCTGGAGAGGCCTCGGTGAGCCCTGGCCGTATGAACGGGGACGGGCTGGGCGATGACTCCGGCACGGACCTCCGTTCCGGCCTCTGGCGCCTCGACATCTGCTGAGTTTCGCGACGTCTCTCCTACGGCAGGCCCGTGACGGGGACGGTCAGCGCGGTGGCCTCGGCCTCCGTCTCCGGGGTCACCGGGCTGTCCGGGGTGCGGAAACGGTAGAGCAGGACGAGGGCCACGGCCGGAACGACCAAGTAGAGCAGCAGGACGATCAAGGCCTGCGTGGTGCCGTGGCCGTCGAAGTAGATCGTGTTGCGGAGCAGGATGTAGGCGTTGCGGGGTGGCAGGTACGGTCCGATGGCACGCCAGAACGCCGACAGGTAGGGAACACCGTTGGCTCCGCCGGAAGACGGGTTGCCGAAGAGCATGACCACGATGACGGTCACGAGGGTTCCGGCGGCTCCGAGGAGTTTTTGCAGGACGGCGGCGATCAGGGCTACCACCGCGATGATCAGGGCGAGGATCGGCCAGACGATCCAGAACTTCTGTGCCGGGTAGCCCTTGAGCCAGGTGCAGACGACGAGGTTGACCAGCAGCGCGGCGAGGACGGCGAATCCGGTGAGTGCGGGCAGGCGCCAGCGGCCGACCGAGGTGCCGGTGGTAGCTCGGAGCATCGTCGCGGCCATGTATCCGCCGACGAGCAGCGGGACCAGCATCAGCGATTCGACAAGTCCGAAGGGGTCCTTCTTGGCCAGTGGATGCGGCGCGTACTGCTCGACGTGGAGCGGCTGCCGCAGCTTCTTCGCGGCTTCCTCGAAGTTCCCCGCCAGGTCGAGGGGTGCGACGTCGCTGAGGGTGGGGACGACGAGGAGCGTGGTCGATGTCGGTCCGGGGATCAGCGCGCCGTAGATCTTGGCCTGGTCGATCGCGTTCTTCACGGCGGTACTGGGCACTGACCGGCCCCTCACTCGGGTCCTCGCCGTGGTGACCGTGCACCAGGTACAGGCGCTCGGCCTGGGTGTAGTAGGGCTCCAGATCCTCGTACCGGATCGGCCACGCCGGGGAGATGCCGCCGTGGTGGTGCAGTTCGCCGAAGTCCTCCGGGCGCAGGCGGAACAGCGCGGCACCGTAGAACTTGGTGTTCCCGCCGACGTAGTAGTTGACCTCGGGCGGGAACTTCTCGCCGTGCTTGTCGTACCAGAATTCCGGGGCGCGGTATTTGCCCTTGACGAAGACCGCCGTGGACTCCCAGTTGTCCCGCTCGCGAGGCAGATATCCGCCGCGTTCGAGGATCAGGACACGCTTGCCGGTAGGGGCGAGGCGGTGGGCGAGCGTGCCGCCGCCCGCTCCAGTGCCGATGACGATGACGTCGTAATGCTCGGTTCCTGCCATGTGGTCGCCTCGGATCATGGGTGAGTCGCTGGGGTGGGTGGGGGGCCGGCTCGCCGGTCAGAGGATGGCGATGGGATTGACGGGGGATCCGGTGGCCGCGGGGAGCCGCAGGGGTGCGACGACACAGAGGAACGACCAGCGGTCCTCGTCCTCGCAGAGCGGTACCAGGTCCTCGAACCGCAGATAGTCCATGAAGTGCAGCCCGAGGGCGTGGATTCCCAGCACGTGCACGGGGAAGTCCACACCCTCGGTGAGACTGGGGGCCGTGTCGTTGTTGCCGTCGCTGCCCAGTGCGGCGACCCGGCGCTCGGCCAGGAACTCCATCGCGGCCGGGTGCAGGCCGGCCCGGCTGCGCGAGGCGTCCCACGGCCCTTCCTCCTCGCGCCTGCGACGGTGACCGACCCGTACGAGGAGGATGTCGCCGACACCGACCCGCACGCCCTGGGCGGCCTCGGCGGCCCGCAGGTCGTCGGCGGTGACGTGGTCGCCCGGCTCCAGCCACGGCACGCCTCGCAGCCGCGGGATGTCGAGCAGGACGCCACGGCCGACAATGCCGTTTCTCACGAGGTCGACGGACAGGGCGGTTGCGCCCTCGGCCGTTACGGTCCTCGCGGGGACGCCGCCGTACAGCGTGCCCTCGTATACGACGTGGCACAGAGCGTCGAGGTGGCTGTCGGCGTCGCCGTGAACGTTCATGGAGAAGTGGTCGGTGGCGAAGTGCAGTCCTGTGGCCGCGGCCTCGGCCTCCGGGCGGCTGGTGAGCCGGTGACCGGCCGGGTGCGGATTGTCGGGAGCCGCGTCGGTCCCGATCGGAGACGACAGTGACACGGTCAGGCCCGAGCGGACCTCGGCCGCCGCGGCACGGACCGTCGCGGGCGTGATGCCGGCCAGTGCCCCGCGGCCGCCGGTGGGCGGCGGAGCCCCGGTCGCGTCTGCCCGCTGCCGCAGGCGCGCGTACAGGGCGTCGAAGGCGGCCCGGCTCTGCGGGCGGGCGTCGGAGTCCGGCGCCCGCTGACCCGGCTGCGCGTGGCCGGGCTCAGGCACGCTGCCGCTTCCGGTCGATGGCCTCGTCCAGGGTCGACGCCGCCATGATGAGCGAGAGGTGGGTGAACGCCTGCGGGAAGTTGCCGAGTTGCTCGCCGCTCGGGCCGATCTCCTCGGCGAACAGGCCCACGTGGTTGGCGTAGGTATGCATCTTCTCGAAGGTGTAACGCGCCGGACGGACCCGCCCGGCCCGGGCCATGGCATCGACGTAGAGGTAGGTGCAGAGGCTGAAGGTCCCCTCCGAGCCGCGGAGACCGTCCGGGGAGGCGGCCGGGTCGTACCGGTACACGAGACTGTCCGAGACGAGCTTGCGCTCCATGGCGTCCAGGGTGGAGAGCCAGCCGGGGCTCTTCGCGGAGAGGAACCCGACGCGCGGGATCAGCAGGAGGGAGGCATCCAGGACGTCTCCGCCGTAGTGCTGCACCAGAGCCTGCTCGGACTGGCTCCAGCCCTTGTCCATGACCTGTTCGAGGATGCTGTCACGGGCGTTGCGCCAGCGCGGGATGTCGGCGGGCCGGCTGAGGTCCGTCGCAAGGCGCAGACCCCGGTCGAAGGCGACCCAGCACATCACCCGGCTGAACGTGAAGTCGTTACGGCCCCCGCGCGTCTCCCAGACTCCCTCGTCGGGACGGTCCCAGTTGTCGGACAGCCAGTCCAGCGTCCGTGCGAGCCCCTTCCAGCCGTGGAAGCCCAGCTCCTCGCTCACGTCCATGCCCTCGGCCATCCCGTAGACGGCCTCGCCGTAGATGTCGAGCTGCAGCTGGTCGGCGGCGGCGTTGCCGGCCCGGACGGGCCTCGATCCCCGGTAGCCCTCCCAGTGGTCGAGGATCTCCTCGGTCAGATGAGGATCCCCGTCGACCCGGTACATGATCTGCAGGCGCTCACCGGGCAGGTCCGCCCGGTCGCGCATCCGCTCCCCCAGCCACTTGGTGAACGCCGACGCCTCCTCGGCGAACCCGAGGTCGAGCAGGGCCCGCACCGAGAGCGACCCGTCCCGTACCCATGAGTACCGGTAGTCCCAGTTGCGTTCACCGCCGACCTGTTCCGGCAGGCCCATGGTGGCGGCGGCGACCGGCGCGCCGGTCGGGTGGTAAGTCAGGAGCTTGAGCGTGATGGCGGAGCGGTTCACCATCTCGGCCCAGCGTCCCCGGTAGCGGGAGGTGTGCAGCCACCCCTGCCAGAAGTCCACCTCATGCCACAACGCCTCTGTCGCACCCTCGACCGTGAGCGGTGGCGGCGCCTCGCCGTCGGCGGCGCACGTGGTGAAGACGGCGACGGCCGACTCGCCGATTCCGAGAGTGACCGCACCCTTCACGTCCTGCCCGTCCCGCACCAGCGGAAAGGACGCCTGCAGGTGACCTGCGATCCCGGGGCCCCGGAACACCGCCCCCTGGGGCCGTAGATCCAGCTCGTGGTCGGCCCGGCCGTAGTCGAACCGCGGCCTGCACTCCAGCAGGAACCGCACGGTGCCGCGCACCACGCGAATCACCCGCATCAGGCTGTGCCGGTCGGTGGGGGTGCGGCTGGTGTTCGCGGGCATCCAGTCGACGACCTCGCCGACTCCCTCCGGGGACATGAACCTCGTGACCAGCACGCCGGTGTCCGGGTAGTAGAGCTGCTTGCATGTCACGTCCGAGTGTTCCGGTGCCAGCCGGAAGTACCCGCCGCGATCGTGGTCGAGCAGCGAGGCGAAGACGCTGGGCGAGTCGAACCTCGGCGAGCAGAGCCAGTTCACCACACCCTCGGAGGACACCAGGGCGGCGGTCTGGAGGTCGCCCACCAGGCCGTGGTTGGCGATGGGGGGATAGCGGTCCATGAGCGTCCAATCCGGGAGGTTTCGGCGCGGTCCACTATCTGCCAGGCCGTTTACGGGCGCCTCCCCAGCCGCGGACGGGTGAATCGGGCCGTGAGCGGCTCCCGATTGCTGCCTTGATCCGCCGGTACGACTGGTGACAGCCACGGAGGCCTACGCCGGTTCCCGGCCGTGCACGAGCGGATGCAGCCCTCGTGGGGAGCGCGCAGCATGAGGAGACGAGCGAGTTGGTGGCTGCCTGCAACGGCTTTGCGGCGTGGCCGCGCCCAGTCGCCGTGGTCCGGCGAGCACGGCGAACACAGACGGGAGAAGCATCATGGCCAAGCCCGACGCAGTCTTCATCTACATCGGCACCTACCCGAGCGAAGCCGCGGCACGAGCCGACTACGACATCGTCAAGGACCTTCACGCGGCCGGTGCGGTCGGCACCTACGACGCCTCCGTGGTCACCAAGGACGAGGCCGGCAAGGTCCACGTGAACAAGGACGAGACGGCCACCCGGCACGGGGCATGGGGCGGAGCCGCCGCCGGTGCGGTCGTCGGCCTGCTGTTCCCGCCGGCGGTCATCGGCACCGCGCTCGTCGGCGCGGCTGTAGGAGGCGTGGGTGGCCACCTGTGGCGTGGCATGTCACGGACGGACGTCAAGGAGTTCGGCGAGCTCATCGACGAGGGAGAGGCCGCCCTCGTCATCGTCGGTGCGAGCACGCTCGCGCAGGCCTTGGAGAAGGCCGAGCTGAAGGCCGAGAAGCAGATCGCCAAGGAACTCGACGTGAGCACGAACGACATCGACAAGGCCGTTCAGCAGGCGGCCACCGAGGTCGCCTGATCCGCCCGGTTCCCGCCTCGGGGCCGCCCGTTCGTCTGCGGCCCCCGGCCCCGGTGGCGCAACCTTCCCGGCCTCGTACGCCCATGGGGTCTCGGAGCGGTCGTATTCGGCCCGGTGAGTGGCCCGCGGCGCCCGCGCCGGCTGCCGTTGCCCTGGCGCACCGGGGCGTCCCGCGCCGCCATGCGGGGTACCCGGGACCGATCTACCGTTGAGGGGAAGCCCGGCACTCGCGGATGCTCGATGCTCCGCCACCGTTGCTCACCCGGCGCCGGCAGCCCAACGGGAAGGCAACCCAGACATGGCCACTGCGTCGGAAACCCCTGTCCTGGACACGCTCGCCGCGATGACGGTCGACTCGATCGAACGGTGCGGGCTGGCCCCGGACATGCTGATGCTCACGCGTATCGCGGCCCTGGCCGCCTCGGACGCTCCGCCGATCTCGTACATGGCCCATATCGGCCCCGCCATGGAAACAGGCGTCACCGCGGCCCAGTTGCAGGACGTCCTGGTCGCCATCGCACCCATCGTGGGCACAGCCCGCGTCATGACGGCAGCGGGCAACATCACGGCGGCACTCGGCATCGCGATCGCTGTCGCCGACGCCGAGATCGAAAGCCAGGGCTGAGAACAGACGCCACCAGAAACAGACGATCGGCGCGGCCCGCAACCAGGGGGACGCGGCAGCGCCAAGGCTGCCGTGTCCCCGGTCGTCCCGGGGGCCGCAGGGCCAGGCAGGAGAGCCGACGATGCCCAAGCACGCGACCACCGCGATGCGTACGTCACCCCACGCGACACCCGCGGAGCGCGTCGCGCTCGGCAAGGAGGCACGGCGCCGCTCTCCACGGTCGGAACACGCGGTGTACAGACCAGGCCCGAAGAGACCGGACCCGCTGGCAATCCTGGAGGAGCAGTCCGCGGCCCGGGTACAGGAGTTGGTGCCGATCCGGTACAGCCGGATGACCGAGTCCCCGTTCCGCTTCTACCGGGGCGCCGCGGCGATCATGGCGTCCGACCTGGCCGGCAGTCCCGTCTCGGGAATCACCGCCCAGCTGTGCGGAGACGCCCATCTGCTCAACTTCCGGCTGCTGGCCTCGCCGGAGCGGAAGTTGATGTTCGACATCAACGACTTCGACGAGACCTTGCCGGGCCCCTGGGAGTGGGACGTCAAGCGACTGTCGGCGAGCTTCGTCATCGCCGCCCGGGCGAACGGCCTCGACGACACCGAGCGCGCCCGCATCGTGAGCGGCACCGTGCGCTCGTACCGCGAAGCGATGATCCGCTTCGCCGGCATGAGCAACCTCGACGTCTGGTACGCGAAGATCGACGCCGACCGCCTCAGGGACCTCACAACGGGCCAGCTCAACAAGGGCGGCCAGAAGAAGCTGGACCGCGCCCTGTCGAAGGCCCGCTCGCGCGACACCGTGCAGGTCTTCGAAAAACTCACGCGCCAGGTCGACGGCCGGCCGATGATCGCGCCGGATCCTCCGCTGCTGGTGCCCATCGCCGATCTGCTTCCCGATGCCCAACGTGCCACGCTGGAGCGGCAGTTCCGCGGACTCGTCGAGCGGTACGGGATCACACTGCCGTCCGACCGGCGCTTCCTCCTGGACGACTACCAACTCGCGGACGTCGCCCGCAAGGTGGTCGGGGTCGGCAGCGTCGGCACCCGGTGCTGGATCTTCCTGCTCCTCGGCCGGGACGGCCGCGACCCGCTGTTCCTGCAGGCCAAGGAGGCCGACACCTCCGTCCTCGCCGACCACGTCGGGGCCAGCCAGTACCGCAACCAGGGCGAACGGGTGGTCGCGGGACAGCGGTTGATGCAGGCGGCGAGCGACATCTTCCTCGGCTGGGAACGGGTGGACGGTATCGACGGCAAGCGCCGCGACTTCTACGTCCGGCAGCTGCGCGACTGGAAGGGCATCGCGATGCCGGAGTCGATGTCGCCCGGTCAGCTGGAGACCTTCGGCGGCGTCTGCGGCCTCACCCTCGCCCGCGCGCACGCACGGTCCGGCGACCGGATCGCGATCGCCTCCTACCTCGGGAAGAAGGACTCCTTCGACCGGGCCCTCGTGACCTTCGCGGAGGCGTACGCCGACCAGAACGAGCGCGACCACCAGGCACTCGTCGACGCGGTGAAGGCGGGACGACTGCCCGCCGAGGACGTCCCGACCGACTGACCGGCCCTCGGACTCCCTGCGCGACAGTCCGACCCGTTACTGTGTCTCGCCCTGTGCCCGCCGGCCCTCTTCGACTGCGTTCACCAGGACGCGGGCGGCCACACCGAGCAGCAGCAGGTTGGCCGTGATCTGTCCCGTGACCAGCAGCCGGGCCGTCTGGCTGCGCGGGCTGATGTCACCGAAGCCGACGGTGCTGAACACGGTCATCGTGAAGTACAGGGCGTCGGTCCTCGACATCGTTTCGCTGAAGCTGCCCGGGGCGCTGCGGTCCAGCAAGTAGTCGGTCGTGGCGAAGAGCAGCAGAAACAACGGAAGTGCCGTTGCCAGAGCCGCCATGGCACGCAGCCTGGGGCGCTCGGAACTCACGATCCCGCGCACCTGCCACCCCATGAGGAGCGCCACCGCCAGCAGCCCTACGGCGAGAGCGATGACGGACTTCGCCGTGAAGGCCGAGTCCAGCGGCAACAGGTAATAGGCGGCGACCAAGACGGCCGCGACAAGGACGCACCGCACCGTCGTGAGCACGACCGCCCGGCGTCCACTGCGCGACTTCCTGTCCACCGTCCCCCTCTCGGACACGCCCGCTGCCGTGACAACCCCGCTGCCCTGCCTCCTTACAAACAGCCAATATCCCCGAGCAACCCCAGGGCTGTACGGACGGCGCACCACGGACTCACCGATATGGCCCGTGTGGACACGTTGCGCGCCCCGGAACAGACTGAAGCATCCGCTGCGGAGGGAATCACAGACACCGGAGGAACGAACGATGCCCGCTTCCGGTACCGGCCCGGCGGAGGCCTCGGCCAGTGGATGGAACACCCGCCTCTACTGGGAGTGGATCGGCTACAACACGATCGCCTTCGTCACCGTCCTGACCGCCGGATTCGTCCTGGCGCTGCTCGGCAGCGACGCCCTCCACCTCGATCTCGCCAGCGGCCACGTCCTGGTGGCGCTCCTCATCGCGACCCTGGGGGCCATCCTGTTCGGGGGCGTTCTGGGAGCCCTGCAATGGCTGGTCGTCCGGCAGCGGGTACCCCTCCCCCGCAAGGTATGGATCACCGCCAACATCGGCCCCGCCCTGCTGGCCTGGCTGCTCGTGATCATGCCCGCCGTGATCAGCGCCCAGGACACCGACGGCGACGTGTCGACGACCTACCTGCTGGCCGCCAGCCAGAGCCTGGCCCTCGGCCCCCTGCTCGGCCTGTCGCAGTCCATGGTGCTCCGCAACGTCACCGGACGCTGGGCCTGGTGGATCGGAGCCAACCTGGCCTCATGGCTGATCGTCGACGCCGTCATCTACCTGCTGGGCCGCCTGACCAGCGACCTCGACGTCCTCACCGGCGACGGATCACTCGTCGAGATCTACCTGACCCTGATCGCCACAACACCCCTGACCGGCCGAGCCCTGCTGTGGGTACTCGCCCCCTCCGCCCTGACCGGAACAACGGCCCCGGAGCCGCCGTGACAATCGGCACGGCCCCGGGGCGGTATGGAGGTTTCCGGGCGCCGTCCTGCGGTCATTAACCGGCCGGGGACGATCACCCCGCGTCGCCGGGGCCTGCGGCCGCGGGTCCTTCGCGCGACCGCAGGCCGCTGCGTCAGGGCTGCATCTCGTATGCGCCGGACAGCGCCTCGACCTGCGACCAGACACGGGCCAGCCGCTCCGGGTCGGCGACCGGGCGGCGGATGTGGGCCAGCGCCCAGGCGGCCTGGGCCTCGGTGGCGGCGGCCTTGCCGTGCAGATCGGTGGCGTAGCCGGAGAAGTCGCGGACCAGGACGGCGAAGATCTCGTCCAGCAGGTCCTCGTCCAGGCCGGTCAGCTCGGCCTGCTCCAGCACCAGCTGGCCGTAGACCACCAGGGCGAAGAGGTGGCCGAGAGCGAGCGAGAAGTCGAGGTCCCGCAACTGGGCCTTGTCGGGGGCGTGCTGGGAGAGCAGCTCGCACAGCCCGTCGGCCTGCTCCCGGAAGCGGGCGACGTTGGGCAGCGCGGCGAACCGGTCGTAGGCGATGCGCCAGTCCTGGAAACGGATGGCACCCAGGCCGCGCGCCGGGCCCTGGCCGAACAGGAACGTGTCGTCCGCCGCGTCGAGGCGGGTGGGCACGGGCGCGTAATCGGCGGGCTGGAACAGGTAGTTGCCCATGAACTTCTGGATGAGGGCGAGGTTGACGTGGACCGTGCCCTCCAGCTTGGGCAGGCCGCGAATGTCCCGGCACGCCTTGTCGAAGTAGGTGTCCTTCTCGAAGCCCTTGGCCGCGATGACGTCCCACAGCAGGTCGATGACCTTTTCGCTCTCGGTGGTGACCTTCATCTTGGTCATCGGGTTGAAGAGCAGGTAGCGGCGGTCGTCGGGACCGGCGGAACGGAAGTAGTCGGCGGCCCGGTCGCTGAAGAGCTTCATGGCGGCCAGCCGGACGTAGGCGTCGGTGAACTCGCGGCGCACGTGCGGGAAGTCGGTGACCGGGTTGCCGTAGAGGATGCGATTGTGGGCGTGGGTGACCGCCTCGTACATGGCGTGCTCGCAGATGCCGACGCCCACCGTGCACAGGTTGAACTTGCCGATGTTGACGGTGTTGAGGGCGGCGTCGAAGGCGGCCTGGCCGGTGTGCATCACGTCCTCGGCGCGCACCGGGTAGTTCTCCAGGCGGAACTCGCTGACGAACATCTGCGAGTTCACCACGTTCTGCGTCAGGTGGTAGTCCGGGTGCCGGCTGTCGGCCGCGAAGAAGACGTAGCCGTCGGGGCCCTCGATGTCGGAGCGGCGGCCGAAGACGGAGACCAGTCCGGCGACGTTGCCGTTGCCGATGTAGTACTTGGAACCGTTGGCGCGGAAGCCGCCCTCGCCGTCCGGGGTGAGGATCAGGTCCGTCTGGTAGATGTCGGCGCCGTGGCTCTTCTCGGACAGGGCGAAGGCCATCACGTGCCCCTCGGAGAGCAGTTGCGCCGCACGGGCGCGCGTCTCGGGGTTCGCGCTCTGCCACACCGGGCCGAGGCCGAGGATGGTGACCTGCCAGGTGTACCAGTAGTTGAGACCGTAGAAGCCGAAAATCTCGTTGAGGGCGGCGTTCCGGGCGGTGTCCCAGCGCTTGTTCCCGTCGTCGGCGGCATCGGCGGACGGGGTGAGGAAGGTGGCGAACAGGCCCTCCTTGGCAGCGAACTCCAGGAAGTCCGCGTACCAGGTGCGGTCCATGTAGTCGCGCAGCAGTGCCTTCTTGCCGCGGGTCTCGAACCAGTCGATGGTGGCTCTCAGCAGGCGGCGGGTCTCCGGGTCGAAGTGCGTCGGGTCGTAGGTGCGCGGGTTGAAGAGCAGGGTGTTCGACATGGCAAGTTTCCTTCTCGAATAACTCGAATAAGAGGTTGCGGTCTCAGGGTTGCGGTATCAGCCGGTGGTCCGGCGCAGGGATGACATGGCCGAGGCACGCGAGCCGCGTCAGCTCGTACGCGTTGCCGCCCCCGCACCGCCATGTGCCGCGGCGGCCGGCCCACGTCCAGTGCCTCAGGATCGGGATCGGTATCGGGGAAATCTCGGCACCCACCGGGATCAACCGGCTGGAGCGGTGTGGGGCCGTGGTCGCTCGATACGACCCGCAGGGTGCAGGGTCGCCACTCGTGGCGAAGACCTCGGAGCTGTTGGCCAGGTTCACCCACACCATGATGCCCTGATCGTGAGCACGACATTGAACTGCGATTCCTGGCGCCTACGCCGAACGGATGGCCGGGGTCGTCCGGGGGTGCGGCTGGTCGGCCGCCCGGGAACGGGTCTGGGTGGCTGGATCAGCCTGTGGTGCGGCGCGATGCGATGGGTGTGGACGGATGAGTCAGCTGGACCTGGCGCGGTTGCAGTTCGCGATGACGTCGATCTACCACTTCCTGTTCGTCCCGGTGACCATCGGGCTGGCCCTGCTGACGGCCCTGCTCCAGACCGCCTGGTACCGAGGCGGTCAGGTCGCGTACCTGCGGCTGACACGGTTCCTCGGGACCCTGCTGGTGATCAACGTCGCCGTGGGCGTGGTGACCGGCCTGGTGCAGGAGTTCCAGTTCGGGATGGACTGGTCGGGCTACTCCCGCACTGTCGGTGACGTCTTCGGGGCGCCCCTGGCGATGGAGGGCCTCGCCGCGTTCTTCCTGGAGTCGACGTTCCTCGGCCTGTGGATCTTCGGCTGGGACAAGCTGTCCAAGCGCGTCCACCTTGCGACGATCTGGGCGGTGGCGGCCGGCAGCGCGCTGTCGGCGCTGTTCATCATGGCCGCGAACTCCTGGATGCAGCACCCGGTCGGCTACAAGATCGACCCCTCCACCGGCCGCCCGCAGCTCGACGACGTCTGGGCCCTGTTCACCAACCCCGTGTTCCTCCGGGGCTACCTGCACGTACTGCTGGCCGCGCTGGTGACCGGCTCGATGGTCATGCTCTCCGTTTCCGCCTGGCAACTGCGCAAGGTCCTCCGCGACGGCAAGGGCGGCGCCGAGGACAAGGCCGACCAGGCCAAGGTCCAGGTCCAGGCCCAGGGCGAGGCCCAGGGCGAGGGCGCCCCGGACACTACGAAGGAGGCGGCCTCGGGGTTCCGGCTGTCGGCCCGGCTGTCGCTGTTCGTCCTGGTGCCGGCCCTGCTGTTCGCCATGCTCGTCGGCAGTGAACTCGGCGTGACCGAGGGCAAGTACCAGCCGATGAAGATCGCGGCAGCCGAGGCGCAATGGGAGACCTGCCAGCCCTGCTCCTTCTCCCTCTTCCAGATCGGCGGCGGCAACAACGACCAGACGCCGACGCAGATCCTGGAGATCCCGCACCTGCTCTCCCTGCTGGCCACCAACCACTGGAACGGCAAGGTCCTCGGCCTCAATCAGGTCAACAGCCAGTACCAGCAGGCGTACGGTCCGGGCGACTACGTACCCAACGTCTTCATCCAGTACTGGGCGATGCGCGTCATGGCCTACCTCGCCTCGCTCGCCCTCCTCCTCGGACTGTGGGGCCTGTGGCTGCTGCGACGCGAACGGCTCACGCACGCGCGCTGGTTCCTGAACACGGCGGTGTGGGCCGTGGTGCTGCCGTTCCTCATCAACACCTCCGGCTGGCTGCTCACCGAGAACGGACGCCAGCCCTGGATCGTGCAGGGCCTCCAGCTGACGAGGAACGGTGTCTCCTCCTCCGTCAGTACCACCGAAGTCGCCATCAGCATCATTGCCTTCTTCCTCCTCTACGCCGCGATGGCCGTGATCGCCGCCGTGCTGATGACTCGCCACACGCGCAAGGGCACCGGTCCCCTGCACCAGGACGACCAGCCCGCACCCGAGATGACCTACTGAGGTCCCGAGCCGCCGGAAGGCCCGCGATGGCATTCACCACCCTCTGGTTCATCCTCGTCACCGTGCTGTGGACGGGCTTCTTCGTGCTGGAGGGCTTCGACCTCGGGGTCGGCATGCTCCACGGGCTGCTCTCCCGCGACGAATCGAGCCGCCGGGCCGTGCTGCACACCATCGGACCCGTATGGGACGGCAACGAGGTCTGGCTGGTCACCGCCGGCGCCGCGATGTTCGCCGCCTTCCCGGGCTGGTACGCCACCATGTTCTCCGGCTTCTACCTGGCACTTGTGCTCCTGCTGGCCGGACTCATCGTCCGCGGCGTCGCCATCGAGTACCGGGGCCGCATCGACAGCGCGCGATGGCGACGGAACTGGACCGTCCTGCTGACCGCGGGGAGCGTGACCGTGCCCCTGGTGCTCGGCATCGCGCTGGGTGACCTGCTGCACGGCGTACCCATCGGCCACGATCAGGAGTACACGGGCTCCTTCGCCGACCTGTTCACCGGCTACGGCGTCTTCACCGGGATCACTCTCACCGTGCTCTGCCTCCTGCACGGCGCGACCTTCCTCTCCCTGAAAACCAGCGGGGACGTCCGCGAGAAGGCCCGCCGACTGGCCCGGCTCGCCGTCCTGCCCGCCGGCCTGGTGGTCCTCGCCTTCGTCTTCTGGACACGCTCACTCGCGAGCGGCGGCGTCCTCCTCAACCTCGCCGAACTCGCCGCCGTCGTGGCCGTCGCCGCCGCGGCCTGGCTGATCGTCAGCGGCCACGACGGCTGGGCGTTCGGTGCCACCACGCTCGCGATCGCCGCAACCGTGACATCGCTGTTCACCGAGCTCTACCCCAGGGTCATGGTCTCCAGCACGAGCAGCGCCTTCGACCTGACCGTCCACAACACCGCGTCCGGCGACTACGCGCTCAAGGTCATGACCGTGGTCGTCCTCGTCCTGCTCCCCGTCGTCCTCTGCTACCAGGGCTGGACCTACCACGTCTTCCGGCAGAGGATCTCCGCCCGCCAGTTCCCCGCG
Source organism: Streptomyces sp. NPDC005784 (assembly GCF_042871525.1). Lineage (NCBI taxonomy): Bacteria > Bacillati > Actinomycetota > Actinomycetes > Kitasatosporales > Streptomycetaceae > Streptomyces > Streptomyces sp. NPDC005784. Next base: position 120,906 of record NZ_JBIAIQ010000012.1, read on the forward strand.
CCCGGACAGCCTGCCGCGGCCTCCACGGCCCGGCCGGACCACTGACACCGGCTTCGGTCGGGGTGCGGCTGCCCGAGCAACCCCTGCCGGGCTCCTCGCGCAGCCGGCCCGGCAGCGAGCCCACCCCTCCGGGCCCTGCGCGGGCCCTCGGACCGGGGCGGGCCTTGCGACAGGGGCAGGCCTTGGGACCAGGGCGGATCGCGGGGCCGGAGCGGCGACGTCAGCGCGGATGCCAGGTGAGTTTGTCGCCGCCCACCCAGCGGACCACGTCGGGGTCGTCGAGGTCGTGGACCGTGATGCCGTACGCCGCCGCGTACTCCAGGACGTCCGTGATCGCCTTCGCCTCGCCGACCATCTCGCCGTCGATCTCCATGATCCGGAACGGCGGCGTGCCCGGCTGCACCCCGAGCACCATGATCCGTGGGTTGGAGATGTGAGGGCTCGCGCTTTCGGTCATAGCTAGAGCGTAAAGCGGTTCCCGCCGTTCCCGCTGGTCAGCGGCGGAGCGCCGGGAGCCTCCCGCCCGCGCCGCCCGGAACACGGCGGAGCGGCGAAAATCCGGGCGTTCGTCCAGCTGGGTGAAGTGCCCGCCCCGCCCACCCGGGGGACCCGGAACCGTCGCCGCGCCGGACATCCGCCGTGCGGTCCGTCGACTGCTGGGCAACGCTGGGGGGGGAGCGTGCGGCGGCCGACGCGACCGCAGGGAGGAGTGCCGATGGACCCCGTCGAGGCCCTGGACCGGATCGCGTTCCTGCTGGAGCGGAGCCTGGCCCCCACCTATCGCGTCCGGGCCTTCCGTACCGCGCGGACCCTGCTCGCCGGGTTGCCCGCCGACGAGGTACGCGAGCGCGCCGCGACCGGGGCACTGGAGTCGCTCAAGGGCATCGGCCCGAAAACCGCGCAGGTGGTGCGGGAGGCGCTGGCCGGTGAGGTGCCGGGCTACCTGGAGAAGGTGGAACGGGAGTCAGCGGGGCCGCTCGCCGAGGGCGGTGAGGGCCTGCGGGAGCTGCTGCGCGGGGACTGCCATCTGCACTCCGACTGGTCGGACGGTGGCAGCCCGATCGAGGAGATGGGGCGTACGGCGGCCCGGCTCGGCCACGAGTGGGCGGTGCTCACCGACCACTCGCCGCGGCTGACCGTCGCGAGCGGCCTGTCGCCGGAGCGGCTGCGCGAGCAACTGGCGGTCGTCGCCGACCTGAACGAACGCTGGGCCCCCTTCCGGCTGCTGACCGGTATCGAGTGCGACATCCTCGACGACGGATCGCTCGACCAGGAGCCGGAGTTGCTGGAACAGCTGGACGTGGTGGTCGTGTCCGTGCACTCCAAGCTGCGCATGGAGGCTCGGCCGATGACCCGCCGGATGGTCGCCGCCGTACGCAATCCGCTCTCTGACGTGCTCGGGCACTGCACCGGGCGGCTGATCGGGGAGCGCGGCCGGCCCGAGTCCGAGTTCGACGCGGACGCGGTCTTCGCGGCCTGTGCGGAGACCGGCACGGCCGTCGAGATCAACAGCCGCCCGGAGCGCCTCGACCCGCCGCGCCGGCTGCTGCGCGAGGCGGTCGACGCGGGGGTCCTGTTCTCCCTGGACACCGACGCGCACGCCCCCGGTCAGCTGGACTGGCAGATCTACGGCTGCGCCCGGGCCGAGGAGTGCGGGGTGCCCGCGGAGCGCGTCATCACCACGTGGTCCCTGGAGGAACTGCTCACCTGGGCCCGGACCCGGGAGACGCCGTGACGCACGTCACCGCCGACGACCCCTTTTCGGGGAACACCCACCGGTAGTTACCCGTTGAACAAACCGTGGGTGCGGATGGGACAGTGTCCCCGGGCCTCACCTTTGCCCACAGGGACGATCGTCCGGCTGAAGCCCTGTGGAGCGTTTCGCCGCGAGGCGACCGCCATCGGTGCCCACCACAGACGACCCCGACCGAGATTCCCCCGTCCGGTCGGGGTCTTTCACTTGCCCGGACCGAATCGGACCGGCCGAGCCGAGCCGGACCCGACCGACCGGATCCGACCGGAGCCGAGCCGGACCGGACCGGATGGAAGCCAACCGGACCGGTTCCGCGGCCGGCCTTTAGCCGCGTCGGCCGTGTCCGCTTGACTTCGAGTCCGCTCCAATTCGTAGCGTGCGAGGCATGAGCACTGCACAGCACAAGATCGGTTCGGGATTCGGCGCCCGGAGCACCGCCGGCGACGTCCTCCACGGAATCGACCTCTCCGGCAAACTCGCGATCGTCACAGGTGGCTACTCGGGCCTCGGCCTGGAGACGACCCGGGCGCTGGCCGAAGCGGGCGCCCGGGTCGTGGTCCCCGCACGGCGCCCGGAGGCCGCGCGCGAGGCGCTGGCGGACATCGACGGCGCCGAGACCGACGAGCTCGACCTCGGCGACCTGGAGAGCGTGCGCGCCTTCGCCGAGCGGTTCCTCGCCTCGGGCCGAGCCATCGACATCGTCATCGACAGCGCCGGCATCATGGCCTGCCCGGAGACCCGGGTCGGCCCCGGCTGGGAGGCCCAGTTCGCGACGAATCACCTCGGTCACTTCGCGCTGGTCAACCGGCTGTGGCCGGCGATCGAGCCGGGCGGCGCGCGGGTCGTGTCCGTGTCCTCCGCCGGCCACCACTACTCCGGCATCCGCTGGGACGACGTGCACTGGCGGACCGGCTACGACAAGTGGGAGGCCTACGGGCAGGCGAAGACGGCGAACGTGCTGTTCGCCGTAGAGCTCGACCGACGCGGCCAGGAGTCCGGCGTGCGGGCCTTCTCGCTGCATCCCGGCGGCATCCTGACCCCGCTCCAGCGGTACCTGCCCAAGCAGGAGATGGTCGAGCGCGGCTGGATCGACGAGAGCGGCACGCCGCTGAACCCCGAGGGCTTCAAGACGCCCCAGCAGGGGGCGGCCACCCAGGTGTGGGCCGCGACCTCGCCGCAGCTGGCCGGCATGGGCGGGGTGTACTGCGAGGACTGCGACATCGCCGAGCCCGCTCCGGCGGACGGCGCCCGGACCGGCGTACGCGCCTACGCGACCGACCCCGAGCAGGCCGCCCGACTGTGGGACCTGTCGGCGGAACTGACCGGGGTGAACGCCTTCGGGTGAGCCGCGCGGCCGTCAGCGGCATCCGCTGCATGAGCTGCATGAGCTGCATGAGGAACGTGAGGAACGTGAGCTGCATCAGGAGTGTGACATGAACTCCCGTAGATCCGCGGCAAGTTGTTCGCGGTGCGTGGCGAACAGGCCGTGGCCCGCGTTCTCGTAGACCTTGAACGTGCTGTCGGGCAGCAGTTCCGCGGCCCGGCGGCCGGTCAGGTGCAGTGGCGCGGACGCGTCGTGCGTGCCGTGCACGACCAGTGCGGGCAGGTCGATCTTGGCCAGTTCGGGCGCGACGTTCAGCGTGACGACGAGGTCGCCGAGGGCCGCTCCGGCGCGTGCGCTCGCACCGTGGCAGCGGTCGATCATGGATCGTACGTACGCCTCGGACAGGTCGTTGCCGGGGAGGTCGAGGGCGAAGAACGCGCGGGCGCCGTCCTCGAAGAACGCGGCCCGGTCGTGACGGAACGCCCTGTTGCCCGCCTCGACGAGTACCGGGTCGACGCCCTCGGGATGGTCCGCGGACCGCACGGGGCCCGGTGCCATACCGGCGACGAGCACCACCCTCGCCACCCGCTCGGTCCCGTGCCGGGTCAGGCAGCGGACGATCTCGGCTGTCCCGATGGAGTGCCCGACCAGGGTGACCTCCCGCAGATCGAGATGCCGGAGCAGACCGTCCACGTCGTCGGCGAGGCTGTCGAGGTCGAAGCCTCCCCAGATGTCGTCGGACCGGCCGTGCCCCCGCCGGTCGAACCCGACGCACCGGTAGCCGGCGTCGGCGAGCGGCAGCATCTGGTACTCCCACATCTCCGTGCCGAAGTAGGAGCTGTTGACGAACAAGACCACCTGGCCGGTGGCGGGGCCGTAGTCGACGAGGTGCAGTCGGGTGCCGTCGACGGGGCTCGCGAAGTACGGCATGGGGTCCTCCCGGAATCCGGTGGTGCGACGGGCGGGTCGCTGTGCCCTTCATGGTTCCGGGAGGCCGTGAAGGCGTCGATTACCTCGGACGTCATCGGACGACCCCGCACGTCATGCGAACGCGTGGGACGGCGTCCCACGCGGCGCCCGGGGCTCGGTCCGACGCGGCGTCCGGCGCCGGCGAGGGTCAGTGCGGCGCCCGGTCCTCCAGTGCCGTGCGCCAGGCGGGTGACGGGCCCGTCGGTGCGGGTTCCGCGCGCCGCCCGCCGCGCGCGAAGAAGTCGGCCAGCGGCAGGATCGCGGCGCCGACCGTGACGGCGTCGGGGCCGAGACGGCCGAGGTCGATGCTGACCCGCTCGGCGGGATAGCGCAGGGCGTACGAGGAGGCGTACCGGCGGACGGCGGGCAGGAAGCGGGAGCCGAGCTGCAGGCCTGCCCAGCCGCCGATGAGGATGCGCTCGGGCTGGAAGAGGTTGATCAGGTCGGAGAGGCCCGCGCCCAGGTACTCGGCGGTCTCCTCCAGGACGGCGAGCGCGATGAGGTCGGGCTCGGTGCCCTCGGGCGGGTAGGCGGCCGCGAGCATCGCCGTGAGCGCGGTCTCCTCGTCGGTGCCCTCCGGGGGACGCCCGCCCTCCTCGCGCCAGCGGTCCAGGAGTGCCTCCGCGCCCGCGTAGGCCTCCAGGCAGCCGAGGGCGCCGCAGCGGCAGCGGCGGCCCCTGACCCGTACGGTCAGATGCCCCCATTCGACGGACCGGCCGTTCTCCACCTCCTCGGTGACGAGACAGGCGCCGACGCCGGAGCCGAAGAGGACGACCACCGCGTTGCGGGCGCCGCGTCCCGCGCCGAACCACATCTCGGCCTGGCCGAGGGTGCGGGCGCCGTTGTCCGCGAAGTACGGGACGTTGTCGGGGAGTTCGCAGGCGGAGCGGAGCAGGGACTCCAGCGGGACGGCGTCCCAGCCGACGGTCTGGCCGTGCACGACCGCGCCGCGCTCGGGGGTGCGGGCGACGATTCCGGGCACCCCGATGCCGACGCCGAGGAGCTGCCCGGGGGCGATGTCCGCCTCGGCGAGGACCTCGGCGATGCCGTCGCGGATGTGACCGACGATGACGTCGACGTCGTACTCCTGGCGCCGGAGCGGCCGGTCGGCCTCGTACCCCTGGCGCTCCAACGGCCTTTCGGTGCGGGCGAGTTCGGTGAGGGTCAGGTCGAACAGCTCGATGCGGACGCGGGTTTCGCCGACGTCGACGCCGATCATGTGGCCGCTGCCGGGCACCACACGCAGCAGGGTGCGGGGGCGGCCGCCGTCGGAGTCGACGCTGCCGGCCTCCTCCACGAGGCCGTCGGCGACGAGTTCGGCGACCACGTTGCTGATGGATCCGGAACTCAGCCCGGTCGCGGGGCCGAGCTCGTAGCGGCTCATCGGCCCGTCGAAATACAACCGTTGTAGTACGGCGGTGCGATTGCCCCGTCGCAGGTCACGCACTGTCCGTCCGTTCCGCCCCGCCATGTGATGTCCCTTCCGGCCTGCCCGACCTGCAAGATACCCCTGCGCGATCCCTTGACGCGACTTTCTTCCGGGTCTTAACTCACGTCCTAAATTAAGCCATGAGGATCGTTCGGGAAGTGAACACGGACGCCCCTCCTGGCTCCCTCCGGGAAAGGGACATACGCAGCCATGCGCAGAATCCGAGCCGCGGCCGCAGGTGCGGTCACCATCTCTCTGCTGACCGCCGCGACCGCCTGTGGCGGCGGCTCGTCGAGCGACGGGTCCAACGCCTCGCCGAAGACGCTGACGTACTGGGCGTCCAACCAGGGCGCCAGCATCGAGATCGACAAGAAGGTCCTCGCGCCCGAGCTGGCGAAGTTCGAGAAGGACACCGGCATCAAGGTGAAGCTGGAGGTCGTTCCCTGGACCGACCTGCTGAACCGGATCCTCACCGCCACCACCTCCGGTCAGGGCCCCGACGTCCTCAACATAGGCAACAGCTGGAGCGCCTCCCTGCAGGCCACCGGCGCGCTGCTGCCGTGGGACGCGAAGAACTTCGCCAAGATCGGCGGCAAGGACCGCTTCGTCGACTCCGTGCTCGGCTCCACGGGCGCCGAGGGCAAGGACCCCGCCGCGGTGCCGCTGTACTCGATGTCGTACGCGCTCTACTACAACAAGAAGATGTTCGCCGACGCCGGCATCGCCAACCCGCCGGCGACCTGGGACGAGCTGATCGCCGACGGCAAGAAGCTCTCGAAGGGCGGCAAGTGGGGCCTCGGCGCGGAGGGGTCGAACCCCGCGGAGAACATCCACCACGCCTTCGTCTTCGCCAAGCAGCACGGCGCCGACTTCTTCACCGCCGACGGCAAGGCCGACTTCACCAGCGACGGGGTCGTCTCCGCGGTCAAGCAGTACGTCGACCTGATGGCGAAGGACAAGATCATCGCCCCGGGCAACGCCGAGTACGCGCAGAACCAGTCCGTGAGCGACTTCGCCAAGGGCACGAACGCGATGCTGCTGTGGCAGTCCGCGGCCGCCAACCTCAAGTCGCAGGGCATGAGCGAGGACGCGTACGGCATCGCACCGGTGCCCGTGCAGTCCGGCACCCCGGGGACGGGCGCGAACGTCAACTCGATGGTCGCGGGCATCAACGTCGCGGTGTTCAAGAACAGCAAGAACCTCGACGGCGCCACGAAGTTCGTGAAGTTCCTGACCAGTGACGCCGAGCAGAAGATCCTCAACGAGGCGTACACCACGATCCCGCCGATCAAGAGCGCCCAGACGGACACCGCATTCGACTCCCCCTCGAACACGGTCATCAAGGCGACCCTGGCCAAGAGTGCCGCCTCGCTGCCGCAGGTCGCCGACGAGTCGCAGTTCGAGACCGCGGTCGGTACGGCCATCAAGGGTCTGTTCGCCGACGCCGCCGGCGGACGCACGGTGACCACGGCGTCGGTGAAGGCGGCGCTCGAGAAGGCCCAGCAGCAGATGCCGAAGAAGTGAGTGCGGACACCGCCATGACCACCACGACCGCCGCCTCCGCCGAATCCGGCGAGCGGACGGTGCGCAAGAGCTCCCCCGGTGCGGCGCGCGGCCCGCGCCGCACCGGGCGGATCAAGCGCATCGGACTGCCCTACCTGCTGCTCCTGCCCGCGCTGGTCCTCGAACTCCTGGTCCACCTGGTGCCGATGGTGATCGGCATCGTGATGAGCTTCAAGGAGCTCACGCAGTTCTACATCCGCGACTGGGGCACGGCGCCCTGGGCCGGCTTCGACAACTACTCGGTGTCGGTGCACTTCGACGAGCCCGTCGGCAAGGCGCTGCTGCACTCCTTCTTCGTCACCATCGGCTTCACGCTGCTCTCGGTCGGCCTGTGCTGGCTGATCGGCACGGCGGCCGCGATCTACATGCAGGACAACTTCGTGGGGCGCGGTGTGCTGCGGGCCCTGTTCCTGGTGCCGTACGCGCTGCCGGTGTACGCGGCCGTGATCACCTGGGTGTTCATGTTCCAGCACGACAACGGCCTGGTGAACCACGTCCTGCACGACCAGTTGCACCTCACCGACAAGCCGTCCTTCTGGCTGATCGGCGACAACAGCTTCTACGCGCTGCTCGTGGTGTCCGTGTGGAAGGGCTGGCCGTTCGCCTTCCTGATCGTCATGGCGGGCCTGCAGAACATCCCGGGCGAGCTCTACGAGGCCGCCGCCCTCGACGGCGCCGGTCTGTGGCAGCAGTTGCGCCGCATCACCCTGCCGTCGCTGCGGCCGGTCAACCAGGTGCTGGTGCTGGTGCTGTTCCTGTGGACGTTCAACGACTTCAACACGCCGTTCGTCCTGTTCGGCAGGACCGCCCCGGATGCCGCGGACCTCATCTCGGTCCACATCTACCAGGCGTCCTTCGTCACCTGGAACTTCGGCACCGGCTCGGCGATGTCCGTGCTGCTGCTGCTCTTCCTGCTCGTCGTGACCGGCGTCTACCTGCTGCTGACCTCCCGGGGAAGGAAGACGGCCGATGTCTAGCACCTCCACCACCATCCGTCCGGCCACCGCCCGGTCGGCCACCCCCCGCTCGCCGATGGCTCCGCCGCGGTCCTTCCTGTGGTCCCGGCGGATCTTCCTCACGCTGCTCACCGGCTTCGTCCTGGTGCCCGTCTACGTCATGGTCTCCAGCTCGCTGAAGCCGCTCGCGGACGTCTCGGGGAAGTTCCGCTGGGTGCCGAGCGGCCTGACGCTGCGGCCGTACATCGACATCTGGTCGACGGTGCCACTGGCGCGCTACTTCGTGAACTCGCTGATCGTGGCGGGTGCGGCCACGGTCTGCTCGGTCGTGATCGCGGTCTTCGCCGCCTACGCCGTCAGCCGCTACAACTTCCGCGGCAAGCGCGTCTTCACGGTCACCGTGCTGTCGACCCAGATGTTTCCGGGCATCCTCTTCCTGCTGCCGCTTTTCCTGCTCTACGTCAACATCGGCAACGCCACCGGGATCGCGCTGTTCGGCTCGCGCGGAGGTCTGATACTCACGTATCTCACCTTCTCGCTGCCGTTCTCGATCTGGATGCTGATCGGGTACTTCGACTCGGTGCCGCGCGATCTCGACGAGGCGGCCCTGGTGGACGGCTGCGGGCCGCTCGGCGCGCTCTTCCGTGTCGTCGTTCCGGCCGCGATCCCCGGCATCGTCGCGGTCGCCGTCTACGCCTTCATGACCGCCTGGGGCGAGGTGCTGTTCGCGTCGGTGATGACCAACGACACCACCCGGACACTCGCCGTCGGGCTGCAGGGCTACTCCACGCTGAACAACGTGTACTGGAACCAGATCATGGCCGCCTCGCTGGTCGTCAGCGTCCCTGTGGTGGCCGGCTTCCTGCTGCTCCAGCGCTATCTCGTCGCCGGTCTCACGGCGGGAGCCGTCAAGTGAGCAACGCCAACCCCATTGATGACGAAGGGACTTCAGTGACCATCGACCTTGCCGCCCTCCCCGAGGACTTCCTGTGGGGCACGGCCACGTCGGCCTACCAGATCGAGGGAGCCGTCGCCGAGGACGGTCGCTCCCCCTCCATCTGGGACACCTTCTCGCACACCCCCGGCAAGATCGACAACGGCGACGACGGGGACGCCGCCTGCGATCACTACCACCGCTGGCGCGAGGACATCGGGATCATGCGCCAACTCGGCAGCAACGCCTACCGGTTGTCCATCGCCTGGCCCCGGGTGATGCCGGGCGGCGACGGCCCGGTCAACGCCAAGGGGCTCGACTTCTACGACGCGTTGATCGACGGTCTGCTGGAGGCGGGCATCACGCCCTCGGTCACCCTCTACCACTGGGACCTGCCGCAGGTGCTCCAGGACCGGGGCGGCTGGCCGGCCCGTGACACGGCGCACCATCTCGCCGCCTACGCGTCGGTCGTCGCGGAGCGGCTCGGTGACCGCGTGCAGCACTGGACCACCCTCAACGAGCCGCTGTGCTCGGCCTGGATCGGCCACCTGGAGGGGCGGATGGCCCCGGGCCTGACCGACCTCACGGCCGCGGTCCGCGCCTCCTACCATCTCCTGCTCGGCCACGGCCTGGCCACGCAGGCGATCCGCGCCGCAGCGCCGGGTGCTCGGATCGGCATCGTCAACAACCTGTCCAGCATCGAGCCGAACACCGACCGGCCCGAGGACGTCGCCGCGGCAAAGCGGCTGGACGGGCACACCAACCGCTGGTGGCTCGACCCGGTGCACGGCCGCGGCTTCCCCGCCGACATGGTCGAGGTCTACGGGGTCGAACTCCCCGAGGTCGCCGGTGACCTGGAGACGATGGCCGCGCCGCTGGACTGGCTGGGGCTCAACTACTACTTCCCGTCCAGCGTGGTCGACGACCCGACCGGTCCGGCCCCGCACGTGCGTACGGTCAGCCGGCCCGGCGTGCCGCGCACCGGGATGGACTGGGAGGTCGAGGCCGCCGGTATCGAGCGTCTGCTGCTCCGGCTGACGAACGAATACGGCGCCCGCAAGCTGTACGTCACGGAGAACGGCTCCGCCTATCCCGACGTCGTACGCCCCGACGGCACCGTCGACGACCCGGAGCGCCTCGCGTATCTCGAACAGCACCTGGCGGCCTGCGCCTCGGCGGCCCGCAAGGGCGCTCCGCTGGCCGGCTACTTCGCCTGGTCGCTGCTGGACAACTTCGAGTGGGCCTACGGCTACGACAAGCGGTTCGGTCTGGTGCACGTCGACTACAAGACACAGAAGCGGACGATCAAGGGCAGCGGCCACCGGTACGCGGAGATCGTGCGCGAGCATCGCGGGAGCGCGAGCAAAGCGGCCTGACCGGACGCCCCCGCGGCGCGGGGCCGCGGCTTGGGCACGGCCCGCGGCCCCGCGCCGCGGGCCGGCCCATGGCTCGGTGGGCGTCACTCGGCGTTCTTGTCGGCGGGAGCGGTCACGCTCCCGCCGATCTCGTCGAGGGCGGCCGTCAGTTGCGGGACCACCGCCTCGCGCACCCGAACATGATGAGTTTTGAGACATCAATCGCGTTGTGCGAAGAGACATTTCATGACCTGTTCCGGGGGTCGGTACGGTCGAATTCATGGAACAGAACTTTCAGACGGCCGAAGAACTCGCGGCTGCCTTACGTGCCGGTGAAGTGACCTCGGCGGAACTGACCGACGAGGCGATCGCCCGTATCGAGCGGAACGACAAGGCGATCAACGCGATCTGCATGCCGGACTTCGACCGTGCACGGGCCGCCGCGCGCGGTGCCGACCGGGCGCGCGCCCGCGGGGAGGACCGGCCGCTGCTCGGCATTCCGGTGACGGTCAAGGAGTCGTACGACATCGCGGGGCTGCCCACGACCTGGGGCATGCTGCCGCACCGGAACTACATGCCGGCCGAGGACGCGGTGCAGGTGTCGCGGCTCAAGGCCGCGGGCGCGGTGGTGCTCGGCAAGACCAATGTGCCCGTGGGGCTCCAGGACATACAGACCTTCAACGAGATCTACGGCACCACCAACAACCCATGGGACCACCGTCGTACGTCGGGCGGATCCTCCGGCGGCTCGGCGGCGGCCCTGGCGTCCGGATTCGGCGCGCTGTCCATCGGCTCCGACCTCGCCGGTTCGTTGCGCACCCCCGCGCATTTCTGCGGCATCTACGCGCACAAGCCGACACTCGGGCTGGCGGCGAGCCGCGGCATGGTCGCGCCGCCGGCACCACGATTGCCGGTCGAGCACGACCTCGCCGTCGTCGGTCCGATGGCGCGCACCGCTCGCGACCTCACTCTCCTGCTCGATGTCATGGCCGGACCGGACCCGCTGACGCTCGGTGTGGCGTACCACCTGACGCTGCCGCCCGCGCGCCACGAACGGCTCCGCGACTTCCGCGTCCTGGTCCTCGACGAGCATCCACTCATTCCGACCGGGTCCGCTGTGCGGGCGGGCGTGAACCGGGTGGCCGACGCCCTTGTCGACGCCGGCGCCCGCGTCGAACGGCACACTCCGCTGCTGCCCGATCCGACCGAAGCCGCGACGCTCTACACGCAGTTGCTGTTTTCGAGCTCCGTTGCGCGTTTTCCCGTCGAAGCGTACGAGGAGTTGCGGACCCGCGCCGCCGGACTGAGCGCGGACGACCAGAGCCTCGACGCGACGCGGCTGCGCAGCATGGTGTTCAGCCACCGCGACTGGATCGAGGCGAACAACCGTCGCGAGCTCCACCGCCACGGCTGGCGGCAGCTCTTCGCCGAGTTCGATGCCGTGGTGTGTCCGATCACGCCCACTCCCGCGTTCCCGCACGACCGCAACCCCGATCCGAGGGAACGCCGGCTCGACATCGACGGCATCGGGTACCCGTACTTCGACCAACTCGTCTGGGCCGGTGTGGCCACCATGCCCGGCCTGCCGGCCACCGCCGTACCAGCGGGCCGGTCCCCGGAGGGTCTGCCGGTGGGAGTGCAGCTCATCGGTCCGATGTTCGAGGACCGCACGCCGCTGCGGCTGGCCGAACTGCTCGAGCAGAAGATCGGCGGCTTCCAGGCACCGCGGTAGGGCGCACTACGGGGTGTCCGTCGAGGACGAGCTGCGGACCATGACCGGATCCTCCGCGGGCGCGCGGTCGCTGCCCGGCCAGTGATCGTCAACCGCTCGTCGCCCTCCGCGACCAGGCAGTTGATCGTCACCGTCCTGGGCCGGCGCCTCCAGGATCGGTATCCCGCGCACGAGCCGGTCCGGATGGAGGTTCAGGGTCGGCCGCAGCCCGGGATCCAGTGCGGGGCCGGAGGAACGGGCCGCGACATGGCGCAGGCCCGTTCCTGCGGCGCGGTCCCGTTCCGCGTCGTCGTACTGTCCCCGAAATCCATTGGTTCCCCCTCATGGAACTAGGTATCTTCGGCCAAAACCTAGTGCCCCTAGGTTTTGGATCGTCGGTACCCGGCACCCAGGAGGACTCCCATGAGATCACTCACCGAGCAGGACATCCGCAGCTCGTTTCTCAACTGCTCCCGGGGCGAGGCCAAGCGGCTCGCCATGCCTCGTGATCTCGGCCAACACCCCTGGGACGACCTGGACTTCCTGGGCTGGCGGGATCCCGGTGCGCCCGACCGCAGCTATCTCGTCGCCGAACGGGAAGGGGGCGAAGGGGGGTTCGTAGGGATCACCCTTCGTCTCCCGTCCTCCCGGCGCGGACTTCTGCACCGCAGCATGTGTTCGCTGTGCCTGACCACACACCCGGGTGACGGGGTCTCGCTGATGACCGCCCGCAAGGCGGGAGCGGCGGGCCGCGAGGGCAATTCGGTCGGCATCTACATCTGCGCCGACCTCGCCTGCTCCCTCTACGTCCGCGGGAAGAGGGACCTCCGGTCGGGAAGCCGCTTCGAGGAGACCCTCACGACGGAGCAGCAGATCGCCCGAACGGTCGGCAACCTGTCCGCCTTCCTGGCGAAGCTGCGGGACTGAACGGCGAAGGCTCCGGCGCCGGTGTCCGTAGCTCCTGCGCCGGTGTCCGTAGCTCCTGCGCCGGTGTCCGGGACGGCCGCTGTCCGAGGCAGTGTCGACGCCCGGGTCGGAGGCGGCTCCGGTGCCGGTGTCCGGGGCGGGGCCGCCGGGCTTCGCGCCGTTCCCAGCGGGCCATCGCCGCGCGCATGACGACCCGCGCGAATGGGGACCGGCGGGCACGGCGACCCACAGGCATGGCCACTCGCAGGCATCGCGACCGGCGGGCATGGCCACTCGCAGGCACGGCGCCCCCCGGGCTCGTCAGGGACCGGCAGGGGCCCAGTGCGGGTCGCGGCCCAGGAAGGCGAGCAGCGCCTCGGCCCGGCCGGCGCCGTCCGGTACCTCGCGCGCGGCGGCGAACACCCCGAAGGATGCGCGGAGGTGATCGGCCAGCCGGTCCGCCGCGAGCCGAATACCTTCGGCCAGATCGTCGTCGAGGGGGGATGCCTGGCCGGTCGCCACGGCGATGTCCCAGGCGTGCACGGCCGCGTCCATGGCGGCCGCGGCGGCCGCCACCCGGAACGGCAGCGGCCCGAGCGGCGTCGCCACCTCCTCGGCGTCGGCCGGCAACCCCGCGTAGACGCCGGCAACGTCGGCGAGGACCTTGTCGAGCGCCGCCGTCGCATCGGCCTCCAGACCGTCGACGGGGTGGAAGGGGTCCGCGTCGGGCCACCCGGTGCCGGTGATCGCCGCGCCGTACGCCTGCTGGTCGAGTCGCGCGTGGTTGAGCACCTGGCGCACCGTCCACTCGCTGCACGGCGTCGGCGCTCCCCAGATGCCCTCCGGTACACCCGCGGCCACACCGCGCAGCCGGTCGTGCGCCCGCGTCAGCAGTTCGATGCCCTCGACGTTGCCCGTTCCGCTCATTCCGGTGCCTCCTGATGCCGTCCGACCCAGCTGATGCCTTCAACCTAGGACCCCTTGCGGACAGATACGGTCCGCGATCAGGACGTTCGGTACTCCTGTTAAACGGGAAGGCCACAAGGATGCAAGAGGCACGTGGTGAGTGGACGGCATCCGTCGCGAAGATCGTGGAGCGGCGCCGGGAGCCGGTGGTCGTCCAGACACTGCGGTCGACGGCCGCCGCGACGATCGCGTACGTGGTGGCCATTCATCTCAGTCCCGAGCCCGCGCCGCTGACCGCACCGCTGACCGCGCTGCTGGTCGTGCAGGTCACCCTGTACTCGACGATCACCACCGCCGTCCGCCGGGTGAACTCCGTGGTGGCCGGCGTCGTCATCGCCATCGGCTTCAGCAGCCTCGTGGGCCTGACCTGGTGGAGTCTGGGCCTGATCATCCTCGCCTCGCTCGCGGTGGGCCATCTGGTCCGGGTCAGCGAGTTCGTGCCCGAGGTGGCGATCAGCGCCATGCTGGTCCTCGGCGTCACCAGAGTGGGCGACACCGCGTGGGCGCGCGTACTGGAGACACTGATCGGAGCGGTCGTGGGCCTCGCCTGCAACCTCGTCCTCGCACCACCCGTCTGGGTGGGCGTGGCCGGTGAGTCCATCGAGGATCTGGCACGCCGGGTGCGGCAGTTGATGCTGCGGATCGGCGAGGAGGCCGCCGGGCGCACCCCCTTCCATGTGGCGGCCGAGCGGCTGCACGAGGCCCGCCGGCTCGACCACGACATCTCCGGGGTGGACGCGGCCCTGCGGCAGGCCGAGGACAGCCTGAAACTCAATCCGCGAGTGCGCGAGGGGCTGCTGCACCGGGTCGTGCTGCGCACCGGCCTGGACACCCTGGAGATCTGCACGGTGGTCCTGCGGGTCCTCGCGCGCAGCCTCACCGACCTCGCCAAGGAGCGGGAGCCCCAACCGCTGTTCGAACCGCAGGCGGGGGCCGTACTGGAGGAACTGCTGTCCGAGGTCGCCGACGCGATCGTCAGCTTCGCGGTGCTGGTGACCACCGATGTCACCCAGAGCGCCGAGTCCGCCGAGGAGCGGCTCAGCGCGGAGCTCAGCACGGCGGCCTCCACCCGGGACAAATTGGCGCAGCTGTTCCTCGAAGAGATCCAGCGCGACGCGAGCCAGTGGCAGCTGCACGGCTCCGTCCTGACCGAGGTCACCCGCATCATCGACGAGCTGGACACCGAGCACCGGACCCGCCGTCTCCTGGAGGAGCTGGACCGCTGCGCGGCCGCGGAACGGGAGCGCCGGCCGCGCCTGACACGGCTACAACGCCGACTGCGCCTGCCGCGCCCACTGCGCCGGAACCGGAACCGGAACCGTTCCACGGCTTCCGGTCGTTCTCGTTCTCAGTGACGAGTTCCGTGCGAGGAAGCGGCACGACGTGGTGGAGCGGTGAGCCGCACGGCGTCGCCGACAGCAGGACGATGAGCCGACAGCAGGACGATGAGGGGGCGGGCGGATGACCGAGGACACCGTACGGATCGACGGGAACGCACTGCGGCTGCCGGGCGGGGTGCAGGTGCGGTTCATCCGGACCCTGCGCCTCCCGGAGACGGGCACGCACGCGTTGCCGCCGGGGCTCGGTGAGTTCCCCGTCCGGCGCGTCGAGGACTACGGGGACCGGGTGCCCGCCGAGTGGCGGGCCCGTGGCGGTGTGATGCTGCCGGTGTATCTGCGCGAGGCCATGTGGCTGAGTTTCGCCGGGACGACGGAGCCGGCCGCGTTGCAGGTCGGCGTGGGCAAGGTGTGTGCCGTCTCCGGCAAGCCGTGGAGTTCCCGGCTCACCCGCGACCCGCAGAACTACGTCGTACTGCCCCGACAACCCTGGCTCGACGGCATCAATTCCGGCAAGGGCACGGTCCGCCAGTTCGTGGCCGTACCGCTGGGTCTGGGGGCGACGGTCGAGGGCCAGGTCACCGGCGAGGAGGTCTGGGGCGGCGTCCAGCTCCAGTCGTTCCCGCTCGCTCCCAAGGAGCTCGCGGCGTGGCGCGAGGCGGAGCTCCGCAAGGCGCAGGAGCGCCTGCGGATGCCCCCGCCGGGCGCGTACGGCGCGGCCATGCCGATGATGGCGGCGCCGCCATCACCCGGCGCCGCGCCCACCGCCGCCGGAGCCGCTCCGGGCCGCCCGCGCAGCGCCCCCGCGATGGGTCTCGGCGTCGGCGGTTCGATGCGCCAGGAGGTCTACCGGGACGACCGGCCGCTGAAGGCCTGGGCCAAGGAGCCGGCCGGGCGCGTGTTCGTGCATCTCGTGACGCCTCCGGAGTGGCGCCGTATCACCGGCGAGGCACCGCCGCCGTCCCCGGTGGACCGTGCGGCGTACACCCGCGCGGGGCTCCCCTGGTTCGACTACTACGACCAGGACGCCGCCGATCTGGCCCCCACGGACGAGCTGGGGTCGGTGCAGCCGGTCGGCGACTGGCTGGGCGACGACCACGAGCCCTGGCAGCAGCCCTCACCCCATCAGGTGAAGCCGCTCGGTGACGCGCCGGGCAAGCCGGTCGAGGACGGCGACTGGTAGCCCCTCGGCATTGCATGCTGCGCAACGCATATTGCCGTTCTTGCACTTCCGGGGTGCCGCACGCCAAGGTGGCTGTCACGGCCGAGGCAACCGACACCCCGAGGTGCAGGCATGAGCAGTGGCGCAGGACCGTCGCGCGGCGCGGGCGGCGGCTGGACCAGACGCCGCTTCGTGGGCGCGCTGGCGGGGGCCGCCGCGATCACGACGGTCCCTGCGCCGGCCGCTCCGCCGGCCGACCCCGCCGTGACGACGCCGCTTCCGAAGGCGCCGCCGGCCGGCCCCTCCGCCTCGGCGACTCCGTCGGCGCCCGCGTCGCCGGCGCCCCGCTCCGGCCCCCGCCCGCTGTTCCTGGGCACGTACACGTCGGGCGACGGCGCCGGGAAGGGAATCGGTCTCGCCACGTACGACGCGGAGACCGGCGCGGTAGGCGGCGGCGGTGTCGTGACGGGCGTGGACAACCCGTCCTTCCTGGCGGTGCATCCGGACGGCCGCACACTGTACGCCGTCGACGAGCAGAACGCGGGCGCGGTGACGGCCGTACGCCTCCCGGGGACCGAGGTGCTCGGCAGTCGCTCCACCGGCGGCGCGGGCCCCTGCCATGTGTCCGTGCATCCGGGCGGGCGCTGGCTGCTGAGCGCGAACTACGCCTCGGGAAGTGTCGCGGTGCATCCCATCGACGCGTCCGGCGCGCCCGGCGAGCGCACAGATCTGGTCACGCACTCGAGCCCGGCGCCCGGTCCGGGCCAACAGGGCCCGCACGCACACCAGTTCATCACCAGCCCGGACGGCGGCCATCTGCTCGCCGTCGACCTGGGCACCGACACGGTGTACACCTACCGCCTCGACGAGAACAGGGGCACGCTGACCGAGGTGTCCAGGGCGGGCACGAAGCCGGGCGCGGGCCCGCGTCATCTCACGTTCCACCCCGGCGGCCGGTACGCCTATCTCGCCAACGAGGTCGACAACACGGTGACGGTCTGCGGCTACGATCCGGCGACCGGTCGCCTCACCGTGGGCGAGCCGCAGTCAACGGGCACGGGAAGCGGCACGAGTTACCCGGCGGAGCTCCTGGTGACGTCGAACGGCTCGTACGCCTTTCTCGCCAACCGGGGCCACAACAGCCTGACGCGGTACGCGATCGAGGCGGACGGCGCCCGACTGCGGCTGCTGGACACGGTGCCGGTCGGCGGCGACTTCCCGCGCCACATCGCGTTCTCCCCTGACGGACGGCTGCTGTTCGCGGCGAACCAGCGGTCGAGCACGGTCACCGTCTTCCAGGTCGACGACGAGAGCGGTGAACTCGGGCGCGTGGGCGATCCGTTCGCCTCACCCGTCGCGGTCTGTGCGCTGCCGCTGTAGGGAACGGGGACAGGCGGCGACGCTCGCCTGGCTGAGCAACACGTGCATACGCTCCGTCAGTTGGGAGACGTCGTCGGCTGGTGCGTGGAACGGCAGGCGTACGTCGCCGTTGCCGCGCACCCGCTCGATGCGCAGGGTGAGTCCGTGCCGGTCGACGGCGAGCGGCTGGACGCGCACCGCGCCGTGCAGACTGTCCGGTTCGACGAGGCGGGTGAGCCGCTCGACGGCGTCCGGGTGGGCGTCGGCGAGATGGATGAGCAACTGGGCCTCGGCGAGCGCGAGCGGGTCGGGCTCGGCGTCGGCCAGTCCGTCCAGGTCGACCACCACGGTCCCGTCGGGCCGGCGCAGCACAGCGCGGGTCGGACGGAACGACAGATGCCCGTCCTCGGGGACGAACCAGCCGGCGAGCCAGAGCCGGGCCCGGATCCGGCTCCGCACGGGAACCGGCGCGACATCGGCGAACTCCAGGACGGCGGAGGGCTCTCCGCGCGGCGAGCAGATGGCGGCCGCGAGCAGCGCGCTGTCCTCCGGCACGCACAGGAGCACCCGGCCGTCGGCGGCGACGGAGTGCGCGCCGACGAACTCCTCCCGGCCGCCCTCCGCGCTCACGGCGCAGGACCAGGCCACGGCGAGCACCGAGCGGGCGTGCTCCGCCGCGGCGGGCGCGGCCGTCCAGGTGTGACGGTCACCCATCAGCTTCCTCCTTAGGTAAGGCTTGCCTAACCTATCGGAGATCCCGGCGTACGCCAACCACGCCTCGCCGGGCGGGGAACCCGACTCGTGGATTCACGGCCGTCGAACGGGGAATCGCGCCCGCCGAACGGGCAATCACGGCCACCCGACAGGGCGGATTTCAGGGCGTGATCGCGCCGAGCAGGGCCCGCGCACACAGGTCCCGTACCTGATCGCGGGTCAGGTCCGCACCCCTGAGCCACTCCAGACACACGGCCGTGGTGAAGGCCAGCCACCCGCGGACGGCGATACGGAGTTCAAGACGGTCCTCGGACGCCCGGCCGAGCTCGGGATCCGCCGCCAGCGCCTGAAGGATCTGCAGCTCCTGCGCGGCCAGCGCCTCCTGATAGACCCTGCGCACGGCCTGGTCACCGGCCGCGTCGGCGCGATGGAAGGCACGGAACCCGTGGGCGTGCTCCTCCACGTACCCGAGGAAGGTGTCCAGGCCCGCACCGAGCTGCTCGCGCACCGGAACACCGGGCACGGCCGCGGTCATCCGCAGCATCCGGCCGCTCTCCCGCTCGACCACCGCCGCGAAGAAGTCCCGCTTCGTCGGGAAGTAGTGGTACAGCAGACCGCGCGAGACTCCGGCGATCTCGGCGACCTGCTCGATCCACACGTCGTCGTACGGGCTCTCCGAGAACAGGCGGGCGCCGACCGACAGGAGCTGCTCCCGGCGCTCCTCGGTGCTGAGCCGGCGGCGTGCGCGCTCCCCCTGCTTCCCCGTCATGCCCGCACTTTACTTGACGTCGGTTCAACAAGGGGACCACACTGAATGCCGCTATTGAACTCGCGTACAACAGAGTCAACCTGCCCGAGGCACAAGGGAGATGGCGTCATGGCGGAGACGAAGGAGGCCGCCCGGCCCAAGGGGTTCCGCAGCGCGGAGCTGGGCTGGCCGGAACTGCACCGCATTCCGCATCCGCCGCGCCGCGTGCCGCTCGTCGGCGATGTGCTCGGCGCCGACGTCCGCTCCCCCTTGCAGGACTCCATGAAGTTCGGACGGCAGCTCGGGCCGATCTTCCGGCGCAGGGCCTTCCGCAACGAGATCGTCTTCGTCTGGGGCTCGGATCTCGCCGCCGAACTGGCCGACGAGTCGCGGTTCGCGAAGCACGTGGGCCTGGGGGTCGCCAATCTCCGTCCGGTCGCCGGGGACGGACTGTTCACCGCCTACAACCACGAGCCCAACTGGCAGTTGGCGCACGACGTCCTCGCCCCCGGTTTCAGCCGCGAGGCCATGGAGGGCTACCACCCGATGATGCTGGCCGTGACCGAGCGGCTGACGGACCGCTGGGACGGGGAGCAGGCGGCGGGGCGCGCGGTGGACGTGCCGGGCGACATGACGAAGCTGACGCTGGAGACGATCGCGAGGACCGGCTTCGGCCATGACTTCGCCTCCTTCGAGCGCTCCCGGCCGCACCCCTTCGTGAACGCGATGGTGGGCACGCTGACCTACGCGCAACGCCTCAACGTCGTCCCGGTCCCGCTGGCTCCGCTCCTGCTGCGGGGCGCCTCCCGGCGCAACGCGGCGGACATGGCGTACCTCAATCGCACGGTCGACGCGGTGGTCGCCTCCCGCCGGGCCGCCGGCGGCGAGGGGGACCTGCTCGACCGCATGCTGGAGACCGCGCACCCGGAGACCGGGGAGCGGCTGACCCCCGAGAACATTCGCCGCCAGGTCATCACCTTCCTGATCGCGGGCCACGAGACCACCTCGGGCGCCCTCTCCTTCGCCCTGCACTACCTCGCCCGGCACCCGGAGGTCGCCGACCGTGCGCGTGCGGAGGTCGACCGCGTCTGGGGCGGCACGGACCGGCCGGGCTACGAGCAGGTCGCCAAACTCCGCTACGTCCGCCGGGTCCTCGACGAGTCGCTGCGCCTGTGGCCGACGGCACCGGCGTTCGCGCGCGAGGCCCGGCACGACACCCTGCTCGGCGGTGTCCACCCGATGCGGCAGGGGGCCTGGGCGCTGGTCCTCACCGCGATGCTGCACCGGGACCCGGAGGTGTGGGGCGCCGACGCCGAGGAGTTCGACCCGGACCGCTTCGACGCCAAGGCGGTACGGGCCCGGCCCGCGCACACCTTCAAGCCCTTCGGCACCGGGGCACGCGCCTGCATCGGCCGCCAGTTCGCGCTGCACGAGGCGACGCTGGTCCTCGGACTCCTGCTGCGCCGCTACGACCTGCGGCCCGAGCCCGGCTACCGGCTGCGGGTGGCCGAGCGGCTGACCCTGATGCCGGAAGGCCTGCGCCTGCACCTCGAACGGCGTACGCCTGTGGTGCCGGAACGGGAGGCGGCCTTGGCCCGCGCCGCCGAGTGAGGCCCCGCCCCGGGTCCGAGGCGCGTCCCCGGCCGTGCGGTACCGCTCGACCCCCTGCCGGTCTGGGTGAGTCCCCGCCCTCAGCCCCGAGCGGTCCAGTGGCCGGGGCGGTCGACCGATGCCGGAATCCGAGTGCCGGCGCTGCCGCGGGCCGCGTTCAACTGTGGCTGGGTGAGGAAGACGGCTCCGGTCAGATCGGCGTCGGTGAGGTCGGTGTCCCGGAGGTCGGCACCGATCAGGTCGGCGCCGCGCAGATCGGCCCCGGTGAGATCGGCGGCGATGAGGAGCGCACCGCGCAGACTCGCGCCGCGCAGGTCGGCACCCCTGAGACCGGCGCCCATCAGATCGGCGCCGCGCCGGTCCTTCTTCCTGCCCCCGCCGACCCCGGCCCGTACGAGCTCACTGGTCCGCAGGAGCACTTCGTTGACCTCCTGCCGGTGCGCGCCCACGTCCAACGCGCCCAGTTCCTCGGGGGTTTGCCGGGTGAGGCGCTCCGTCGTGGCGAGCAGGCGCCGGACGTCGGCGTGCACGGGACGCGCGGCGGGGAGCGTCAGTGCCTCGTTCAAGTACCAGAGCAGTTCATGGAGGTGGCGTACGACGGGGAACACGTCGAACATCTGCCGGGCGCGCTCCTTGGACCCCGAGCGCCAGTCCACCCCGCCGAAGGTCACCTGGGAAACCTGCTGCCCGGCTCCGAAACAGTCGTAGACCGTGCAGCCCGTGAAGCCGGTCCGCCGCAGCCGGGTGTGGACACCGCAGCGGAAGTCGCTCTCCAGATTCGGGCAGGGCTCGCCCGCGCCCTTGTCGATCGCAAAGTCGGCCGAGCGGGCGAAGGGCAGGGCGACACAGCACAGTCCGAAGCACTGACCGCAGTCGGCTCGCAGTTCGAGGCGTGGGTCCGGGTGCGTGCTGCCGTCTTCTTGCATGTCCCCCAGCCTACTGAGCCCGGGACGCGCCCCTGAACTGCGCCGACTTGACGGCCCGACCCTTCCCGAGGTGATCCTCGCGGTCCTTGTCTGGATGTTTGACGGCGCACCGGGTATCGAGTGCGCCATGGACTCCACAGCGTTCCCCGGCCTCCCCTCTCCTCCCCCGCTGGGCGCGAGCGCCCTGCCGGCCGGTACGTACGACGGCTCACTGGTGCTGGTCACCGGTGGCGGCACCGGACTCGGCAGGGCGATCGCGGCGGAGTTCGCCCGGCTGGGGGCCGATCTGCTGATCGTCAGCCGGCGTGAGCGGCATCTCGCTCCCGCCCGGGCGGAGTTGGCGAGGCTGGGTACCCGGGTGACGTCCGCCGTGTGCGACATCCGGGACCCGAAGCGCATCTCCGAGGTGTTCGACGGGTGCGCGCTTCCCGACGTGCTGGTCAACAACGCGGCCGCCAACTTCCCGGTCCCCACCGAGGACATGTCGCCGAACGCCTGGCAAGCGGTCGTCGACATCACCCTCACAGGGACGTTTCTGATGACCCGTGAGTTCGGGAGGCGACATCTGGCCGCGGGCACACCGGGGTCGGTCATCGACGTCGGCGCGTCCTACGCCTGGACGGGCGGCCCAGGTTTCGCGCACAGCGCGGCGGCCAAGGCGGGCGTGGAGAGCCTCGTGCGGACCCTGGCCGTGGAGTGGGGCCCGTACGGCATCCAGGTCAACGGTCTGGTGCCGGGGCTGATGCCGCACGAGGACATGACGGACGACATCCGCGGCAACCTGGCACGGGCCGCGGCCGATACGGCCACCGCGGACAGCGCGGACAGCAGGGGGCGCGCCGCGAACGACCGGCGGCAGCCGGCCCTGCGCGTCGGCGCGCCCCGCGAACTCGGCTGGGCCGCCACCTTTTTGGCGTCTCCCTACGCCCGTTTCATCACCGGTCACACCCTCGTCGTGGACGGCGCGAACTGGCAGCGCAGGGAGCTCGTCAGCCCGCCGGTCACGCCGGTGCGGGACCAGTTGGGGCGTGGTCCCTTCACCGGCTGACCCTCACTCCCCCGCCCTCGCCCCCGCGAGGTCGAGCCGGGCGAGCCGGTCGGGGTCGGCGAGAATGTGCATCGCGACGATCCTGCCGTCGACGACGGTGACGCCCATGACCGAGTGCGGCCGGCCGTCCACGAGCGCGACGACACCCGCCTCCCCGTTGACCTGGACGAGCCGGGAGGCCGCCCCGAACCGCGCGAAGGCGAGCGCCTGCCGGGCCACCGCCTCGGCACCGCGGACCAGCCTGGACACGGCCACCCCGCCGGCCGTCGGACCCGCGTCGGCGCGCAGCACCACATCGGGGTCCAGGACGGCGACGAGGGCCTCGAAGTCCCCGCCGCGCGACGCCGCGAGGAAGGCGTCGAGGACCTCCCGCTGCCGGATGACGTCCCGCTCGGGCTCGGGGGCGCCTTCCTTGACGCGGCGCCGCGCACGGCTGGCGAGCTGACGGGTGGCTGCCGAGGAACGGCCCACGATCGGCGCGATGTCGTCGAACGGCACCGCGAACATGTCGTGCAGCACGAAGGCGAGCCGCTCGGCGGGATCCAGCGTCTCCAGGACCACGAGAAGGGCGAGCCCGACCGAGTCGGCCAGCAGCACCTCCTGTTCGGGATCGATCCGGTCCAGGGGGCTGACGACGGGGTCGGGGACGAAGCTGTCCGAGGGCTCCAAGGGGTCCTCGCGGCGCGCTGTACGCGAGCGCAGCATGTCCAGGCACACCCGGCCGGCCACGGTGGTGAGCCAAGCGCCCAGGTTCCTGATCTCGTCCGGGTCGGTGCGGCCGAGCTTCAGCCAGGTCTCCTGGACGGCGTCGTCCGCCTCGCTGAGCGATCCCAGCATCCGGTAGGCCACCGCCCTCAGCCGGCCCCGGTGCTCCTCGAACCGGTCCGCGAGGAGTTCACTGTCGTTCATCGGTCCCCCTGCCTCGTCCTACGGAAGAGTGACCGATCAAAACACGTCGGTCACTTTCCCTCGAAACGCGGCGCGCGGCGGGCGCCCTTGGCCGCGTATCCCTCCGCCGCGTCGTCGGAGGTCAGGGTGAGCGCGGCCGACAGGGCGGTCCGGTCCAGGGCCGCGGCGAGACCGGCGTCGGCGTACGCGTCGATGTCGTGCTTGACGCCCTGCACGGCGAGCGGTCCGTTCGCCGCGATCTCCGCGGCGACGGCCCGGGCCGTCTTGTCCAATTCACCTTCGTCCGAAATGAGTTGGACGAGATGCAGACGTTCGGCAGTCGTCGCGTCGAGCCGTCTCCCGGTCAGCGCGAGGAACTTCGCCCACCCCGCGCCCGCCTCGCGCGCGATCCGCAGGTCCCCGCCGGCGTCGACGGACAGCCCCAACTGGGCCTCGGGCAGGGCGAACACGGCGCCGCGGGAGGCGATCCTGATGTCCGCCATCAGCGCCAGTTCGAACCCGAAGCCGAGACAGTAGCCCTGGACGGCCGCGACGACCGGCTGCGGCAGCCGGGCGAAGGCCGCGAAGCGCTCGTGCGCCCAGCGGATGCCCTCGTAGTACGCGCGGGCACGCTCGGCACCCGAGCGGCCGGTGATCGCGCCGCCCGGGGCGCTCACATCGATCCCCGCGCAGAAGGCGCGTCCCTCGGCCCGCAGCAGCACCACCCGGATCGACGCGTCGAAGCGGATCCGGTCGGCGAACAGGCCGAGCTGACGGGTGGACTCCCAGCTCCACGCGTTGAGCTTCGCCGGGCGGCACAGGGTGAGGACGCCGATCCCGCCCTCGACGTCGAGGCGCAGCCGCTCCTCGCCGGCCGGGATGTCCGTACGCGTGGTGTCGATCATCCGTACCCCCTCAGGATTCTGACAGACCGTCAGAATCCTAGGAGGCGCCGCTTACCGGATGAAGGGTTCGGGGAAAGCCGTTACACGACGAGGGAGTTGTGGATCTCGACCACCGTCGTGTCGAACGGAGGCAGGCCGAGGTCCTGCGCGGCGGGCGCGATGACCTCCGCCTCGAACCGCCGGTAGGCGTCCTCCGACTCCCATACGTCGACGACCTGGAAGCCGCCCGACGCGAGGGGCGCGCTGTAGTGGGCGACGAGCCCGGCGGGCGGTTTCGCGCGGTCCGGGATCACCCGCTCGAAAATGGTGTCGTAGAGCTTCTGGTTCCACGCCGCACTCTGGTTCTGCACCAGAACACTCATGCCGGTCCCTCGATCCGCAGACGACTTCATGTCGTCTGCGACGCTATGTCCGCGTCCGGTCGTCGGCGACCGGTGCCGGACACGGCTGCGCCGTCCGGCGGAACCCGTTGACGGGGCCGGACGGCGCGGGGTGCGGACCTGTCAGACCTCGTCGCGGGTGAGCGCCAGCAGCCGGTCCAGGACACGCGGACCCCCGGCCCGTACCCCGTCGTGCTCGAACTCGTCGGTCACCCAGGTGCGCAGGCCCCGGACGGCACGCGCGGTGCACAGGGAGTGCTCCGCGTCGACGTACATGTCGTCGTGGTAGACCGCCGCCGCGACCGGTACCTCGTTCGCGGCGAGGCGGGCCGGGTCGTACAGCGGCGCCCAGTCGGTGCGGGCGGCCAGTTCCTCGGCGGTCTCCCGCAGCGGGCGCAGCGCCGGGTCGGTCTCGAACAACCAGGGGTGCACGGACTCGCCGGTGAACAGCAGCGGTCCGTCGTCCGCGAGGGTCTTGGCCGCGTCGAACTGCGGGAACTCGGCGCGCACGCGCTCGGCGGACCAGGCCGTGGGGCGGTCGCCCTGGGCGTAGCAGGCCTCGTGGACCAGCGCGTACAGCGGGTGCCCCGCATACGAGAGCAGCCCCTGGACCTCCTCCTGGAAGGCGTCGGAGAGCGCCGGGCCCTGCGGGGTGCGGACGAAGGCGTCCTCCAGCAGGTAGTGCAGCCGGTGGCTGCCCTCGCTGCCGCCCAGCAGGATGCCCAGCGACTGGAAGGCCTCGACGGTCAGGCGGTAGCCGCCGCTCAGGACCGGTTCGTGCTGGAGCAGGTACTCCGCGATCCGGCGGGCGCGCTCGACGTCCTGCGGGTAGCGCGCGTAGTGCGCGGCGACCTTGCGCTCGATGCGCGGGTAGGCGGCGCGGTAGACGTCGTCCGCGTGGCCGTCGAGGGAGGGCAGGCCGCCGGTGACGACGGCGGCGCTCAGTCCCTCGGGAGCGCTGGACAGATAGCGCACGGTGCAGAAGCCGCCGAAGCTCTGGCCGAGGACCGTCCAGGGCGCTCCGCCGGTGAGTCCGGGCCGGATGGCCTCGCAGTCCCGGACGATCGAGTCGGCGCGGAAGAGCGCGAGGTAGTCGGCCTGCTCGCGGGGGCCGCCGCGCAGCGGGAGCGTCTGCCGGTTGGCGGGCGTCGAGAGTCCGGTGCCGCGCTGGTCCAGCAGCAGGACGCGGAAGTCCTTCAGCGCCCGGTCGAGCCAGGCCTGACGGCCGACGAAACGATTCGCCCCGAAGCCGGGGCCACCCTGGAGGTACACCATCCAGGGCAGGGTCTGGTGCGCCTTGTCGCTCGCGACGACCTCGCGGGCGAACAGTTCGATGGTCTCGCCCGCCGGGTGGTCGTGGTCGAGGGGCACGGTGAAGCGGTGGTCGGTGAGGACGACACCGGGCTGGCGGTAGCTGACGGTCAACAGGGCTCCCGAGACGTTACGGATTCCAGGCTGCGTCCCAGTTGAGCACATCATCCCCGGGCTCCGCGGCCCGGGGATCAAGAAAATGAACTGAACAGTGACTCAGCAGGCCGTGGCCGGGAACTGAACCGCTGGTCAGCGCGCCGCCAGGCTGGAGTGGCGCACGACCAGCTCCGGCTGGAGCACGACCCGCCGGTGTTCGTGGGGCGTCGGCGCGGTCTCGGCGTCGATCTCCTCAAGGAGCAGCTCCGCCGCGAGGGCGCCCATGGTCACGGCGGGCTGGCGCACGGAGGTGAGCGGTACGGCCGCGGCGGCCGCGAACTCGATGTCGTCGTAGCCGACGATCGCGAGGTCGTCGGGCACGCCGACGCCGGCCGCGTACATGGCCTGCAGGACGCCGAGGGCGAGCAGGTCGTTGGCGCAGAAGACGGCGGTGGGCCGCTCGGCGAGGCCCAGGAGCCGGGCACCGGCGTCGCGCCCGGCGGCCACGTCGAGGCGCTCGGTCGGCAGCTCGCGCAGATTCGCCGGGCCGAGGCCCGCCTCGGCCAAAGCGTTCAGCGCGCCCGTTCGGCGGTCCCTGACCTGGCTGAGGCCGGGCGGACCGCTGACGTACGCGATCGAGCGGTGTCCCGCGTCCACGAGATGCCGGACGGCGAGCGCGCCGCCCGCCACGTCGTCGACCGAGACCGAGCACTCGGTGGTGCCCTCGGCGACCCGGTCGACCAGCACGAAGGGGATGCCGTTGCGGCGGAACGCCTCGATGTTGCGCCCGCTCGCGTCGGTGGGCGTCAGCAGCACCCCGCGCACCCGCTGCTCGGCGAAGAGCGACAGATAGTCGGCCTCCTCGCTCGGGGACTGCGCGCTGTTGCAGACCATCACCCCGAGTCCGGTGTCCCGTGCCGCGCGCTCGGCGCCGCGCGCCACGTCCACGAAGAACGGGTTGCCCATGTCGAGGACGAGAAGCCCCATGATCCGGCTGCGCCCGGCCCGCAGTTGGCGGGCCGACTCGCTGCGTACATAGCCGAGCCGGTCGATGGCGGACAGGACGCGTGCCCTCGTCTCGGAGGCCACCGAGTCGGGGCGGTTGATCACGTTCGAGACCGTTCCGACGGAGACTCCGGCGGCACGGGCGACGTCCTTGATACCCACCGACTGGGCCATCAGGCGGGAACCTCCAGGAGAACGAGAAGCGGCAGGCAGGCCCTCACATTACCCGCGAGCGGGTCGAATTCAGTGGTCATGAGGGCAGCCGGAAATCGACGACGTGCAGCGCCGAGGGCGTGGTCCCGCTGGACTTCTCCTGATACATCACGGACAGCGTTCCGTCCTGCGGGACGCGCGTCTCGTCGATCACGACCTCGCCGAAGGCGTTCAGACCGCTGCCGTCGAACAGGAGCTTCCAGTCGGTGTGTCCGGAGGACTTCGAGGCGCCGGCGATCCGCCCGAACGGCATGATCGCGTAGGCGTTGTCGTACCGGTCGAGGACCAGCTTGGTGCGCTGGCTGGAGTTCAGGGCGACCGGGATCTCGGTCTTGGTCCAGCCGCCCGAGGAGTTCTTCCGCAGGTGGAAGGCCCGGCCGTTGGCCGTGCGGTCGGTGACGTAGTCGGTGGTGCACTGGCCGAAGCGTCCGGGCACATAGCTGATGATCGCGTGCGGCAGGCCCGCCGAGTCGGTGGTCTGGCTCTCCTGGTTCATCAGGGAGTGGTCGGGGTCGAGGGAGTCGACGACGAGCCCGGCGTCGGTGACGGCGACCGTGCCCGAGGTTCCGGTGGTACCGACGACGGTGCCCGCGTCGTTGCGCCAACTACGGCCCCGGTCGGCGGAGTAGACGTAACCGGTGTCGTGATTGGTGATGCCGCCGGCGTTGCACATCACGGCGGCGTTCTGCTCGCGCCAGGTGAAGAAGGAGTGCAACCGGCCGTTCACGTCGTAGTCGATCCCGTGCAGATACATGTTCCGGGCCGTGCTCGACCCGTGCGCGCTGGTGTAGGTCCCCGTGGAGGCGGACCACTCGCCGAGCGCGGTCCAGGACGAACCGGCGTACTCGGCGAGGGCGTTGCGCCCGTTCCCGGAGACGCCGACGCGGTAGCTCAGCTGGAGGCCGCCGTCCGGGGTCGCGACGAACTGCGGATAGGTGAACTGCGTGGTGAGCGCGAGTCCGTCCAGGGAGGTCTGGACGGCCCCGAGGACAGCGGAGGTCCAGGCCGTCGACGCGGCGTTGTCGAGCAGCCCGGCCACCGACTTGACGTAGAAGAAGCCGTCGCTGTGCGAGTCCATGTTCAGGTGCAGCCGGCCGTCGGTCCGGGAGACGCCCATGGAGATGACGTTGTGGGAGTCGTCGCTCTTGAGCTTGTGGCCGAGCGTGATCTTGGACCAGGTGGTGCCGCCGAGCGCCCGGCGGGCCACGACCGCGCTGCGGTCGGCGGTGTACCAGGCCGCGTACTGGTAGCCACGGTAGGTCAACAGGCCGTTCTTCTGGAACGAGTTGTTGTTGACCAGGCCGTCGTAGGAGACGAAGTAGATGGCTTGGGAGTCGAGTTGGGTGGTGCCGGTCAGGGTGACGGAGGGGCCGGGGTCGGCCGCTCGCGCCGTCCCGGCGGTCATGGCTGGGCCCGCCACGGCGCCCAGCAGGGCCGTCGTCAGCACGGTGCGTCGTCTCATGTACGGGCTCCTCGATCGGGCTGCGGGCGGGTGGGTCGGACGGGCTGTTCAGCCAAGTCGGGCGGGCTGTTCAGGCGAGGTGGAACACTTCGGCCGTTCAGGCGAGGTGGAACACTTCGGTGAGAGGTCTCATGGCCTCGTCGGGTCTGGCGCCGTCCAGCGAGGTGAAGAACGGCGCCATCTCCGTCTGCCAGCGGGCATTGACGTCGGTGGCTTCCATGGCGGCCCGCGCGGCCTCGAAGTCCTCGGTCTCCAGGTAACCGACCAGCAGGCCGTCCTCGCGCAGGAAGAGCGAGTAATTATGCCAGCCGGTGGCCGAGAGCGCGTCGAGCATCTCGGGCCACACGGCGGCGTGCCGCTCGCGGTACTCGTCGAGGCGGTCCGCACGGACCTTCAGCAGAAAGCACACACGTTGCATCAATGACCCTCCGGGGCCCGGGAGTCGGTCCGGCGAGACCGTCAGGACGCCAGAATGTGAGGACGTCAGCAGGTCGGACCGTCGGACCGTCAGAAGTTGAACTGGTCGATGTTCTTGGCGTCGAAGACGGTCGGCTTGCCGAGGCTGATCACGCCGTCCTTGCCGATGGTGAAGGAGCCCATGTCGCCGGCCTTGAAGGTCTCGCCCTCCTTGCCGGTGATCTGCCCCGAGGACAGCGCCACGGCCGTACGGGCGGCCAGCTCGCCGAGCTTCGCCGGGTCCCACAGCTCGAAGCCCTCGACGGTGCCGTTCTTGACGTACTTGCGCATGTCGTTGGGGGTGCCGAGGCCGGTCAGCTTGACCTTGCCCTTGTACTTGGAGCCGGACAGGTACTGCGCGGCCGCCTTGATGCCGACGGTGGTCGGGGAGATGATCCCGGCGAGCTTCGGGTGCTCCTGGAGCAGGCCCTGCGTCTGCTGGAAGGACTGCTGGGCCTCGTCGTTGCCGTAGGCGACCTTGACCAGCTTGACGTCCTTGTACTTGGGGTCCTTCAGCTCCTCCTTCATGAAGTCGATCCAGGTGTTCTGGTTCGTCGCGGTCTGCCCCGCGGACAGGATCGCGATCTCGCCCTTGTAGTTGATCTGCTTGGCGAGCAGCTGCACCTCGGTGCGGCCCAGGTCCTCGGCGCTCGCCTGCGAGACGAAGGCGTTGCGGCAGTCGGCCTTGGTGTCGGAGTCGTAGGTGACGACCTTGATCTTGTTCGTCATGGCCTGCTTGAGCGCGGTGCACAGGGCGCCCGGGTCCTGCGCGGAGACCGCTATCGCGTCGACCTGCTGCTGGGTGAGCGTGTTGACGTAACTCACCTGGCCGCTGGTGTCGGTGGCGCTGTTGGTACCGACCTCCTTGTACTTCGAGCCCAGTTCCGTCAGCGCCTTCTCGCCGCCCTTGTCGGAGGAGGTGAAGTAGGGGTTGTTGACCGCCTTGGGCAGGAAGCCGACGGTGAGCCCCTTCTTGGTGGCCGCGTTCGGGTCGGCCTTGGCGCCGGCGGCGGCGTTGGAGCCGCCCGTGTCCTTGACGTCGTTCTTGGTGGTGCCGCCACAGGCGGTGACGGCCAGGGCGAGGGAGGTGACTGCGGCGAGCGCCGCGCAGGTGCGGCGGATCGAAGACTTGCGCATGGCTGAGGGTTCCTTTACGAGGGTGAGCGGAGCGGGGTTACTAGATCGGAGTCGAGGCGGCTCTGCGGCCCGCCCTCGCTACGGAGATCTGCCGCGCGACCCGGGGGCCGAGCACGGAGACGACCAGCAGAACGCCGGTGACGACGATCTGCGACTGCGCGGAGACATTGAGGAGGCTCATCACGTTCTGCAGCGAGCCGAGCAGGAACACTCCCGCTATCGCGCCGCCGAGCGTGCCCTTGCCACCGTCGAAGTCGATGCCGCCGAGCAGGACGGCGGCCACGACGGAGAGTTCGAGCCCGGTGGCGTTGTCGTAGCGGGCGCTGGCGTAGTGCAGGGCCCAGAACACACCGGTCAGGGAGGCCATGAAGCCGGTCGCGACGAACAGGAGCAGCTTCTGCCGCTTGACCCGGATGCCGGCGAACCGGGCAGCTTCCTCGTTGGCGCCGATCGCGAAGGCGGAGCGCCCGAAGGGGGTGGCGTGCAGGACGACCACGGCGACGGCGAGCAGCACCAGGAAGAGCGGGAGGGCCTGCGGGACGAACGTGTCCCCGAAGCGTCCGGCCGCGAAGTCCTGGTACTGGGTGGGGAAGTCGGTGACCGCGTCGGAGCCGAGCACGATCTGCGCGATGCCCCGGTAGGCGGCGAGCGTGCCGATGGTGACGGCGAGGGACGGCAGCCCGAGCCGGGTCACCAGCAGGCCGTTGACGAGCCCGCACACCACGCCGAGCACCAGGCAGAGCGGGATGATCGTCTCGATCGACATGCCCTGGTTCCACAGGGCGCCCATCACCGAGCCGGAGAGCCCGGCCGTGGAGGCGACGGAGAGGTCGATCTCGCCGGCCACCACCAGCAGGGTCATGGGCAGGGCGATCAGCGCGATCGGCAGGGTGTTGCCGATCAGGAACGACAGGTTGAGGGCGTTGCCGAAGCCGTCCACGAAGGAGAAGGAGAAGAGCAGCAGGACGATGAGGAGGGCGCCGACGACCGTGTCCCAGCGGACGGCGCGCGCGAGAGCGGAGTCAGCCATGGCGGGCGTTCCTCTTCTTCAGGGCGGCGGCCACGCGCAGCGCGACGATCCGGTCGACCGCGATGGCGAGGATGAGCAGGATGCCGTTGATGGCGAGCACCCAGACGGAGCTGACTCCGAGGGCGGGCAGGACGCTGTTGATGGAGGTGAGCAGCAGGGCGCCGAGCGCGGCCCCGTAGACGCTGCCGGAGCCGCCGGTGAAGACGACGCCGCCGACCACGACAGCGCTGACGACGGTGAGTTCGTAACCGGTGCCGGTGCCTGAGTCGACGTTGCCGAACCGGGCGAGGTAGAGGGCTCCGGCGAGACCGGCGAGACCGCCGCAGACGATGTAGGCGGTCAGGATGCGGTTGCGGACCGGGATGCCGGCCAGCCGCGCGGCCTCCGGGTTGGAGCCGAGCGCGTACAGCTCGCGGCCGCTGCCGAAGTGCTTGAGGTAGTACGCGGCGACCACCAGGACGGCCAGGGCGATCAGCGCGAGATACGGGACCGCCGAGATGCCGCCGGAGCCGAAGTCGACGAATCCGCCGGGCAGATCGGCCGCCGTGATCTGACGGGAGCCGACCCAGATGGAGTCGATGCCGCGGACGATGTAGAGGGTGCCCAGGGTGACGACGAGCGCGGGTACCTGGCCGAGGCTGACGAGCGTGCCGTTGACCAGTCCGCAGCCGATGCCGAGCAGCACCGCGAGGACGACCGCGACGACGGGATTGCCGCCGCCCTGCAGATAGGTGCCCGCCGCGAAGGCGCTGACGCCGAGCGTCGAGCCGACGGACAGGTCGACGTTGCGGGTGATGACGACGAGGGACTGGCCGGTGGCGACCAGCACGAGGATGGTCGCGTTCAGCAGCAGGTCCTTGATGCCCTGCTCGGACAGGAACTCGCTGTTGCCCATCTGGGTGATGGCGATCATCACCAGGAAGACCGCCAGGATGGCGAGTTCGCGCATCTTGAAGACACGGTCCACCAGCCGGGTGCCGCTGGACCTGGGCACCTCGGTGGCGGGGGCGGGGGTGGGCGCGGTCACCGTCATGCGGCGGCCCTCCGGGGGATGATCGGGGTCATTCGGGCAGCCCTCTCGATGGCTGTCATGCGGCGGCCCTCCCGGTGGCGGCGGCCATCACGGATTCCTCGGTGGCTTCGGAACGTGGGATCTCGGCGGTGAGCCGGCCCTCGTGCATGACGAGGACGCGGTCGGCCATGCCGAGGATCTCGGGCAGATCGGAGGAGATCATCAGGACGGCCACCCCGTCGGCGGCCAACTCGCTGAGCAGCCGGTGCACTTCGGCTTTGGTGCCGACGTCGATGCCCCGGGTGGGCTCGTCGACGATCAGCACCTTGGGGCCGGTGGCCAGCCACTTGGCGAGCACGACCTTCTGCTGGTTGCCGCCGGAGAGCGTGGAGACGGTGTCGGCGATCCGGGCGTACTTCACCTGGAGCTTGACCGCCCAGTCGAGGGAGCGGCTGCGCTCGGCCCCGCGGTCCATCAGGCCCGCCCTGACCGTCGTACGCAGCCCGGTCAGGCCGATGTTGCGCTCGATGGACATCTCCATCACCAGGCCCTGGGCGCGCCGGTCCTCGGGGACGAGGGCGAGCCCGGCGGCCATGGCGGTGGAGGGGGCGCCGTTCGTCAGTGCGTGGCCGTCGACCTCCACCTCTCCGGCGTCCCAGCGGTCGACGCCGAACACGGACCGCGCGACCTCCGTGCGGCCGGCGCCGACGAGCCCGGCGAGTCCGACGATCTCGCCGCGCCGGACGTCGAAAGAGACATCGGTGAAGACGCCCTCCCGGGTCAGTCGGCGCACGCTCAGGGCGACTTCGCCCGCCTCGACGTC
Organism: Streptomyces sp. NPDC005784; assembly: GCF_042871525.1. Taxonomy (NCBI): domain Bacteria; kingdom Bacillati; phylum Actinomycetota; class Actinomycetes; order Kitasatosporales; family Streptomycetaceae; genus Streptomyces; species Streptomyces sp. NPDC005784. Next base: position 154,395 of record NZ_JBIAIQ010000012.1, read on the forward strand.
CTGCTTGGGGTAGAGCTCGTCGAGGTCGCGGCCGACCATCCGGCGTACCAGGTCGTCCTCCGTCATGCCCTCCAGCGGCTCGCTGGATATCAGCGCCCCGTCGCGCAACGTCGTGACGCGCCCGCAGATCTGGAAGATCTCCTCCAGCCGGTGCGAGATGAACAGCACCGCCGAGCCCTGCTCGCGCAGGGTGCGGACCACGCCGAACAGGCGGGCCACCTCGCTGCCGGTGAGGGCCGCGGTCGGCTCGTCCATGATCAGGACGCGGGCGTCGAAGGAGAGCGCCTTGGCGATCTCGACGATCTGCTGGTCGGCGATGGACAGACCGCGCGCCGGGCGCTCGGGGTCGAGTTCGACACCGAGGCGCTTCATCAGGGCGGCGGTCGCCGCGTGGGTCGCCTTGTGGTCGATGCGGCCGAGCGCCCGCCGGGGCTGGCGGCCCATGAAGATGTTCTCGGCGATCGAGAGGTCGGGGAAGAGCGTGGGCTCCTGGTAGATCACCGCGATGCCCGCGTCGCGGGCGTCGGCGGGGCCGTGGAAGACGGTGGGTTCGCCGTCCAGCAACACCTGGCCGGCGTCCGGTCGGTGCACGCCGGCGAGCGTCTTGATGAGGGTCGACTTGCCCGCGCCGTTCTCTCCGGCGAGCGCGTGCACCTCGCCGGGGAACAGTTCCAGGGACACGTCCCGCAGGGCGCGTACGGCACCGAAGGACTTCGAAAGGTCCTTCAGCGCCAGCACCGGGGTCGGTCCCGTGTCGGACGGGTGGGTCATGAGGGGCTCCTCGACGACGCCGGCGGGACGGCCCCCACAGCGTCGTGAAAGGTTTCAATTGGATTGCCGGGACGTTAGACAGGTCACCCAGGTCGCGTCAATGGGTTCGTGTCGAAATTCTTCGACGGCCATGTGTCACAACAGGGTCACGGCGAGCGGTCCACGCCGGAGGGGTTGACAGCCCTTCGGAGGGCTCATAGCTTCACCTCCTGAATCGTTTCAGACGCTGTGTTCAGGAAGCCCTGCGAGCAGGACCGTGGGAAGCCCTACGGGGAGTCCTACGGGAAGCCCCTCGGGAAGCCCGTCGGCGCTTGCCGCGGGAGGTGCCCGGCGCGGCCGTCGCCAAGCGGTTCAGGAAGCCGTCGAAGTAGTTCAAGAAGCCGTTCCCATTCGAAGTCGTAGGAGTCCCGAAGTGACCGAGTTCGCCGCGGTGAAGGCCGCGCTCAAGACCCAGGCCGTCGAGACGCCGTCGTGGGCGTACGGGAACTCGGGAACCCGATTCAAGGTGTTCGCGCAACCGGGCGTGCCCCGGACCCCGCAGGAGAAGCTGGACGACGCGGCCAAGGTGCACGAGTTCACCGGCGCGGCCCCGACCGTCGCGCTGCACATCCCCTGGGACAAGGTCGACGACTACGCGGCGCTGGCGAAGCACGCCGAGGAGCGCGGCCTGAAACTGGGCGCGATCAACTCCAACACCTTCCAGGACGACGACTACCGGCTCGGCTCCGTCTGCCACCCGGACGCGGCGGTGCGCCGCAAGGCCGTCGGCCATCTGCTCGAATGCGTCGACATCATGGACGCGACGGGTTCGAAGGACCTGAAGCTGTGGTTCGCCGACGGGACGAACTATCCCGGCCAGGACGACCTGCGCGAGCGCCAGGACCGGCTGTCCGAGGCCCTGGCGCAGGTCTACGCGCGGCTCGGCGACCACCAGCGGATGCTGCTGGAGTACAAGTTCTTCGAGCCCGCCTTCTACGCGACGGACGTCCCCGACTGGGGCACGGCCTACGCGCACTGCCTCAAGCTCGGACCCAAGGCGCAGGTCGTGGTCGACACCGGGCACCACGCCCCCGGCACCAACATCGAGTTCATCGTCGCCACGCTGCTGCGCGAGAACAAGCTCGGCGCGTTCGACTTCAACTCCCGCTTCTACGCCGACGACGACCTGATGGTGGGCGCGGCCGACCCGTTCCAGCTGTTCCGGATCATGTACGAGGTGATCCGCGGCGGCGGCTTCACCCCGGACGTCGCCTTCATGCTCGACCAGTGCCACAACATCGAGGCGAAGATCCCGGCGATCATCCGCTCGGTGATGAACGTGCAGGAGGCCACGGCCAAGGCCCTCCTCGTCGACCGCTCCGCGCTCGCCGAGGCCCAGCGGAGCGGGGATGTCCTCGCCGCGAACGCCGTGGTGATGGACGCGTACAACACGGACGTACGTCCGCTGCTCGCCGAGGTCCGTGCCGAGCTGGGGCTCGACCCCGACCCGGTCGCCGCGTACCACCGGTCCGGGTGGGCGGAGCGGATCGCCGCAGAGCGGGTCGGGGGCACCCAGGCCGGGTGGGGGGCCTAGGCCCTGTACCCGGCGCGCCTTCTCTTCCCCAAGGGGCGTGAGCGGAGCCGGCTCCGGCCCTGGTGCCGCTGCTCCGCCACGAGGCGCGGGCCCTGCCGGGCAGAAGCCCAGCCCTCCGTGTCGTGTCTGCCCCACGAGGCGGGCCGGGGTCCAACCCCGTACCGCGTCTGCCCCGCGAGGTGGCCACCGGGCTGCGGGCCGTCGTGGGCCGGTCGCGCCGTTCCCCGCGCCCCTGACGGGGCGTTTCTCGTCGGGTTCGTTCCCCAGTGCACGTACTCACTCTCCCTAAGGACCATGACCATGGCACCCCATCCCGAAGCCGCCGCTCTGCTGGCCCGGTCGCGCCGGCTCGGCGCCGATCCCCGCAACACCAACTACGCGGGCGGCAACACCTCCGCGAAGGGCACCGACACCGACCCCGTGACCGGCGGTGACGTGGAGCTGATGTGGGTGAAGGGGTCCGGCGGCGACCTCGGCACCCTCACCGAGGCCGGACTCGCGGTGCTGCGTCTCGACCGGCTCCGGGCGATGACCGAGGTGTACCCGGGCGTCGAGCGCGAGGACGAGATGGTCGCCGCGTTCGACTACTGCCTGCACGGCAAGGGCGGCGCCGCGCCGTCCATCGACACGGCGATGCACGGGCTGGTCGACGCGCCGCACGTCGACCATCTGCACCCCGACTCGGGGATAGCACTCGCCTGCGCGGCCGACGGGGAGAAGCTGACCGCCGAGTGCTTCGGCGACAGTGTGGTGTGGGTGCCGTGGCGCCGGCCCGGATTCCAGCTCGGCCTGGACATCGCGGCGGTCAAGGAGGCCAACCCGGGGGCGATCGGCTGTGTCCTGGGCGGTCACGGCATCACCGCGTGGGGCGCCACCGCCGAGGAGTGCGAGCGCAACTCGCTGCACATCATCCGCACCGCCGAGGCCTTCCTCGCCGACCGCGGGAAGGCGGAGCCCTTCGGGCCCGTCGTCGAGGGGTACGAGGCACTCGCCCCGGAGGACCGCCGCGAGCGGGCCGCCGCGCTCGCGCCGCACATCCGGGCCATCGCCTCCCAGGACCGCCCTCAGGTCGGCCACTTCACCGACTCCGACGAAGTGCTCGACTTCCTCGCCCGCGCCGAACACCGAAGGCTCGCGGCGCTCGGCACCTCGTGCCCGGACCACTTCCTGCGCACCAAGGTCAGGCCGCTCGTCCTCGACCTGCCGCCGGCCGCCTCCCTCGACGAAGCGCTCGCCCGGCTGGAGGAGCTGCACGCCGAGTACCGCGTGGAGTACGCGGCCTACTACGAGCGGCACGCGCTGCCCGACTCCCCCGCGATGCGCGGCGCGGACCCGGCGATCGTGCTGGTCCCCGGAGTCGGCATGTTCTCCTTCGGCAAGGACAAGCAGACGGCACGGGTGGCGGGCGAGTTCTACGTCAACGCGATCAACGTGATGCGGGGCGCCGAGGGCGTCTCGACGTACGCGCCGATCGAGGAGTCGGAGAAGTTCCGCATCGAGTACTGGGCCCTCGAGGAGGCCAAGCTCCAGCGGATGCCGAAGCCCAAGCCCCTCGCCACCCGGGTCGCCCTGGTGACGGGCGCGGGCAGCGGGATCGGCAGGGCCATCGCCGAACGGCTGGTGGCGGAGGGCGCGTGTGTCGTCGTCGCGGACCTGAACGCCGAGGGCGCCGAGCGGGTCGCCGCCGAACTGGGCGGTCCCGACAAGGCCGTCGCCGTGGGCGTGGACGTCACCTCCGAGGAGCAGATCATCGAGGCCTTCAAGGCGGCGGTGCTGGCCTTCGGCGGGGTCGACCTGGTGGTCAACAACGCGGGCATCTCCATCTCCAAGCCGCTGCTGGAGACCACCGCCAAGGACTGGGACCTCCAGCACGACATCATGGCCCGCGGCTCATTCCTCGTCTCGCGCGAGGCGGCCCGGGTGATGATCGCGCAGCGCCTGGGCGGCGACGTCGTCTACATCGCGTCCAAGAACGCCGTCTTCGCAGGCCCCAACAACATCGCCTACTCCGCGACCAAGGCCGACCAGGCACACCAAGTACGGTTGCTGGCCGCCGAGTTGGGCGCGCACGGCATCCGGGTCAACGGCGTCAACCCGGACGGAGTCGTACGCGGCTCGGGCATCTTCGCGGGCGGCTGGGGCGCGCAGCGGGCGGCGACGTACGGCATCGAGGAGGAGAAGCTCGGCGAGTTCTACGCGCAGCGGACCATCCTCAAGCGGGAGGTGCTCCCGGAGCATGTCGCGAACGCCGTGTTCGCCCTGACGGGCGGGGACCTGACGCACACCACGGGGCTGCACGTCCCGGTCGACGCCGGCGTCGCCGCCGCGTTCCTGCGATGACGTCCATGAGCGCCCCGCACACCGTTGCCCCGCACACCCACGCCCGGCCCACCCGCTCGCACACCTACGCGGCGGTCGACCTCGGCGCGTCCAGCGGGCGTGTCATGGTCGGCCGCGTCGGGCGCGACACGCTCGGCCTGACCGAGACGCACCGCTTCCCGAACCGGCCGGTCCGGGTCCCCGAGGGGCTGCGCTGGGACATCCTCGCGCTGTACGCGGGGGTCCTCGACGGACTGCGCGCGGCCGGGCAGGTCGACTCCGTCGGCATCGACAGCTGGGCGGTGGACTACGCCCTGTTGGACGCGGACGGAGCGCTGCTCGGCAACCCGGTGCACTACCGCGACGCCCGCACCGAGGGCGTCGCGGAGAAGGTGTGGGCGAGCGTGCCCGCCGCCGAACTGTACGCGGCGACGGGGCTGCAGTACGCACCCTTCAACACCCTCTACCAGCTGGCGGCCGCTCGCTCCTCCGCCCAACTCGCCTCAGCGAAGCGCCTGTTGCTCATCCCGGATCTGCTGGCGTACTGGCTCACGGGCGAGGCGGGCACCGAGCTCACCAACGCCTCCACCACCCAGTTGATCGACCCGCGGACCCGCGACTGGTCGTACGGTGTCGCGGAGCGACTGGGCATCGATCTCGGGCTGTTCGCACCGCTGCGCCGTCCCGGCGACCCGGCCGGGACACTGTTGCCGCGGGTGCTGGAGGAGACCGGGACGACCGGCCCGGTGCCGGTGACGACGGTCGGTTCGCACGACACCGCCTCGGCGGTGGCCGCCGTCCCCGCGACCGGGGAGCGGTTCGCGTACATCTGCACCGGCACCTGGTCGCTTGCGGGCCTGGAACTGGACGCTCCCGTCCTCACCGAGGCGAGCCGGGCCGCCAACTTCACCAACGAGCTGGGCCTGGACGGCACGGTCCGCTATCTGCGCAACATCATGGGCCTGTGGCTGCTCCAGGAATGCGTACGCGAATGGGGCCACCCCGATCTGGGGGAGCTCCTCACCGCCGCCGCCGGGGTGGCGCCGCTGCGTTCCGTCGTGGACGCGGGCGACGCGGCGTTCCTCGCGCCGGGCCGGATGCCGTCGCGGATCGCGGAGGCCTGCCGGGCCTCGGGACAGCCGGTGCCCGAGTCCCGCGCCGAGATCACCCGTTGCATCCTCGACTCCCTCGCGCTCGCGCACCGCCGGGCGATCGAGCAGGCGCAGTCCCTGGCCGGCCATCCGGTCGACGTCGTGCACATCGTCGGCGGCGGCACCCGCAACGAGCTGCTGTGCCGGCTCACCGCCGACGCCTGCGGTCTGTCGGTCGTGGCGGGCCCGGCGGAGGCGGCCGCGCTCGGCAATGTCCTCGTCCAGGCGCGGGCGCACGGGCTGGTGGGCGACCGCGCCGAGATGCGCGCGCTGGTGGCGCGCACCCAGCCGCTCCGCCGCTACGAGCCGCGGGGCGACCCGGCGGCGTGGCGCGCGGCCGAGGCGAGGCTGGGTACATCGTGAAACCCGCACCGTGGGGCGCACAACATGAAACGCACACAGTGGAGCGCACACCGTGACGTGGCCACTGCGCGGCGCAGCGCGAAATCGCGCCGAGACGGCGGGCGCGCGCTGCCTCCCTCGTCGCGTGCCCGCCCCGTACCCTGCACCCATCCGATGACCGAGACCAAGGAGCCGCGATGCGTGTCGCCCTGTTCCTGACCTGTGTCAACGACACGCTGTATCCGGACACCGGCCGTGCCGTGGTGAAACTGCTGACCAGGCTGGGTGTCGACGTCGATTTCCCGATGGGGCAGACCTGTTGCGGCCAGGCGCACTACAACACCGGGTACCGCCATGAGGCCGAGCCGCTCGCCCGGCATTTCTCCGATGTCTTCGGGGAGTACGAGGCGATCGTGACGCCGTCCGGATCGTGCGGCGCGATGGTGCGCGAGCTGTATCCGCGGATGGGCGAACGGGCCCGCGCGGAGGGGCGCGGCGACACCCTGGCCCGGACACTGGCGCCGGTCGTGCCGAAGACGTACGAGCTCACCGAGTTCCTCGTCGACGTCCTCGGTGTGACGGACGTCGGGGCGTACTACCCGCACACGGTGACCTATCACCCCACCTGTCACGGCCTGCGCAGTCTGGGACTGGGCGACCGGCCGCGCCGACTGCTCCAGGCGGTCGCGGGACTTGAGCTGCGCGAGCTGCCCGGCGCCGACGAGTGCTGCGGCTTCGGCGGCACCTTCGCCGTCAAGAACCCCGATGTCTCGGCGGCGATGGGCGCCGACAAGGTGCGCAACGCCGAGTCGACGGGCGCCGAGGTGCTGTGCGCCGCGGACAACTCCTGTCTGATGCACATCGGCGGCACGATGGGCCGCCTCAGGACGAACATGCGGCCGGTGCACATCGCGGAGATCCTGGCGAGCACGGAGGCGGGTACGGAGGCGGGTACGAAAGCGAGTACGGAAGCGAGTACGGAAGCCGGCACGGAAGCGGACTTTTCAACGGGCACGGAAGCGGGATCGGGAGCGGGCACGGACAAGGAGCCGAACGCATGAGCGGAACGTTCGTCGGTATGCCGGCCTTCCCGAAGGCCGCGCAGGAGGCCGTGAACAACCCCACCCTGCGCGGCAATCTGCGGCACGCCACCCACACCATCCGCGCCAAGCGGGCCAAGGCCGTCGCCGAGGTCTCCGACTGGGCGGAGCTGCGCGAGGCGGGCAAGCGGATCAAGGACCACACGCTCCGTCATCTCGACCGCTATCTCGTGCGGTTGGAGGAGTCGGTGACCGCGGCCGGTGGCGTCGTGCACTGGGCCGCCGATGCCGAGGAGGCCAACCGGATCGTCACGGCCCTGGTCAAGATGACCGGCGAGAGCGAGGTCGTCAAGGTCAAGTCGATGGCCACCCAGGAGATCGGGCTCAACGAGGCCCTGGAGGCCGCGGGCATCCACGCGTACGAGACCGATCTCGCCGAACTCATCGTGCAGTTGGGCAAGGACCGGCCGTCACACATCCTCGTCCCGGCGATCCACCGCAACCGCGGCGAGATCCGTGACATCTTCGTCCGCGAGATGGGCGCGTGGGGCCGCCCGGCGCCCGAGGGACTCACCGACACGCCCGCCGAGCTGGCCGAGGCGGCGCGCCTGCATCTGCGCGAGAAGTTCCTGCGCGCCAAGGTCGGCATCTCGGGCGCCAATTTCATGGTCGCCGAGACCGGCACCCTCGTGGTCGTCGAGTCCGAGGGCAACGGCCGGATGTGCCTGACGCTCCCCGAGACCCTGATCTCGGTGGTCGGCATCGAGAAGATCGTGCCGAGCTGGCGGGACCTGGAAGTGTTCCTCCAGACGCTCCCCCGCTCCTCGACCGCCGAGCGAATGAACCCGTACACCTCGACCTGGACGGGCACCACGGACGGGGACGGCCCCCAGAACTTCCATCTGGTCCTGCTCGACAACGGCCGCACCGACACGCTGGCCGACGAGGTCGGCCGCCAGGCGCTGCGCTGCATCCGCTGCTCGGCGTGTCTCAACGTCTGCCCGGTGTACGAGCGGGCGGGCGGCCACGCCTACGGCTCGGTCTACCCGGGCCCGATCGGCGCGATCCTCAGCCCGCAACTGCGGGGCACGGCCAGCGAGATCGACGCCTCGCTGCCCTTCGCCTCCTCGTTGTGCGGCGCCTGTTACGAGGTCTGCCCGGTCGCCATCGACATCCCGGAGGTCCTCGTCCATCTGCGGGAACGGATCGCGCAGGGCGGCCGGGCGACGCGGGACGGCAACACGGTCGTGCTGAAGCCGGCCAAGGGGCACGCCGCCGAGCGGGCGGCGATGCGCGCCGCGCGATGGGCGTTCAGTCACCCCGGCGCGCTGGGCGCCGGGCAGCGGCTCGCGTCCCGGACCCGCCGGTTCCACCCGCGGACCCTGCCGGGTCCCGGCCGGGCGTGGAGTGCGACCCGTGAACTGCCCACGGTTCCGGCGAAGTCGTTCCGCGAGTGGTGGCAGCGTACGCGGGGCGGAAAGGACACGACGAAGTGAGCAGCAGGGATCTGATCCTCGGCCGGGTGAGGAGGGCCCTCACGGACGTGCCGCAGGACGACACTCCCCCAGTGCCTGAACGGCCGGGGAGGGACCCTCAGTACGAGCAGGCCGTCGACCGGAGCTATCTGCGCGAGCACGGTGCGCGCAGTGTCGCGGAGACGGTGGATCTGCTCGCGGAGAACCTGGCGGACTACCGGGCCGTGGTGCACCGCTGCGCGGTCGGCGACCTGGCGGCGACGATCGCCGGGCTGCTCGCGGACCGGGGCGCGAGGTCGGTCGTCGTACCGGCGGGTCTGGACAAGGCCTGGCTGGCGAAGAGCGAGGTGACGCGCGTCGCGGACCTGGCGGCGGGAACTCCGCACGAACTGGACGCGGTCGACAGTGTGGTCACCGCGTGCGCGGTCGCCGTCGCCGAGACCGGCACGATCGTCCTCGACGGCAGCCCGGACCAGGGCCGTCGCCGGATCACCCTGATCCCGGACCACCACATCTGTGTCGTCCGGGTGCCCGGCCAGGTGGTGGCCTCCGTACCGCAGGTCATGGAACGCCTCGATCCGGCGCGTCCGCTGACCTGGATCTCCGGCCCCTCGGCCACCAGCGACATCGAGCTGGACCGCGTCGAGGGGGTGCATGGTCCGCGCACCCTGGAGGTGGTGCTGGTGAGCGGAGAGTGACGGGCGCGGTTGGCGTGGGATCCGGCGACGGTGCTCGGATACGCGCCGCAGATCCACGTGAAGTCGCGTCGGCCGGCCGTGCCGGCGGCCCGGCACGCACACGATGCGGCGCCCAAGGGTTGCCAGGATCGGTTCCGGGGGACACTCTCGGCACGTCCGGGGACACTCTCGGCGCGTTCGGGGAACACTCTCAGGACCTGCGGGCCGACCCGGGTCGCGCCCGCCGACCCGGCACGGGCGAGCCGCGCGCGACCTCCCTTCGTATCACCGGGATCATGGCGCCGACCAGGCATTCAGCCGGGCCGTTCAGGTTGTGTTCAGGCTCGTCGCGGCCCCCGGCAAGTCCTGCTCCAGAAGCTCCCAAGCGATGGCAAAGACCTCTGTGGCAGGGCCGGTGGGGCGTGTCATTGTGCGGGTCATGAGCACCGAGCACCTCACCCGTCACTCTCGAAGCGCCCCGCCTGTCGCCGTCCTGGCGAGCAAGGTCCCGGAAGTCACGTTGTACTTCTGGGTGATCAAGGTGCTGACCACCGGAATGGGCGAGACTGCCTCCGACTTCCTGGCCCATTGGCTCGGGCCCATCCCCGCCGTCGGGCTCGGCGGGCTGGCGCTCGTGGCCTCGCTGGCGCTCCAGTTCGCCGTACGCCGTTATGTGGCCTGGATCTACTGGACCGCGATCGTCATGGTCAGCGTGTTCGGCACGATGGCCGCGGATGTGCTCCATGTCGGTCTCGGTGTGCCGTACGCGATCTCCACGCCGCTCTTCATGATCGTGCTCGGCGCCGTGTTCGCCGTCTGGTACGCCAGTGAGCGCACGCTCTCCATCCACAGCATCCGCACCCGCCGCCGCGAGGTCTTCTACTGGGCCACCGTGCTCGCGACCTTCGCGCTCGGCACCGCGGCCGGAGACCTCTCCGCCACCATCGGCCTCGGCTACCTGGGCTCGGCCGTCCTGTACGCCGTCGCCATCGCGGTCCCGGCCGTCGCCCACCGTTGGGGTTCCCTGAACGCGGTCGCCGCCTTCTGGACCGCATACGTCATCACGCGCCCGCTCGGCGCGTCGGTCGCCGACTGGATGGCTCTCAGCCACGCGCGCGGCGGTCTCGCACTCGGCCTCGGCCCGGTCACCGCTTCCTGGACGGTCGCCATCGTCGGCTTCGTCGCCTACCTGGCCCTGTCCCGGCGCGACATCCAGAACGACTCGGCCGGGACGGCCGTCTGAATCAGACACACGGGGCTCGTGCCGCGCCCCTCGGTTCGAGGCGAACCGAGGGGCGCGGTGCCGTCCCGCTCCCCCACCGCCACCCGAGCCCGGTCGCACCTCGCGCAGAACCATCGCGAGATGCGACCGGGCTCCGCCGCGTCACCGGGTGCTCGGGGTTCGCGGATCAGGAGAAGGCCATCGGGGTCGCCGCTCACCAGTGCGCGACGCCCTCCTCCGTGATGAAGGCACGGTCGGGCAGTTGATCGGGGGCCGCGGTGGCGAAGCGCACCACGGTCCGCGCACCCTCACGAACCGTTCTCGTACCCGCGAAGTTGTTCATGTCGGTCGCGACGTATCCGGGAGAGACCGCGCAGACGGTGACGCCCGAATCCCTCAACTGGTCGGCGAGGAGCACCGAGGTCATGTTCAGGGCCACCTTGGACGCGCAGTAGGGAATGAGGTCCGCCCGTCCCACCGGACCGCCACCCGCGGCCCGTGCGAAGGTGGCCAGCGCGCTGGTCACGTTCACCACCCGGCCCCCCGCCGTGCGCAGTGCGGGCAGCAAGGCCTGGGTGAGCGCGAACGCTCCCACGAAGTTCGTCTCGAGGGTGCTCCTCAACGTGTCGACGCGTATCCGATCCAGAGGCGGGCGTTCCCCCCGGACCAATCCGCTCACTCCCGCGTTGTTGACGAGGATGTCGAGACCGCCGAAGGACGCGTCGACGAGCTCGGCGACCGAACGGATCGATTTCTCCTCGGTCACATCCAGCCGTGCGAACCGGACGGCACCACCCTCGGCCTCGAGTTCGGCTGCGGCGGCCCTGCCCGACTCCTCGTCCCGGGCGGTGAGCAGCACGCTCGTCCCCAGCGCCGCGAGCTGTCGGCTGATCTCCTTGCCGAGCCCTCTGTTGGCACCGGTCACCAGGGCGGTGCGCCGTGGTTCGTACTGCCCGGGCTCCGTCATCCACGGCTCCGTTCCTCGGAGGCAGCCGACGCCGTCCCGCCCTTGGCGGCGGCGCCGGCCGCCGTCTGCGGCGGCGGGGTGAGACGCAGCCAGAACAGACTGATGACCAGGGCCACGCCAACGGCGACGGTGGAGAAGACGAAGACGCCCGTGTACGGGTCGAGGCTCGCGCCGCCGCCGTCCTCGGTGCGCTGCTGCATGATCACCGCCAGCGCGGCGATGCCGAGCGCGCCGCCGAATTGCCGCGCGGTGGTGTTCATGCCGCTTGCCGCGGCGAACCGGGTGGGCGGGGCGCTCAGCGCCGCCGCGGCCGAGGTCCCCATCGTGACCGCTCCCATGGCGATGCCGGCCAGGCATCCAGCCGGCAGCCAGAAGGTCAGGAACGAGGGGGTGCCGGTGAGCCCGAAGACGAGCCAGAGGCCGCACGCCTCGAAGATCAGCAGCCCGGACAGCGTGACGACTCGGGGTCCTCCCAGTCGCGGAGCGAGCCGGCTCATCGCCAGCGCGGCGACGGAGGCCGCGACCGCGCCCGGTGTCATGGCGAAGCCCGCCTTGAGTTCGGAGTAGTGCCAGGAGCCGGTCAGGTAGAGCACGCTGACCAACAGCCACGGGTATTGCGCCATGCCGTAGAGAAGCGACACCACGTTCGTGACGGCGAAGGGGCGATTGCCCAGCAGAGAGGTCTCGATGGCAGGCACCGGATGTTTCCTGGAGCGCAGCACGGCGCCGACCGCGAGGGCGGCCCCGCCCACCAGACAGGCCAGAGTCCTGCCGTCCCACCAGCCCCAGGTGCCGCCCTCCGTGACTCCCAGGGTCATCACACCGACCGCGAGAGCGACCATGAGGGTGCCCAGCGGGTCCGGAATCCGCCTCTCCTCCGAGCCGACCGCACGGGGCAGCAGCCGTACGGCCGCGAAGATCAGCAGCACGCCGAAGGGAAGGTTGACGTAGAACACCGAGCGCCAGCCGAACAGATCGACCAGCACCCCGCCGACGCTGGGGCCGACCGCCGCGGCGAACGCGGAGGCCGCGCTCCACACACCGATCGACTTCACCCGTTGGTCCGTCGGCCCGTCGAGGAGCAGGATGGCCAGCGACGCCGGGATCATCGCGGCGGCGCCGGCCCCCTGCAGGGCGCGGGTCGCGATCAGGACCGGAAGACTGGGCGCCAGACCGCACAACAGCGAGGCCCCGGTGAAGATCCCGATGCCGAGCAGGAACAGTCGTCTGCGGCCCAGTACGTCCGACAGCCGCCCGGCCGGCACCAGGAGTGCCGCGAAGAACACCGCGTACGCGCTGATGACCCAGGAGAGGTCGGGTAACGAGGCGGTGGCGAAGTCCTTGGAGAGATCCGGCACTGCCAAGTTGGTGACCGTTGAGTCGAGCATCGCGAGAAAGGTTCCCCCGGACGCCGTCAGCGTCACCGCGAGGGAGCCCGGACTCTTGCGCGCCGGTTCGGAAGTCGTCACTGCTCAATGCTCCTGAGGAAGCTGGATGTGGAAGGGCTGGATCCGGCCCGGGGGTATGAGGGAGGTGCGGCGTCAGGCCTCGTCGCCGCCCCTTTTGATCACCTTCTCGACCTGCTCGATTCGGCTGCGGTCGAGATCGCCCGCGATCTTCTCGTCCTGCTCCATCAAGGACTCGACGTCGTGATGCTCGTAGCCGATGATTCCCATCTCGGAGAACGCGTGCCGCATCTTCGGTCCGAAGATTCCGATGTCCTTGAGCGTCGGCACGATCCGGGAGAAGAGATGGCTACGGAAGGCGCGAAAATGCTCGGAGTTGCGCATGAATTCAATGCATTCATCCGAGTCGATGTCGAGATTGCGCCAGACTTCTTCCCCGACGAACCGCTCCTGCATCAGGTAGCACGCCTCGATGCAGAACTCCTCGCGCTCGTCCCGTTCCGCCTGGGTGAGTTCGGGGTAGTAGTCACGCAGCGCGAGCCGACCGAATGCGACATGCCGGGCCTCGTCCTGCATCACATAGGTGTTGAGCGCCTGGGCCAACGGCTCCGTGGCATTGTCCCGGATCAGTCCGAACGCGGCCAGCGCCAAACCCTCGATGAGCACCTGCATACCCAGGTACGTCATGTCCCAACGCGCGTCGGATATGACGTCGTCGAGGATGGACTTGAGGCTGGAATTGATCGGGTAGGCAAGCCCCAATTTCTCTCTGAGGTAGCGCGAGTAGACCTCGACGTGCCTGGCCTCGTCCATCACCTGGGTCGCCGCGTAGAACTTTGAGTCGAGGTCGGGCACCGTGTGCACGATTTTGGAGGAACAGATCAGCGCGCCCTGCTCGCCGTGCAGGAACTGCGAGAACTGCCAGGAGGCGAGGTGATGGCGTATGACGCCCTTTTCCTTCTGGCTGAGCTTGCTCCACACCCGGGACCCGTAGATGGCGATTGTCTGTTCCGGCACACCCATCGGGTTGTCGAGGTCGATGTCGATCGACCAGTCGAGACGCTCGGCCGCGTCCCACTGCTTCTGCTTGCCTTTCTCGTACAGGCTCAGCAGACGGTCGCGGCCTTCGTCGTATTCCCAGTCGAATACCGTCGTCCCACCACCGGGGACCTGCCACCGCGTCTGGTCGACCGGGAGTGCATAGATTCGCGTGCTCACGCGTTCCTCCAAACAGCGACGGCCCCGCACTCGGACACAGCAGGTGCACGGGACAGAGGAAGTACGCGCCAAGTCTGGCCGCTTCGGGGCTCCCTAGGCACTGGGGATAACCCTGGGCAGGGGGCAGGGTCGAACGGCCTCCCCGCGTCCCGGTCAGCCAAAATCCCCTGCGCCCGGGGGCGGCCGCCCTCCGGGTCGTGGCGCTCCACCGCCGGCGCGCCACGACCCGAACAAGACACCCATAGTTGATCTACCGCAAGCCTCCGCGAATCAGTCACTCATTCGATGAGTTCCGGTCAACATCCACAGCTCGGGCCCCGTAAAAGGGACACCAAGGACGGCGTACGACCTAGAGGTTTCAGGAGTGATCGGCAATCCGTCGCCACGGAGACGCCTGTTCGACCACCCGTCCGTGCTGCTAACGTGCCAAGCGGAGTGTACGAATCACGGGGGTGCGGTCCACGCCGACATGGATGTGCACCTTTCGGCATGACGGGGGGACGATGGCACGTACCGACCGCAATCCACGTCAGTCCACTATTTCACCCGATTCCGAGGCGTGGGGTATCGCAGACTCTGCGCCCGCGTCCACACAGACAGAGACGCTTTTCGGCCGCCAAGATGTCTTGGATACGCTGAGCAGTGCCCTCTGTCAAACAGGGCCACGGCAACCGGTCGCCCGGCTTGTCAAAATAACCGGAGATCCGGGCGTTGGCAAGACAGCGGTATTGGGAAGGTTCGCCGGTATCGCTCGCTCCGGAAACTCCCATGTATTCACCGGCAGAGTGGATGGACGCGATGACGAAGCGCCATTCAGTCTGTTTTCGGACGCGTTCAACGACCAGCACGATCTCGTGCGCGCTGCGGTGGAGAGGCTGCCGCCCTGGCAGCGCGAGGAGTTGATCGCAACCCTCCGGCTGACCATGGGCTTCGACCGAGAAGGTTTGACCGATGCCGTGAAGTCCACGGCGCAGACCGGCTTCCGCTCCGTCCGTGGTTTTCTGGAACAGCTGGCAGCGCCCAGGCTGGTTCTCGTCCTTGACGATTGCCATGTCACCGATCCGGCTTCAGTCGAACTCCTGGCAAGCCTGCTGCGCAGACCACCACAGGCTCCGGTGCTGTTCGTGCTCGCCTATCGGAATCGACAGGCGACCCCGCGGTTGCAGGCGGCCCTGCGCGGCCGGTCCGAGCAGATGGTCGTCGACCATATACACCTGGAACCGCTTCCGGAAGAGGAAGCGGAAGAAATGCTGGCCGGTGAGGCCACGGCATTCAACCGACGGCACCTGTACCGGGAGAGCGAGGGGAACCCGGGATATCTGAAGGCGCTCATTTCCGAACAGCCGGTCTTCACCACACGCGACGATCTGTCCCGGCTCCACCAGACGCCGCGCTTCGGCAACTACGCCCGGTACACCGAGGAGCTGGCCTCCCTGCGGCCCGAGATGAGGGAAGTCGCGGATGCCGCCGCAATCATCGGCCACGAGTTCGAAGCCGGGCTGCTCACGCAGATGCTGGGCCGGAACGAAACCGAAGTACTGGGCACCATCGGCGAGTTGATCCGGCGGGACCTGGTCCACCCGGTGGTGCGCGGCCAGTATTTCGCCTTCCGTCACCCGGTGGTCCACCGGGCCATCTACAACCACAGCGAACTGAGTTGGCGTGTGGACATGCACCTCCGCGCCGACGAAGCCCTGTGTACACGGGGCGCCTCGCCCTTCGAGCGCGCCCCGCATGTGGAGCAGTGGATCAGACACGGCGATCTCGCCGCCGTCGACATACTCGACGAAGCGGCTCGCGCCGTGGCCTTCACCGATCCCGGCAAGGCATCGGCCTGGCTCACCACCGCTCTGCGCGCCCTCCCGCAGCAGCCCCGTTTCGAGGCCCAACGGGCCAGGATGATGATCCTGCTCGCGGAGGCCCGAGGGGCGACGGGCCAACTGCGGGAGTGTCGCGACCTGATGCATGAGGCACTGAGCATCCTGCCCAGGGATCCGGTCGCCCAGCACGCCGAAGCCGTGGCCTTCGTCGCGATGGTGCAACGGCTGCTCGGGGGCCGCGAGGAGACCGATGCCATGCTGCGCCTGGAGCTCGGCGCTCTCGGCAGCGAGGACGCCCTGGTCCGCGCGTCACTGAAGTTCGAGATAGCCGCCGGACAGCTGCACAGCGGCGATCCACTGGGCTGTTACCAGTGGGCGCAGGAGGCGCTGACCGTGGTCGAGCGGCACGGGCACCGCCCCTTGCAGGCATCGTGCCTCGGCCTGATGGCGATGGCGAACACCGCCAACGGGCGCACGGAACTCGCTTACGAGCTGCTCCGACAGGCGACCACGATCCTGGACGGGATGCTGGACAGCGAGCTCGCGCAGAGCCTGGACGCGGTGATGTGGATCGGCTGGAGCGAGGTGCTGCTGGAACGCTGGGACGAAGCACTCCGGCACTTCGAGAAAGGGGTCGGTTTCGCCATTCGCAGCGGATACCGGTTGTTCCTGCCGCATCTGCTGGCCGGCAAGGCGTTCGTACTGCGCGACCGGGGCAAGCTCAGCGAGGCACACGTCGCCGTCGAGCACGCGGTCTACCTCGCCGAGCGCACGGACAGTCCGGAAGAACTCGTCAACGCGTACGCGGTGCGGGGATACGTGGACATCGCTCTCGGTCATCTCGACAGCGCGCTGCAGAACTCCTTCGCCGCCACACTGCAGCCCCGGCACTCGGCCAGCGGCTGGAAGGAAGCGCTCGCCCTGCGGATCCTGGGTGAGGCCAGGTTGCTCAACGGCGACCACGAGGGGTGCCTGGCGCTGGTCACCGACGCCGGCGGACCGGACCTCCCGACCGCCGACGCCGGTTCTCGGGTCGCCTGGTACGAGTTGCTGGTCCGGGCAGAACTCACCGCGGGCCGGCCGGGGCAGGCGGAGGAGTGGGCGCAGCGGGCCGTGCACGCGGCGGAACTCCTCGGCCAGCCCGGCCGTATGGCCCTGGCGACGCTGGCCCAGGCACAGGTGCTCCTGCGTCAGAAACCGGAAGCGGCCCTGACTCCCGCGCAGCATGCCGCGGGGGGACTGGAGGAGGCGGGCCGGGTCATCGACGCGCTGCGCGCTCGCCTGGTCGTGGGCCTCGCCCTGTGGCACGAGGGCCGATTCGACGACGCGGCAAAGGAGTTGAAGGCAACCCAGCTGGCCTGCGAGCAACTGGGAGCCACCGTCCTGGCGCGACAGGCGCGCGTCGAGCGCCGCAGGTTGGCGGCGCGTGCTCCACACGCCAGGAGCACCGATCCGGAGAGCTGTGTGATCGCCCTGACCGGCCGGGAGCAGCAGATCGCCGCGCTCGTGAGCAGCGGGCTGACCAACCGGTTGATCGCCAAGAGGCTGCACATCGCGGAGAAGACAGTGGAGATGCATCTGTCCAACGTGTTCGCCAAACTCGGTGTGTCGAACAGGGCGGCGGTCGCCGCGGCGGTGGCCCGCGACGACCCGGAAACCCTGCCCGACGCCGCCTCAGACCAGTGACATGACGGGGTTCGAAGGGACGGACCCGCTTGCCGGTCCGTCCTGCCCGAGATGTTCGGCCGGCAGGCCGCACCGCGGGCAGGGCAGCTCGTCCGCACTCGCGGCCGGGCTGTCCTGCCCGCCGGGCACCCCCATGCCGGGACCGAGCGGAATCCCGGCGGAGATCCCGATGAGCGCCCGCAGCTGTGCGTTCAGCCCCTCACGTACGTGCGCCATGTGATCAGTGACTCCTGTCGTGTCGGTACCGTCACAGTGGAATGTTGCTGTGCTTCTTCGGCAACGGCGCGACCCGCTTCTTCCGCAGGGCACGCAGCGCGCGGATCACGGAAAGACGTGTCTCGGACGGCGCGATGATGTCGTCGACGCAGCCGTGTTCGGCCGCGACATACGGACTGGTCAGCGTCTCCTCGTACTGTTCGCTGAGGGACCGCTCCAGCGTCACGGGGTCATCGGCCTCGGCGAGATCGCGGTGGAACAGCAGGTCGACCCCGCCGCGTGCGCCCATCACGCCGATCTCCGCGGTGGGCCAGGCGAAGCAGATGTCCGCGCCCAGCTCCTTCGAGCCCATCACCGCGTACCCTCCGCCGTACGCCCTGCGGGTGATGACGGTGATCTTGGGCACCGTGGACTCGATGTAGGCGAACCCGAGTTTGGCGCCACGGCGGATGATCCCCCCGTACTCCTGGACCGTGCCGGGCAGGAAGCCGGGAACATCGACCAGGGTCAGGATCGGAATGCCGAACGCGTCGCAGAACCGGACGAACCTGGCGGCCTTCTCCGCGGCGTCGATGTTCAGTGAGCCGGCCAGGTGCATGGGCTGGTTGGCCACCACACCGATGGTGTGCCCTTCCATCCTGGCGAACCCGCAGAGAATGTTCGGGGCGAACTCAGGGTGCACTTCGAGCAGGTCCCCGTCGTCCACGAGCCGTTCGATCACCCGGTGCATGTCGTAGGGCTGCTCGGTGGCGTCCGGGATCACCGAGTCCAGTTCGAGGTCCCCGGCGGTGCCCGCCGGATCGACACGGGTGGGGTAACTCAGCGGCTCGTCCAGGTTGTTGCTCGGAAGATACGACAACAGGTCCTTGACGTAGGCGAGGGCGTCCTCCTCGTCGGCCGCCATGTAGTGCGCGTTGCCGGTCCGCCGCGCGTGGACGCTCGCCCCGCCGAGCTCCTCCAGGCCCACCGTCTCTCCGGTCACCGAGCGGATCACGTCGGGGCCGGTCACGAACATGTGCGAGGTCCGCTTGACCATGACGATGAAGTCCGTCGCGGCCGGTGTGTAGACCGCGCCGCCGGCGCACACGCCCATGATGACCGAGATCTGCGGGATCATTCCCGACGCGGTGACCACCCTTCTGGCCACCTTGCCGTACGCGGAGAGCGCGAGCACACCTTCCTGGAGCCGCGCGCCGCTGGAGTCGCACATGCCGATCACCGGGCAGCCGATCTGCATGGCGATGTCGAGGAGTTTGCCCACCTTCTCCCCGAACACCTCGCCGACGCTGCCGTTGAAGGAGGTCGCGTCCTGGGCGTACACGCATATCTGACGTCCGTCGACGGTTCCCAGGCCGGTGATCACGCCGTCGCCCATCGGGCGTCGGCTGTCGATGCCGAAGTTGGTCGAGCGATGGCGGGCCATCGGGTCGGTCTCCATGAAGGAGCCGTCGTCCAGGAGCAGTTCGATGCGCTCGCGCGCGGTGAGCTTGCCCAGTACGTGCTGTCGTCGCGCCGCCCGCGCAGATCCCGGCTCGCGGGCCAGCTGCTGGCGTTGTCTGAACCTCGCTATGCGCTCCGCCGTGGTGTGCCCCGCGGCAGGTGCCGCCTGAGGTGTGGGATCGGACTGTGAGGTCATCTGGTCGCCCCTGCCACGGTCTCGCTCGATCCACCGAACACCATGGCGAATTCGGTCACCTGACGGCCGACCGTCAGCAGCTGTGCCTCGAATCGGCGGCCGGTCTCGATGTCGGTTGAGGTCAGCGGATGCTCGGTCGTGTTCAGCGCGACTCCCAACGGGGTCGGCCAGCCGCGGAGCGCGTGCACGATGGACCGCAGTGCGCACAGGGTGGTCCCGGCGGACTGCCACCCGGCGGCGGTGACCACGCAGCCGACCGCCCGTCCGTCCAGATAGGGCCGGGGTGCGTCGCTGAGGTCCTCCAGATAGTCCAGCGCGTTCTTGATCAGCCCCGAGACGCCGCCGTGATAGCTGGGGCTGGCCAGCAGCACGCCGTCCGCGCGGGCGAGGGCGTCCAGCAGTTCGAGGGTGGGCTCGCTGCGCTCCGTCCGGTGCGGCTGGAAGAGCGGCAGCACGCCGAGAGAGCTGGCGTCGAAGAGACGCGTTCGGGCGCCGGCCTCGGTGGCGCCCCGCAGGGCCGTCGCCAGCGCCCTGTCCGTCGTCGATCCGGGTCGTCCCGTGCCGCCGATCCCGACGACCAACGGTTTCAACTCACTCGACCAGGTGGCCAAGTCGATCGTCTCCCTTCCCGGCCGCGGCCGACCGTTCAGCCGGCACGTACGCTGCGCGGGCGCATATCCGTCCACACCTCTTCGATGTGGGCGAGGCAGTCCTCCTTGCCGCCCGAGAACCCCTCGGCGTGCCAGCCGCCCGGTATCGGCAGCGACACGTCCCAGATCGAGTACTGCTCTTCCTCGTTGAGCACCACCGCGTAGCCGTCGGCTGCTTGCGGGGTGCTGCCGTGATCCGCCATTGATTGCCTCTCCCCCGCTACTTGCGGGTGTCCTTGACGATGCTGCCGCCCTTCATCACGAGGACGACGCGGTCGGGGTTGTCGAAGAGTTCCGGCTCGGTGAGCGGATCGAAGTCCACCGCGACGAGATCGGCGTACTTGCCCGGCTCGATCGAGCCGATCCGGTCCGCGACGCGCATGATGGAGGCGTTCACCGAGGTGGCCGACATGATCGCCTCCCGCGCACCGATGATCTTGGCCTTGAGGGCGATCTCCAGGCCCCGCCGGTTCTGGTTCGGTCCGATGAGATCGGAGCCGGAGCCGACGGGGACGCCCGCCTCCCGGGCGGCCAGCAGGCCGTCGGTCATGCCCTGCATCGTGTCGCCGACGCGTTCGCGGATCTGCGGCGGCAGTCCGTGCTGTTCGAAGTTCTCCGTGAGGACCTGGGCGATGGACAGGGTCGGCACGAGGCTGACGTTGCCGGCCGCCATCATCGCGGCGGTCTCCTCGTCGATCCCGGTCCCGTGCTCGACGCATTCCACGCCCGCCTTGACCGCGTTGTGGATGCCCGCGACATTGTGCGCGTGGACGGTGACGTAGGTGTGTCGGGCCCGCGCCTCACTCACCGCTGTGGCGATCTCCTCGATCGTGAACTGGGTGTCGTCCAGCGAGTCGGCGATGGACACCACCCCGCCGGTGACCGCCATCTTGAGGAAGCTCGCGCCCTGCCTGAAACACTCACGAGCGGCCTTGCGCACCTCGTCGCAGCCGTCGGAGATGCGGCCCGCGGCGGTCAGCCCGCGCACCCGGAAGTGGAAGGTCTCGTCCGGTGGCAGGAACGGCGAACCGAGGTGCCCGTGTCCACCGCACTGCACCAGGGGCGAAGCGGACGCCCAGATCCTGGGCCCGGGCACGAGCCCGCGGCCCACCGTGCGCAGCACTCCGTGATCGATCCCGCCACAGTCACGGACGGCGGTGAACCCCGCTTCCACGGTCTGGCGCAGGGTGCGGAAGATGTCCGCCGCCCGCTCGGCGACGGACAGTTCCATGTTGAGAACGGCCCGCATCTCGCTGGAGTGCCCGAGGTGGACATGCGCGTCGATGAGGCCGGGCAGCAGGGTCAGTCCGCTGAGATCGACCAGGTCGGCATCGCGCGCCGGTTCCCGTACGTCCGTGGCGGCGATCCGTTCCCCGTCGATCAGCACCGAACCACGGTGCACCGGGTCGCCGCCCAGTCCGTCGATGACCGTGGCACCGGTCAGCAGTTGAGGCATTCCCGTCACTTCTCCGTCCTGGTGGTGGTCGCGCCGCGTTCGGGCGCGGGCAGCAGTCGCTTGCGTACGAAGAACCCGAGCATCCGCTGGAAGAAGAGGGAGTCCAGCGCCGGTGCGGGTGCCTGGTCGGGGTCCATCGTCCGCAGGACGTTGCCGCAGTCGATGGCGGGAGTCCGCCGGTCGGCCACCTCGCCGAGCATGGCCATCAGCGGTGCCAGGGCGTTGTCCTCGCCCTCCCGGTCCACCTGCTCCACGAGCGCCGCACGCCACTCGTCGAAGGGCACGCTGCGCACGGGATACCCGAACTCCCTGATCCTCTCGAAGATGTGGTTCCACCGGAGCGGCCGCGGGTCGATGGTGTGGAAGGTCCGATTGCGGGATTCCGGCCGCCGGGAGAGTCCGACGACCTGCCGCGCCAGGTGGTCGACCGTGCCGACGGACAGTTCGTACGCGCGCAGCGGTGCGAGCCCCAGTTGGACGCACCCCTGGATCACCTTGGTGACGTAGTCCTCGGTGTTGGCGGCGCCGTTGCGGCTGTCGCACAGCACCCCGCCCGCGCGGTAGACCGACACCGGGATCCCCCGCTCCCGGGCGAGCCCGACCAGGCCTTCGGCCACCCATTTGCTCTGGCTGTACGCGGTGTCGTGGCCGACCGGATCGGGCAGCGGGTCGTCCTCGCGAAGGATGTCCCGCTCGCCGTTCATCGCACCGGCGAGGACCGCCAGGGTGGAGATGTGATGCACGGGTTTGAGGCGCGACCGGGAGGCCAGTCGCAGAATCTCCTGGGTGCCGAGCACATTGGCCGACTTCAGGGCACGGTAGGGGCGAACGAAGTTGACCCATGCTCCGCAGTGGTAGATGGCGTCGACCTGCTCGGCCAGCCGGTCGAAGCCGTCCGGCGTCAGGCCGAGCAGCGGCTTGGCCAGGTCGCCGGTCACCGCGCGCAGCCGGTTCCCGGGTGCCGGCAAGCCGTACGAGTCCAGCGTGGAGCGGAGCCGCTCGAGTCCCTCCGCCTCGTCCGCGGCCCGTACCAGGCAAAGGACCGTGGCCTCGGTGCGTTCCAGCAGTTCGGCGCAGAGGAAGGCGCCGACGAACCCGGTGGCGCCGGTGAGCAGCACGACCTCCGGCGGGCCGTCGTGCGGAGCGGGCAGATCGCCCGCCCTGATGTCCTCGTCCAGCAGCACCTCGTCCTCCAGGACCGGGCCCGTGGGCGCGGCCGGGGCGTCCGTGCGGCCCAGCGCCCGGTCGACCACGGCGGCCAGCGTCGCCACCGTCGGCGCCCCCAGCACGTCCCGGGCGGCGAGGCCGGTGACGCCCATGCGCCGCAGGTGGCGGGTCGCCTGCGTCACCATCAGCGAGTGCGCACCCAGATCGAAGAAGTCGTCGTCGACTCCGATCCCGTCGACACCCAGCAAGCTGCACCAGATGTCGGCGACTTGGCGTTCCGTCCCGGTACGCGGAGCGACCCGCCCGTCGGCGTCGTGCTCGTCCGCCTGCGGTGCCGTGTCCTCGAAGTCCGGCTCCGGCTCGGGCTCGGTGTGCGGCCGGGGCCGCCCCGCCTCGACCCAGTGCCGCTCGGCCTTGAACGGATAGGCGGGCAGGCTCACCCGGCGCGGGGCGGCCTCGCCGTGGAAGGCGTTCCAGTCGACGGGAACCCCCTGCTGCCACAGCCGGCCGACGGCGGTGACCAGGTGGGCCAGATCGGGCGTCGGGTCGCGCGGCAGCCCCATCGTGGAGACCGCGACCGGGGCGGGCGCCATCCGCTGGGCGGTGGCCAGCGACGTCAGCGCCCTGCCCGGTCCGACCTCCAGCAGCAGGCGGCCGGACCGGTCGAGAACGCTGCGGAGCCCGTCGGCGAACCGCACCGGCCGACGCAGGTGCCGCGCCCAGAACGCGGCTGACGTGGCCTCCACCGGAGTGATCCAGGTGCCGGTGACGCCGGAGACGAAGGGTATCTCCGGCTTGGACAGCGCGAGTTGCTCCACCTCGCGGGTGAAGTCCTCGAGGTAGGGGTCGACCATCCACGAGTGGCTGGCCACCGGCACGCTCACCTTGCGGCAGTCGAGGTCCCGCGCGCGGAGGTCGCTGAGCAGCGCCGCGATGTCCTCGTCGGGTCCCGAGACCACCGTCAGATCGGGTGCGTTGACCGCCGAGACCGACACCCGGTCGGACAGCAGGGGCAGCAGCTCCTCCTCGGGCAGCCGTACGACGAGCATCCGGCCCGGCGGCATCCGCTCGAACAGCTCGCCGCGGGCGAGGGTGATGTCGAGCGCGCCCTGGAGGGTGAACACCCCGGCGAGGCAGGCGGCGACGTACTCGCCGAGGCTGTGGCCGATCATCGCCGCGGGGCGGATGCCCCAGGCCATCAGCTGACGCGCCAGCGCGTACTCGATGGTGAACAGCGCCGACACCACGCCGGCCCCCTGGCCACGCCCCATGGTGGCGGCGCCACCGGCGAGTTCCTTGCCGCTCAGCGGGGTGAAGGCGGCCGGGAAGAGAAGCCTGCGCAGGTCGAACCCGAGCCTCGGCGCCAGCAGTTCGGCGCACTGGTCCACCTCGGTACGGAACACGTTCTCCGAGCGGTAGATGTCCAGGCCCATGTTCGGGTGCTGCATGCCGCCGCCGGGAAAGGCGAAGACCGCCTCGTGCCCTCCGTCCGGCGCGGCTTTGGTGATCAGCCGTTCCGGTTCCTCGCCCCGCAGCGCGCGCACCGCGTCGGTGGTGTCCGTACAGACCGTGAACCTGCGCACGCCGAAGCTCCGTCGGCCGTCCTGGAGCGTGAACGCCACGTCCGCCAGGGTCTGGGACGGATCCGTGCGCTCGAGGCGGGCGGCCAGCCGCTCGGTCACGGCGTCCACCGTGGCGCGGTCCCGTCCGGAGACGGGCAGCAGCTGCCATTCCCGCGGCTGGGCCGACGAGCGCTCGGCAGCGGCGGCCGGTGCCTGTTCGATGACGACATGCGCGTTGGTGCCGCCCACCCCGAAGGAGCTCACCCCGGCCCGCCGCGGTCCGCTCGCCGGCCGCCAGTCGCGGGCGCCGTCCGGCACGTAGAACGGTGTTTGCTCCAGCCGTAGTTCGGGATTGAGGCGGGTGAAGTTCGCGGTGGGTGGGATCTGCGCGTGATGGACGGCGAGGGCGGCCCGCATGAGTCCGGCGGCGCCGGCCGCCGCGTCCAGGTGCCCGATGTTGGCCTTGACCGAGCCCAGCGCGCATCGGCCCACGGCGTCGTCGGACAGTTGGAAGGCCTGCGTCAGCGCGGTGACCTCGATCGGGTCGCCCACTTGGGTGGCGGTGCCGTGCGCCTCCAGATAGCCGATGGTGGACGGATCGACGTCGGCCACGGCCAGCGCCGAGGCGATCACCCGGGCCTGGCCGTCGACGCTGGGGGCGGCGAATCCCGCCTTCATCGAGCCGTCGTTGTTGACCGCGGAACCCCGGATCACGGCGTACACATGGTCACGGTCGGCCAGCGCCTCGGACAGCCTGCGCAGCACGAGCACCACGGCGCCGTTGCCCGGCACCGTGCCCGAGGCTTGCGCGTCGAAGGGGCGGCATCGGCCGTCGCCGCTGAAGAGTCCGCTGTCCGCGACCGGATAGCCGGCCTTCAGCGGCACATTGACCGTCACGCCGCCGGCCAGCGCGACATCGCACTCGTAACCGAGCAGCGACTGGCAGGCCAGGTGGGTGGCGGCCAGCGAGGTCGAGCAGGCCGTCTGCACCGTGTAGGCCGGACCGGTCAGGTCGAGCAGATGGGCGACCCGGGTGGCGAGGAAGTCCTTGTCGTTGAACATCCGCGCCGCCGGAGCCATCGGCGAGCGCAGGAAGCGCGGGTTGGTGTTCAGGTTCTGGGCCATGTACTTGTTCATGAACGAGCCCCCGAACACGCCGACGGTGCCGTCGAAGCGTGCCGGGTCGTGGCCGAAGTCCTCCATGGCCTCCCAGGCGGTCTCGCAGAAGACGCGCTGCTGGGGGTCCATCGTCTCGGCCTCGCCCGCGGTGAATCCGAAGAAGGAGGCGTCGAAGTGGTCCGCGCCCGCCAGATGACCGGACGCGGGGACGTAGTCGGGATCGGCCAGCGTCTCCTTGTCGATGCCCGCGGCCGCCAGTTCCTCCTGGCCGAACCACGTGATCGACTCGACCCCGTCGCGCATGTTGCGCCAGAAGTCCTCGACCGTCCTGGCCCCCGGTACCCGGCAGGCCAGGCCGACGATGGCCACCGGTTCGACGCCCTCGAACTCCTCGCCGCCCGTCACGCCCCGCTCCGTTCCGCTCGTCGCCTCGCCTGCCGGACGAGCGCGTCGGCCCGCCTGCCCGCCGCCCTGCGCGCCTGGTCCAGTCCGTCGCGGCCCGCCGCGGCCGCCGCACCGGTCGGGTCGAACGCCGCGACCAGAGCCCGCACCGTGGGGTACCGGAAGATGTCCACGAGGGAGAGCCGATCGCCGAGCACGGGTTGCAACCGTGCCCTGGCCTGCACGGCGAGCAGCGAGTTTCCGCCCGCCTCGAAGAAGTTGTCGTCCATGCCGATCCGGTCCGCGAGCAGCACCCCGGCCAGCGCTTCGGCCACCCGGCGCTCCTTGTCGTTGCCCGGCGGCCGGTAGACGACGGCCGGCCGGTTCTCCAGGGTGGGCAGCCTCGTGCGGTCCACCTTGCCGTTGGCCGTCATCGGCAGGGCGTCGAGGAAGACGATGTCCGCGGGAACCATGTAGTCCGGCAGCGACTTCGCGCCGAACGCGCGCACGGCGGCGGGCGTCGGTGCGTCCGGTCCGTGCGGAACAGGCACGCAGTAGGCGACGAGGCGGCTGTGCCCGCCGTCCCCGCGCACCGTGACGACGACGGCGCGCACATCCGGATGCGCGCCCAGGGTGTTCTCGATCTCGCCAAGTTCGATGCGGTGGCCGAGGACCTTGACCTGATGGTCCAGACGGCCGAGGAACTCCAGGTCACCGTCGGCACGCCGGCGCACCAGGTCGCCGGTGCGGTAGAGCCGGGCCCCGGGATCCGCGGAGAAGGGGTCCGGGACGAAGCGTTCCGCGGTGAGCGCGGGCCGCCCGAGATAGCCGCGCGCGACACCGGGGCCGCCGAGGAGCAGTTCCCCGGGTACGTTCGCGGCCGTGGGCCGCAGATGGGCGTCGACGACATACGCCCGTACGTTGGCCAGTGGCCGCCCGATCGTGACCGGCTTCGCCGGCCCGGGAACGCCGACTGACGCCGTCGTCGCCCAGACCGTCGCCTCGGTGGGGCCGTACATGTTGTGGGCCCTGCCGGGAAGCAGTGTCGCCAGCCGCTCGGCGAGCGGGGCGGGCAGCGCCTCGCCGCCGACCAGCAGCCGGTCCAGCCCGGCGAGGGCGGCGGCCGCCTCGTCCTCGGCCAGCAGCCCCGCGACCGAAGGCGTGCACTGAAGATGGCTGACCTGGTGCCGTACGAGCTGCGCCGCGATGGGCTCGTCGGCCTCCGCGGCGCGCCGCCGGGCCTCGCTCAGCTCGCGGGTCGTCGCGAGGTGTTCCAGGGAGGCCAGCACCGTCTCGTGCTCGACGCCGAAGTCGATGAGGCAGGCGACCTCGTCGACCCCGATCGACTTGAGCCGGTCGATCACGTCGGCGCAGTGCTCCGGCGTGCCGAGCAGGCCCGACGTCTCGAAGAACCGGTCGAAGGCCTGCGCGACGAGGTGGTCGAGCTCGTCCTCGGGCAGCGTGCGCAGATCGATTTCCCGGCCCATCGCCTGGCCGAGCCCGGTCAGCAGGTCGAAGGAGGACTTGATGTACGCGCCCAGCGGCTCGCGCACCGTCTCCCGCACCTCTTCGGTGTCGGTCCCGACGAAGGTGTGGAGCATGACCGTCACCTGGCCGTCGCCCGGGTGCCCGGCCGTGCGCCAGGCCTCCCGGTAGAGCTGGATCTTTTCCGCGAGCTGCTCGACGCTGTGCCCGAGGAGATGGGTCAGCAGGCCCGCGCCGCTCTCTCCGGCGAGCTGGAAGGTCTCCGGACTGCGCGCGCTGGTGACCCACACCGGCAGTTCGTCCTGCACGGGCGCCGGGAAGACCCGTACGTCCGTCTCGGTGTCGGCCCCGTTGCGGCGGCGTACGGTCTCGCCCCGCCACAGCCGACGCAACTCGTCGAGACCGCTCATCATGGCCTTCTTGCGGTCGGCGTAGGCGTCGGGCGCCAGCACGAAGTCGTCCGGCTGCCAGCCGGAGGCGATCGAGACGCCGACCCGCCCGTGGGAGATGTTGTCCACGACGGACCACTCCTCGGCCACCCGGAGCGGATCGTGCAGCGGCAGGACGACGCTGCCCGCCCGTACGGCCACGCGCTCGGTGACAGCCGCGATCGCGGACGCGGTGACCGACGGATTCGGGTACAGACCGCCGAACTCGTGGAAGTGCCGCTCCGGCGTCCACACCGCCGAGAACCCGTTCCGGTCGGCGAACCGGGCGCCCTCGAGCAGCAGCCGGTACGCGTCGCCCGGGTCGCCTCCCCGGTCGCCGCCGAAGTAGAACAGGCTCAGGTCCACCGGGCGGGCCCGCACGGCGGACGTGACGGCCGCGCTGTCCGACCCGGCGTCGGCGCCGGCGGCGCGGGGTTCGTCGCCGCGGATGACCACCCGGTACCCGTGAGCCAGTGTCCACAGCAGCTCCAGCACCGAGATGTCGAAGGACATGCTGGTGACGGCGAGCCAGGTGCCGGGTGGGTCCCCGCCGAGCACCTTGTCCATGCCGCCGAAGAACGTCTGGACGTTGCGGTGCGAGAGCATCACGCCCTTGGGCCTGCCGGTCGACCCCGAGGTGTAGATCACGTACGCGAGATGCCGCGGCAGGACGGTGGCGGCCCGGCCGGGCCGGGCGGGTGCCTCGTCCGCCTCGGGCGTGTCGAGCAGCAGTGCTGACGCGGGCAACCCCGCGACACGACGGGCCAGGGACGCTCGCGTCACGATCACCGGCGTGCTCGAGTCCTCGACCATGAACGCGATCCGGTCCGCCGGATAGTCGGGGTCGAGCGGAAGGTAGGCGCCGCCGGCCTTGAGGACGGCCAGCAGGGTGACGACCATGTCGGGGGAACGGTCGAGATAGACACCGACGGGCACGTCCGGGGCGAGTCCGTACGCGCGCAGCCGGGCGGCCAGCGCCTCGGCGCGCCGGTCCAGTTCGCGGTAGGTGATCGCCTCGGACGGCTGCTGGTCGGCGCCCAGCAGCGCCGGGGCGTCGGGCGTGCGGGCGGCCTGCTGGGCGATCAGTTCGTGCACCAGGACGTCGGGCACGGGCTCTGCGGGCGGGTTCCAGTCCATGAGGACGTGGCTGGTCTCGTCGGGGGACAGCACGGGCAGGTGCCGCAGCCGGGTGTCCGGGTCGGCCGCGGCAGCGGCGAGGACGGCGCCGAACTGGTCTCCGATCGAGCGGGCCGTGTCCTCCTCGAAGAGGTCGGTGCCGTATTCGAGGCGGGCGGAGAGCCGGTCGCCGACCCGGGTCAGGCTCAGGGTGAGGTCGAACTTCGCGGTCTCGGTGTCGCCCGGCACCAGCCGTACCTCGCACCCCGGCAGGACCAGGCCGTCCTCGTCACCCTCGTGGTAGCTGAACATGAGCTGGAAGAGCGGGTTGTGGGCCGGGTCGCGGCTGGGCTGGAGCTCCTCGACCAGCTTCTCGAAGGGCAGTTCCTGATGCGCGACCGCGGCCCGGCTCTCGTCCCGCGAGCGAGCCACGAGCTGCCTGAAGGTCGGCTCGCCGGAGACGTCGACGCGCTGGACCACGGTGTTGGTGAAGAAGCCGATGAGCGGCTGCAGGGCGGTCCTGGTCCGTCCCGCCACGGGTGATCCGACGATCACCTCGTCGCCGCCGGTCCGGGAGTGCACCACCGCGGCGAACGCGGCCAGCAGCACCGCGAACGGCGTGGCGCCGTCGGCCCGGGCCAACTCGCCTACTTTCTGGGTGACTTCGGGACCGATGGCGAAGTCCAGATGGGCGCCCAGGTGGCTCTGTGTGGGAGGCCTCGGACGATCCGCGGGCAGCGTCGCGAGGGCCGGGGTGCCGGCGAGCCGCTCCCGCCAGTACCCCAGCATCTCTTCCAGCGGCTCCCCCGCGAGCCGGGCCATCTGCTCCTCGGCGAAGGCCGTGTACTGCACCTGTACGGGTGCGAGCTCCGGCTGCCGACCTGCCGTGAACGCCCCGTACAGTTCGGACAGTTCGCGGCCGAGGACGCCGAGCGACCAGCCGTCGCAGGCGATGTGGTGCAGGCTCAGGCAGAACCAGTGCTCGTCTGGCGCGAGCCGCAGCAGCAGGGGCCGTACGGGCAGGTCCGAGGCCAGATCGAACGGCCGGCCTGCCTCCGTCCGGCACTCCCGCTCCGCCTCGACCGCCGGGTCGGGCCGGGCGGACAGATCGCGGACCGGGATGGTCACCGGCTCCGCCGGCCGGACGAACTGGCGCGGCATGCCGTCCACCGACCGGTAGACCGTGCGCAGCACGTGATGTCGGCGGACGATCCGGCCGAGCGCGTGCTCCATGGCCGCGACGTCCAGCGGGCCGCTGATCCGGTAGATGAGGGGGACGACGTAGACCGCGCTGCCCGGGTCGAGCTGGTCGAGGAACCACAGGCGCTGCTGGGGGTAGGAGAGGGGGTGATGGCGCTCCGAGATACGTCGCTTGAGCCGCTCGGCGAGCCGGGCCCGCCGGTCGTCGGCCGAGCCGCCGGGGAGAGTGCCGTCCGTCATCGTTCGACCTCGTTCTCAGCCATGTCACGCAAGAGTGCGTTCACCTCGTCGTCGGAGAGTTCGTCGATCCGGTCGAGCAGATCCTGGTCGGCATCGGCATCGGCTCCGTCGACGGTGCCGACGGCGCGCGGAGTGCGGTCGCCGGCCGCGGACGTGAGCGCGGCGTCCACCGCGGAGGCGAGGCGCTCCACGGTCGGGGCGCCGAGGAAGTCGCGCAACGGCACATCCACGACGAACAGTTCGTTGACCCGGCTCATCAGGCGCATCGCCAGCAGGGAGTTCCCGCCGAGCATGAAGAAGTCGTCCGCCACCCCGACTCGGGGGACGCCGAGCATCTCCGCGAGGAGCCCGGCCAGTGTCCGTTCGGTCGCGGTGCGCGCGGGTACATGGCCGTCGAGCGGCAGTCGGCTGTCGTCGAGCGCCGGCAGCGCGGCCCGGTCGACCTTGCCGCTGGGGGTGAGGGGCATCGACGCCACCTCGGCGTACGCCGCGGGCAGCAGATACGGGGGCAACGTCCGGGCCAGGAAGTCCCGCAGCTCTGCCGGGGAGGGCGCGGACCGGCCCGGCGCGGGCGCCACATGGGCGACCAGTCGCCGGCCGGACGGGGCCTCCTCGACGACGACGGCGGCCTGGCCGACCCCGGGGTGGGCGCCGAGCGCCGTCTCGACCTCTCCCGGCTCGATCCGGTAGCCGCGGATCTTGACCTGGTTGTCCGCCCTGCCGAGGAATTCCACCGTTCCGTTCCGGCGGTAGCGCGTCACATCACCCGTGCGGTACATCCGCGTTCCGTCACCGGCGAAGGGATCGGGCAGGAACCGCTCGGCGGTCAGCCGGGGGCGGTTCGCGTAGCCGCGGGCCACGCCCGGTCCGCCGATGTACAGCTCGCCGGGCACGCCGACCGGTACGGGCCGCAGGTAGGGGTCGAGCACATAGGCGGTGGTGTTGGCGATGGGCCTGCCGATGGGTACCGAGGGCGTGTCGTCCGGCAGTTCCTCGATCAGGTGGCACAGCGCGAACGTCGTGGTCTCGGTGGGTCCGTAGCCGTTGAGCAGCCTGCGCGGGCGGTCGGCCGCGGGAGCGTCCAGCAGTTGCCGTATCCGGCTCGCATTCAGCACATCGCCGCCGACCAGCAGATGGGTGAGCCCTCCGAAAGCCGCCGGGTTCTGGGTCATCACCTCCGTGAACAGGGCCGAGGTGAGGAACATGCTGGTGATGCGGTGCTCGCTCAGCGCCCTCGCCAGGCCGCCGGGAGTGAGCAGCTGGTCCGCGTCGATCACGCACAGCGCGCCGCCGTGCAGCAGCGCGCCCCACAACTCGAAGGTGAGCGCGTCGAAGGAGGCGTCGGCGACCTGCGCGAATCGCTCGTCCGGACCGAAGGAGACGTAGTCGGTCCCGCACACCAGCCTGAGGACCGAGCGGTGTTCGACCATCACGCCCTTGGGCCTGCCGGTGGAGCCGGAGGTGAACAGGACGTACGCCAGGCTGTCGGGTGCGGCCTGCGGGGTCGGCGCGTGCGCCGGGGCGGCGGCCAGTTCCCCGGCCACCTCGTCCAGGACCAGCGTCCGGGCCGCCCCCGGGGTCACCCGCCCCTTCAGGTCCGCGCGTGTCACCACGAGCGGCGCGGCGACGTCGTCGAGCATCGCGGTGAGCCGCTCCGCCGGATAGCCGGGGTCCAGGGGTACGTATCCCCCGCCGGCCTTGAGGACCGCCAGCAGCGCGATCACCATCTCGTCGCCGCGTTCGAGCAGTACGCCCACGGGCACGTCCCTGCCGACGCCCCGGGCCCGCAACAGGTGGGCGAGGCGGTTGGCCCGTTCCTCCACCTCCGCGTAGGTGTGGGACTTCGCGCCGTCGACGAGCGCCGTCGCGTCCGGCCGGGTGGCCGCCCGCTCGGCGAAGAGTTCGGGGACGGTGCGGTCGTGGGGGAACGGTGTCGTCGCTCCCCGCGATCCCTGGAGAACGCCGGTGGACTCGTCGTCGGTGAGCAGGGGGAGCCGCTCGTAGGAGAGTTCGGGGGCGTCGAGTGCCGCGTCGAGGAAGGTCGTGTAGTACTGGACCATCCGGCGCATGGTCTCGGGGTCGAAGAGGCCGGAGGCGTACTCCCAGATCAGGGTGATGGCCGCGTCGTCGTCCCCGACTCCGTGGCCGGCGCGCTGCTCGGCGCGGGGGATGACCACCACGTTGATGTCGGTCTTCGCGGTGTCGTTGTGCAGCTCCAGCACGGAGCCGCGGACGCCCATGAAGTCGAGGTCCGGGATCTGCGAGTCGTGGAAGCTGAACATGACCTGGAACAAGGGGTTGCGGGCGGGGTCGCGGGGCAGCGCCAGCGCGTCGACGAGCCGGTCCAGCGGCATGTCCTGCCATTCGTGGGCCCGTCCGACGGTGTGGTGGACCCGCTGGACCAGCGCGTCGAAACCCGGCTGACCGGACAGATCGACGCGCAGCGGCACCGTGTTGACGACCATGCCCATCATCTGTTCGATCTCGGTCAGCCGCCGGTTGGCGACCCCGCTGCCGACGACCACGTCGTGCTGACGGCTGTAGCGCGACATCACCGCCGAGAACCCGGCGAGCATCGTGGAATAGAGGGTGGTGCCACGGGAGCGGCTGTAGGAGCGCAGCTTGCGGCACAGTTCCCCGGGCAGGTCGACGCGCACCGAGGAGCCCTCGAAGCTCTGCACGACGGGTCGTGGACGGTCCGTGGGCAGCTCCAACGCGGCCGGTATGCCGTCGAGTTCCCTGGTCCAGTGCGCGAGATACGCCTCCAGGGCGTCACCGCGCAGCCACTCCCGCTGCCACAGCGCGAAGTCGGAGTAGCCGATGGGCGGCTCGGGCAGCGGCGACGGCTCGTTCCGCGCCAGACTCGGGTAGATCTCCTGCAGTTCACGCAGGAAGAGCGCGTACGACCAGCCGTCGTGCACCAGATGGTGTTCGACGTGCACGAGCGTGTGGTCGGCCTCGCCGTGCCGGATCAGCGCCCAGCGGACCAGCGGCGGTGTGGTGAGGTCGAAGGGTGCCTGCACGGTCTCCCGGACGATGTCGGCGGCGCGTTCCGCCCCCTCGGCATCGTGCAGCCCCGTCAGGTCGTGCAGCGGCAGCGGGACCGGCACCGTCGGCTGCGGGCATTGCACGGGCCGGCCGTCGACCTCCCGGAACGAGGTACGGAACACCTCGTGGCGGCGCACGATTTCGACGAGCGTGGCGTGCAGCGCGTCGACGTCGAGCGGGCCGCGCAGCCGGATCGTGGCCTGCGCGTTGTACGCGAGGTTGCCCGGCGCGAGCTTCTCCAGGAACCAGATGCGTTCCTGGGGGAAGGACAGCGGCACCGGAGTGTCACCGTCCCCGCGTGCGCCGGCCCGGATCGGTGGCACGGTCGGCCCGGTGGCGGCCGAGTCGATCAGGAGGGCCATCCTCGCCACGGTGCGTGCCTCGAACAGGCGGCGCAGGGGAAGCTCGCGGCCGAGCTCCGAGCGCACGCGGGCGGCCAGTCGCCCCGCGAGCAGTGAGTGGCCTCCGAGGGCGAAGAAGTCGTCGTCGGCGCCGACCGAGTCGAGGGACAGCAGGTCGGCCAGCATGGCGGCGAGCGCCCGTTCGGTGGGGGTTCGGGGCTCCGTACGGTCGGAGGGTGTGCGGGATCCGCTGGGAGGCGCGGGAAGCCGGTCCCGGTCGATCTTGCCGCTCGGTGTCAGGGGCATCCGCTCCAGGGGCACGACGACGGCCGGCAGCATGTGTTCCGGGAGCCGCTCGGCGAGATGGGCCCGCAGCTCCGCGGCGTCCAGGTCGGCGCCCGTCGCGTAGGCGACGAGCCGCGGTCCCGCGCCGTCGTCACGCGCGATCACCACGGCGTCGGTGACCCGTGCGTGCTCGGCCAGTCGCCGGGCGATCTCGTCCGGTTCGATGCGGAAGCCCCGGATCTTGACCTGATGGTCCAGGCGGCCGAGGAACTCCAGCGAGCCGTCCTCCCGCTCGACCACGCGGTCACCGGTGCGGTACAGCCGGGCCCCGGGCTCGGCCGGGCCGGGGTCGGGGACGAACCGTTCCGCCGTCAGGCCCGGCCGACCGAGGTATCCACGCGCCACGCCCGGCCCGCCGATGAGCAACTCGCCGGCCGTGCCCGGGGGCACCGGTCGCAGCGACGCGTCGACGACCAGGGTGCGGGCTCCTCGGATGGCCGTGCCGATGGAGGGCTTGCCGCCGCCGGGGGTCAGTTCGGCGACCGTGGCCCATACGGTGGTCTCCGTGGGCCCGTACGCGTTGAACATGCGGCGTCCGGGCAGCCACTGTTCGACGAGGTGTTCCGGCAGCGCCTCGCCGGCGCACACCAGCACCGCCAGATCGTCCAGCGTGGTCTCGGGCAGCGTGGCCAGCACCGAGGGCGGCAGGGTGAGATGGGTGATGCGGCGGTCGCACAGGAAGTCCGCGAGGCCGGGGCCGGGCGCGATGTCCTCGCGCGGCGCCAGCACCAGGGTGGCGGACGCGTACAGTGCCATCGCCATTTCGAAGACCGAGGCGTCGAAACTGGTCGGCGCGAACTGCAGCACCCGGTCGTCCGGTCCGACGCCGAAGGTGTCGACCTGCGCGCGGGCCAGACCGGCCAGTCCCCGATGGGTGAGTGCGACACCTTTGGGACGACCGGTGGACCCCGAGGTGTAGATCACGTAGGCGAGTTGGTCCGGTGTCGGACGCGGCCACGGCTGCCCGGCGGCGGGCGTCTTCGGCGCGGCGGGACCCACGTCCGGGCTGATGGTCTCCAGACCGTCGTACGCCGGATCGCGCGCGGTGTCGGCATCGGCGACGAGCAGGCGGATCCCGGAGTCGGCGATCATGTAGCGGAGCCGGTCGGCCGGGTAGGCGGGGTCGAGCGGGAGCCAGGCCGCACCGGCGCGCAGGATGCCGAGCACCGCCGACGGCAGATGGAGCGAGGGACTCGCCGCGACCCCGACCACGGTGTCCCGGCCGGCACCCCTGCGGATGAGCTCCGCGGCCAGCCGGGCCGATCTGTCGTCCAATTCACGGTACGACAGCCGCTGATCACCGAACTCGACCGCTGTCGCTTCCGGTGTCGCCGCGACATTCCGGTCGAATATCTCATTGAACAGTGGAGTCGTCTCAGGCATTTTTCTCGGGCTCCCCTATTGCACTCGACCTGCCATGACCGAATTGACCTTCCTGGCCCGTCCCGCACGAGATCACTCAATGTGGCCGGGTGAAGCTCCACCGCGCGGTCTCCGCCGATTCGATGACCAGGCGCGAGGTCTCGCCGAATCGGAATTCCCCGGGCATCGAGGGGTCGTACGCCTCGGGGTCCAGGCCGATCTCGATTTCCTTTACGTGTTCCAGACCTTCGCCGGTCTCCAGTCGGACGGTGAGGCCCGGACCGCGTAGTTCACGTACTCCGGAAGTGGTTTCGGCGTCTACGTAACCGAAGACCGCGAGTGCGTCGGCGAGGCGTCGGCCGCGCTCCGCGGCGACCGAGAGCGTCACCCCGGTGACGTCCCTCATCAGCCTGTTCCCGCCCGCCACGGCGCCGAGCGCCGCGTCCAGATAGTTCTTCCGGGGCAGCTTCCCGTCCGGCGCGGGGCGGGCACCGAGGGAGTGGAAGTACTCGGGCGTCACCTCGTTGAGGAAGAGCAGCAGCGGGCTGCCCTCACCCAGGTCGACGCTGATCAGGTGGTACCAGGGCTGCTGCTCGTCCGTGCCCTCCACCGAGCGGCGCACCAGATCGTGGTGGTACTTGACCTCGCCCGAGGCATCCAGCAGGGCACGGGCACGCTCGGCGGATCCCGGCTCCTCGAACGAGAACACCAGGCCGCCCGTGAGCGGCGACGCGCCGGGCATGTCGCTGCCGAACAACTCGATCAAGGTGTTCTCGCCGGCCACTCCCAGAGTGGAGTACTGCCCGGCGACGGAGCTCTCCGCCTCCTTGCGCTTGATCCTTCCGAAGTCCCGCGCCAGGAATCCACTCGACGACACGTCACGATGCGCTGCGCCGTCGAGCAGCACCATGACGTGGTCGAGGCAAGGAACCGGTCCCCCATTCGCTGCGGATCCACTGGTCACCGTATGCTCCGATCCCGTTCGAATTGATGGTCTGACGAACAGTCGACACGCATGCAATTAACGCGGTTGTCCTCGGCGGACTCCGGCGCCAGGAGTCTTGCATCAGCCGCCCCTGGTAAGGCACCAGGGGATTCCCTGGGCACCCTTGGAGAGCCCCTGGGGTACCCCCTGTACCGGCGATATCTCCCTTGACACTCCGTCCGTCGCACGACAACGATTGGCGTCCGAGCAATTTGATCTACACGAGATCGCGGTAGCCGACAATCGGACGCCATGGCGATGCCGCCGACAGGACGCCGGACCGAGTCGAATTGACTTAGGAGTGTCGTGCACATCGAAATTCTTGGCACCGTCTCCGTCACGGTGGGCGGTCATGAACGTGAAATCCGCTCGAACAAGGTACGTGCCATGTTCGCGACCCTGGCGCTGGAACCCGGTCAGCCGATCTCCCATGTCGAACTCGCCGACGAGCTGTGGTCCGGCCAGCCTCTGGGCAATGTGCACAACGCGCTCCAGGCGCACGCCGCACGCTTGCGGAAGATCCTTGAGAGCCCTTCTCGGGGCCGCGCGGCCGGAACCGTGCTGCGCACCGTGTACAACGGCTATGTACTGGACATCCCTCGCGAGTCCGTGGACGGCAACCGTTTCCTCGGCCTCGCGGCGCGGGGCTCGACCTCCTTGCGCCACGACCCCTACCGGGCGATCGAACTCCTGGAGTCGGGGCTGCGGTTGTGGCGTGGACCGGCCCTGCTGGACGCCGGTGACGGCCTGCGGTGCAAGGCGGCGGCCGCGATGTTCGACGAGCGTCGGCTGACCATGTGGGAAGACCTCGTCAGCGCCAGACTGGCCATCGGCGACGTCCGCCAGGCCGCCGCCGACCTGCGCTCCCTCGTATCCCAGCACCCCCTGCACGAACACCTCTGTGCCCAGCTGATGATCGCTCTGTACCGCTCGGGACGACAGGGCGAGGCACTGACCCTGTACCACCGCACCCGTCGCCGGTTGGACGACGACCTGGGTGTACAGCCGGGCCTGCTCCTGCAACAGCGCTACGCCGAGATCCTGGCCCAGGACCCCGCCCTCACGCTGAGCGGGATCACCGGGTCCTCGTCCATGGGCCGGATCGCGTGAACGGGGTGAGCGTGCCGGGCCTGCCCGGCATACCCACGGGCGGCATCCGGTGACCCCTGCCGCGATACTCGCCGGCATCGGCGGCTGCCTGCCGCCCCGCGCGGTGTCCAACGAGGAGATCGCCGCCGTCTCAGGTGTCTCCGACGAGTGGATACGCTCCCGGACCGGCATCGGCCGGCGGTACTTCGCCGCGCCCGGAACGGCCACCTCCGACCTGGCGGTCGGGGCCGGCGAGCGGGCTCTCGAGCACTCGGGAGACCCCCATGTGGACACCGTCCTCGTGGCGACGTCCACGCCCGACCGGATCTGTCCGGCGACCGCTCCCACGGTGGCGACACGGCTCGGGCTGTCGGGCGTGGCCGCGTTCGACATCTCCGCCGTGTGCACGGGATTCGTCTACGGTCTCGCCACCGCCGCCGGGCTGATCGCGTCCGGCGTGTCCACCCGCGCCCTGGTCATCGGGGCGGACACGTTCTCCAGCATTCTCGACCCGACGGACCGGACGACTTCGGCGATCTTCGGTGACGGCGCGGGCGCGGTCGTCCTGCGCGCGGGAGAGCCCGGCGAACCGGGCGCCATCGGACCGTTCGACCTCGGCAGCGACGGAGCGGGCCGCGATCTCATCACGGTACGCGCCGACGGTTCGGAGCAGCGCCTGTCCGGGCTGCCCGCCGAGGCCGCGGACCGGTACTTCACGATGGCCGGCAAGGAGGTCTTCCGGCACGCGGTACAACGCATGGCCAAGTCCTCGACCACGGCGCTCGACCGGGCGGGCTGGCGCACCACCGACGTCGACTGGCTGGTCGCCCACCAGGCCAACGCGAGGATCCTCGTCCGGCTCGCCGACGAACTCGACATCCCGCGGCAGCGCGCCGTCAGCCATATCGCCGAGGTCGGCAACACCGCGGCCGCGTCCATCCCGCTGGCCCTCCACCACGCGCACACCACCGGCTTGCTGCGCCCGGGTGACCGGATCCTGCTCACCGCCTTCGGCGGGGGCCTCACCTGGGGCTCGTCCGTACTGACGTGGCCGGGCGACCGCCCGGCGTGACCACTCGGCGCGGCGCCGCCTGCGGCCCGTGCGCACCACCACAGGACAGCACCACCGGACGAAGGGAATGCATGATGACAGCCATGTACGACAAGATCGTCGACATCCTGGTCAACCGTTTCGAGGTCGAGCGCTCGGAGATCAAGCCCGACGTGACCTTCGAGGACCTGGAGATGGACTCGCTGTTCCTCGTGGAACTGCTGCTGGTGGTGGAGAAGGAACTGGGCGTGAAGGTCAGCGACGACGCCGCGTCGCCCCGCGACACCATCGGGCGGGCGGCCGAGGTGATCGAGGAGCAGGCGGCGGCGACCACGTCATGAGCGCTCGCTCCGTCGCCGTCACAGGGCTCGGTCTGGTCACCGCCGCGGGCATCGGCGCCGAGGCGAGCTGGCAAGGCGTGTGCGAGGGCCGGCCGACGGCCAGACACGATCCCACCCTCCAGGGCCTTCCGGTCGACATCTCCTGCACCGTCCCGGAGTTCAGCGCGACCAAGCTCGTCGGGCGGCGCAGCAACCTCATGCACGACAGGTTCGTCCAGCTGGCCCTCGTCGCCGCGCGTGAGGCCGTCGCCGACTCCGGGCTCGACCCCCGGACGTGGGACGGCGCGCGCGTCGGCGTCGTCGTGGGCTGCGGACTCGGTGGCGTCTCGACCTGGGAGCAGCAGCACCGGATCCTGCTCTCCGAAGGGCCGGACTCGGTCTCCGCGCTGCTGATCCCCCTGCTGGTGCCGAACATGGTCGCGGGTCATCTCGCGATGGAGTTCGGTGCCCGCGGGCCCAATTTCGTCACCGCCACGGCCTGCGCCTCCGGCGCGACCGCGATCGGAGTCGCGACCCAGCTGCTCCACGACGATCAGTGCGACGTGGTGATCGCGGGCGGCAGCGAAGCCGGGGTGAGTCCGCTGATCGTCACCGGCTTCGCGCGGATGGGCGCTCTGTCCCGGCGGCTGGACGAACCGGCCACCGCGTCCCGCCCGTTCGACGTGGATCGGGACGGCTTCGTCATCGGCGAGGGAAGCGGCGTACTCGTCCTGGAGCGGGAGGCCGACGCGCGGGCCCGCGGAGCGCGCGTCCGCGCCAGGGTCGCGGGGTACGGGGCCTCCGCCGACGCCCACCACATGACGGCCCCGGATCCGTCGGGCGCCGGAGCCCGACGGGCCCTTCAGACCGCGCTGGCCTCGGCCGACGTGTCGCCGGGCGACGTCGACCACGTCAACGCGCACGGCACCTCGACGCCGCTGAACGACGCGGCCGAGTCCAAGGTCCTGCACCAACTGCTGGGCACGCGTGCGACCGTGACGTCCGCGAAGGGCGCGGTCGGTCATTCCCTCGGCGCGGCGGGCGCGATCGAGGCGGCGCTGACCGTACTCACCCTGGAGAACCAGACCGTGCCGCCGACGGCGAACCTGGAGAACCTGGACCCGGAGATCGAGCTGGACGTCGTCACGAAGAGCCCACGTGTCCAGCGCATCGACGTGGCCGTGAGCAACTCGTTCGGCTTCGGTGGTCAGAACGCGGTGCTGGTCCTCACCTCGGCGTAGCAACCCCTCGTACATCCCCTCACCCCTGCCCGACGCCACGTCAACGGAGGTCGGCCTGTGGCCGAATCGCTCAGCAACGGTCCCTTCGACATCATCGTCGTGGGCGCCGGTTCCGCCGGTTGCGTGGTGGCGCGACGCCTGGTGGACCAGGGCGCGAACGTCCTGCTTCTGGAAGCCGGCGGCCAGGCCACCGACCCCGCCATCGACGACCCGCTGCGCTTCGGTGAACTGTGGTTCGGCGAACACGACTGGGCGTACCTCACCACTCCGCAGGAGCACGCGGCCGGCCGCAGGCTGCACTGGCCACGCGGTCGGGTGCTGGGCGGATCCAGCGCGCTCAACGCTCTGATCTACGCCCGGGGCGCTGCGCTCGACTACGACCACTGGGCCTATCTCGGCAACGACGGCTGGTCCTGGCGGGACGTGCTACCCGTCTTTCGGACCATCGAGGACTACGACACGGGGGCGGACGAACTGCACGGCTCGGGCGGCCCCTTGCCGGTGCTCACCAAGTACCAGGCCGACCCGATCCACGACGCGCTGATCCAGGCGGCGCGGGAGACCGGCATCCCCTGCCAGCCGGACTACAACTCGGGCAGCCCCGAGGGGATTTCCAAGATTCATTTCACCATCGCCGACGGCCGCCGGTGCAGCGCGGCCGCGGCCTATCTCGACCCGGTCGCCCATCTGCCCGGCCTGACCGTGGTCACCGGGGCCCGGGTGCGCCGCGTACTCGTCGAGGGCAGCCGGTGCACCGGCGTGGAGTGGCTGCGGGAGGGGGTCGTCGAACAGGCCACCGCCGGTGCGGAGGTGGTGATCAGCGCGGGAGCGATCGAGTCGCCCCGGCTCCTGATGCTTTCCGGCATCGGCCCCACCGCCGCTCTGCGTTCCCTGGGAATCGACGCTGTCGCCCATCTCCCGGGCGTCGGAGAGAACTTGCACGACCACGTCCTGGCGCCCGTCATCTTCGGCACGGAGCGCCCCGTGGGCCGACCCTCGCCCGGCCTCGGCCCCGCACAGACACATCTCTTCTGGCGCAGTCGGCCGGGACTGCCGGTGCCGGACCTCCAGCCCCTGCACTTCCCGGTCCCCATGTACCAGCCGGGGATGGCAGGGCCACCGAGCGGCTTCACCCTGCAGGCCGGAATCGTCCGGCCGACTGCCCGCGGGTCGATCCGGCTGACCGGGGCACGGCCGGAGGACGAGCTGCTCATCGACCCCGGCACGCTGCGTACGGGAGCGGACCTGGACTCCCTGGTGGCCGCCGCGGCGTTGTGCAGGGACATCGGACGCTCCTCGGTCCTGCGTGAGGAGTGGGGGGC
Source organism: Streptomyces sp. NPDC005784 (assembly GCF_042871525.1). Taxonomy (NCBI): domain Bacteria; kingdom Bacillati; phylum Actinomycetota; class Actinomycetes; order Kitasatosporales; family Streptomycetaceae; genus Streptomyces; species Streptomyces sp. NPDC005784. Next base: position 195,822 of record NZ_JBIAIQ010000012.1, read on the forward strand.
CCGCGAGCTGTACCCGGGCCCCGCCGTGGGCGAGGCGGCCGGTGACCCGGAACTGCGCGCCTATCTGAGGCGAACGGTGACGACGTATCACCATCCGTCGGGCACCTGCAAGATGGGCGTGGACGCCGAGGCGGTCGTCGATCCGCGGCTGCGGGTGTACGGCATCGACGGACTGCGGGTCGCCGACGCGTCCGTCTTCCCGGCGATCACCACGGGCAACACCCACGCCCCGGCGCTGCTGGTCGGTGAGCAGGTGTCCCGGTTCATCGCGTCCGACCACGGCACGGCCTGGGCCACCCGGGCCGCTCGAGGTCTCTCCTGAATCACCGGTCCCGGCGCCGGACAGCCCTCACACGAGATCTTCGGAGGTCTCCCGGGCCGGGGCCGCCCCGAGTTCACCGGGCGCGTTCCTCTCCACGAACTCTTCGAGTTCCGGCACCGTCAGGTCCATGGGCGGTACCGCGACGAGTCGGTCGACCCCCGCGTCCGCGTAGGCCCTCACGGTGGCGGCGTCCAGGGGACGGGCCGGGGCCACGGAGATCTTGAGCGGTCTGTCCTGTCGTCCGGCGCGCTCGGAGAGCTCCTTGAGCGTGCGCACCTGTTCCGCCGCGGAGCGCAGGCCGACGAGATAGCCGAACCATTCGTCGCCGTGGGCGACCGCGCGCCGGTGCGCCGCGGCGCTGTGCCCGCCGATCACCAGCGGCACTCGGCGTTGCAGGGGCCGCGGGCGGGCGTCGACGCCCCCGAAGTCGGCGTACGAGCCGTGGAATTCGGGCTTGTCCGCGTACCAGAGCTCACTGATGGCCTGGAGGTATTCGTCCGCCCGTGCGCCCCGGCCGACCATGGGGACGCCCACCGCGCTCATCTCGGGCTCCAGATAGCCCACCCCGGCCCCGAAGATCAGGCGGCCTCCGCTGACCACGTCCAGGCTGGCCAACTGCTTGGCCAGCACCACCGGGTTGCGCTGGGGAAGGATGACGCAGCCGGTGCCGAGCCGGATCCGCTCCGTGTGGGACGCGAGGTGCGTCAGGGCCACCACGGGATCGAGCAGCGGGGTGTCCGGCTCCAGCGGGGACTCCTCGGGCCGGGGACGGGGCAGGACGACATGGTCGGCCACCCACAGCGATTCGTAGCCGAGCCGTTCGGCCCGCCGGGCGATGCGGGCCGAGACCGTCGGATCCGCCGCGGCGTTCATGTTCATCCCGAACAGGCCGACGGTCGGAGCAATGGTTGCCATGACGGTCATGCTAGCCATGCCCGATGATCGCGGCTGTCGACCGTCGGATCGCTCTGTCGTGCGAGGAACGTCTCGACCACGGTGCGGAAACGAGCGGGTTCCTCGAGATGCGGCATGTGGCTCGACTCCTCGAAGAGGACCCACTCGGATCGGGGCACACCGCTCTGGATCTCCTCGACGGCGCGGGGCGTCACTTCGTCGTACCGCCCCGACACCAGCAGCACCGGGACCCGCACCCGGTCGAGCCGGTCGCGGATGTCCCAGTTCCGCAGGGTTCCGGTCATGGTGAATTCGCTGGGCCCCATCATGGCTTCGTACACCGTGGAGTTCGCTCCCAAATGCCGCAGGGTGCGCCGGAGTTCGTCCGGCACGGGGCGGGCGCGGCACACATGACGTCCGTAGAAGTCCCGTACCGCCGCCTGATACTCCGGCGAGCCGGTGGTTCCCGCCGCCTCGTGGCGCTCGATCGGCTCCCGTACGTCCAGGGGCAGTTCACTCAGCAGCCGGGCGACCTCCTCGCGATAGGTCAGCGAGGACGCGAATCCGTCGGCGACGACGATCGACCTCAGCCCCGCCGGCCGCCGGACGGCCAGTTCGAGCGCCAGCATCCCGCCCCAGGAGTGTCCCAGCACGTGAAAGTCGTCAGCGACGCCCAAGTGATCCACGAGCAGCCGGAGTTCGTCCAGGAACAACTCGGGCGTCCAGAACTCGGCGGTGACCTCCCCGTGGTGCTCCGAGCGCCCGCTGCCGAGTTGGTCGTACAGCACACAGGTCCATCCGGTGCTCACCAGCTCGGTGACCGAGGTGAGGTAGTCGTGGGTGAGTCCGGGGCCGCCGTGGCAGATCACCAGCGCTGGCCGGCCGGAGCCGCGGCCGGGCGGGCCGACCACGCGGTACCACGTCCTGTGCCCCCGCCACTCCATCACGCCCTCGGTCGCGGTCACGCCGTCCAGTGCCGTCAAAGCCGCCTCCACGTCCTCGGATACTCCGGCCCCGCACCATCGGCGAGAGGGCACACAGGGCGCATCGTCGCCGCGGCGGCTGACCGCCTCCTGACAGCTCGCTGACCGCGCGACCGAAACCGGCGCAAGCCCGACCCGGGTCAGCGTCCCGTCAGGCGCCGGTCAGTGGGTGACGCCAGGCTGATCCGTGACCGATGGGCAGGCAGCCCTCGCGCGCCAGGTCACGCGACCACAGTTCGATGCAGTAGGAGGCAGACCCTTGAGCGATGCGCAACCGCCCCAGGCCACGGAGATCGCAGCGGCAGTCAGGCAGGTCCTCGGCGACTCGCTCGGCTATCTCTACCCCGCCGCACTGCGCGTGGCTCTGCGCCACGACATCGCCGGCCTCCTCGCCGACGGACCCAAAACCAGCGAAGAACTCGCCGAACTCACCGGCACACACGCCCCGTTCCTCCACCGCATCATGCGCTTCCTCGCCACCCGCGGCATCTTCGAGGAAGACCAGCACGCCACCTTCCACCTCACCCCCGCCGCACACGTCCTGCGCACCGACGTCCCCTACTCCGTCCGCTCCACAGCCCTGCTGCTGACGGACGAGATGTACTGGAAGTCGACCGGACGCCTCGAAGACACCGTCCGCGACGGCAACACCGCCTTCAACGACATCTTCGGCGCCCCCCTCTTCGACTATCTCGACCAGAACGAGGAGAGCGCCCGGACCTTCCACACCGGCATCGCCGATCTGTCGACCATCGAGCAGGGCGGCATCGCGGAGAGCTACGACTTCCCCGAGTCCGGGAAGATCGTCGACGTCGGCGGCGGCCCGGGCGGCTTCCTCCGCACGGTGCTCGCCAACAACCCCGGCCTGCATGGTGTGTTGTACGAGCAGGACGCGGTGCTCCAGCAGCATCAGCTCGACGACGAGGCGATCGAGGGCCGTTGGGAGACGACCGAGGGGAACTTCTTCGACGTCGCGCCCACCGGCGGCGACATCTACGTCCTCAAGCGCGTTCTGCACGACTGGAGCGACGACGACAGCCTGCGGATTCTCCAGGCCGTCCGAAAGGCCATGTCCGACGAGGCACGCCTCCTGGTCATCGACGCCGTGGTGCCGCCCGGCAACGAGCCGCACGCGGCCAAGCTGTACGACGTGGCGATGATGACCATCTTCGACGGCAAGGAGCGCACCGAGCCGGAGTTCAAGGAACTCCTCACCGCCGCCGGTCTTCGACTGGTCCGGGTCATACCGACGCCGGGCACGGTGTCCATCATCGAAGCCGTGACGGCCTGAGCCGCACGAAGCCAACCGCTCGTGAACAGGACACCGGGAGCCGAACCTTGAGCGATGCGCAACCGACCCAGGCCACGGAGATCGCAGCGGCAGTCAGGCAGGTCCTCGGCGACTCGCTCGGCTATCTCTACCCCGCCGCACTGCGCGTGGCTCTGCGCCACGACATCGCCGGCCTCCTCGCCGACGGACCCAAAACCAGCCAAGAACTCGCCGAACTCACCGGCACACACGCCCCGTTCCTCCACCGCATCATGCGCTTCCTCGCCACCCGCGGCATCTTCGAGGAAGACCAGCACGCCACCTTCCACCTCACCCCCGCCGCACACGTCCTGCGCACCGACGTCCCCTACTCCGTCCGCTCCACAGCCCTGCTGTTCACGGACGAGATGTACTGGCTGTCGGCCGGACGCCTCGAAGACACCGTCCGCGACGGCAACACCGCCTTCAACGACATCTTCGGCGCCCCCCTCTTCGACTACATCCAGGGCGACGGGGAGCGCGAACAGCTGTTCAGCGACGCCATGGACACCATGTCCATGACGGAGCAGAACAGCATCGTCGCGGCCTACGACTTCCCGCCGACGGGAACCGTCGTCGATCTGGCCGGCGGTCTCGGCGGTTTCCTGCGTACCGTGCTCGTCCACAACCCCGGCCTGCACGGTGTCCTCTTCGAACGTGAATCCGTCCTCCAGCGGCACAAGTTGGACGAGCCCGCGATCGAGGGACGTTGGGAGACCACCGCGGGGGACTTCTACGAGCTCGTGCCGTCCGGCGCGGACTTCTATGTCCTCAAGCGCATCATCCACGACAAGAGCGACACCGACAGCCTGCGCATTCTGCGCACCGTACGCAGCGCCATGACCGAGCGGTCGCGCCTCCTGATCGTCGACCCGGTGCGCCCGCACACGGACGTCCCGCCGTCCGTGACTCTCTCCGACATCGTCATGCTGACGGTGTTCGAAGGACGGGAACGCACCGAGCAGGAACTCGAGGAACTGCTCGCCGCCGCGGAACTCAAGTCGCTCGGGGTCATCTCCACGCCGGGAGCCCTGTCCATCGTGGAGGTCGCTCCGGTCTGACGTGGCAGTGGCTGATTCTCCCGACGGGGACGATCTCCACTGTTACCGTCCGGAGTCGGTTCGTTTCAGCACCCCTCGGAGGCAGGCATGACTCAAGGTGAGACAACTGCGGAGCGCGGCATCGTCGAACCCGGCTACACGCACTTCGACGAACTCGATTCGATGGGCTTCGTGCACAACTCCCGCTACATGGTCCTCGTGGAACGTGCGCTGACCACATTCTGGGCACGCAAGGGATTCGCGTACACGGACGGGAAGTACACCCACCCTGACGTATTCCTGGCTGTGGCGGAGTTCTCGATCAGCTATCGGGCACCCATTCGTGGTACGGGCGAGATCGGCGTCCACCTCTGGATAGACAAACTCTCCGACACCAGCGCGGTGTACGGATTCCGTGTCCTGTCCGCGGACGGCGCCGTGGTGCATGCCGAAGGGCGGCGGGTGCACATCCGGCTCGACCCCAAGACGCTGCGCCCCACGTCCTGGAGCCCCGAGTTCCACGACGTCGCGAAGGCCCTGCTCTGAGATCGGCGGCCAGGCGCCTCGGTGCGAGGGGCTGAACAGCGGCGGAGATGTCACATCGCGGCCCCGGGCTTGCCTGCCCGGGGCCGCAATGCTGTCCACGACGTGTCAGCGGGCCGGTGTCAACGCCATGTCAGAGTCCGGTCAGCCGTCCGGACCACACTGGCCGAGTTCACCGGCCCGGGACGCCCGGCCGGGTGGTGATCGGCCGTACCGGCTCCTGAGACCGGGCACACCCCACCCAGACCGAAGGGCCACGATGACCCCTGAAACCGGGTCCGCCACCGCCACGACGTCCGTGCCGGACACGCTCGCAGAACCGGTCACGCGGGTCGGACGAAGGTTCGTGGGCGGCATCGCGCTCGTCAGTCTGGGCATGTGGACCGCGTTGTACACCCCTGTGCAGGTGTTGCTCGCCCAACAACTGGAGACGATCGACCCGCACAACAAGGCGTCGGCACTCGGCCTGGTCACCGGGCTCGGCGCCGTGACAGCGCTGGTCGCCACCCCGCTCGCGGGCGCCCTGTCGGACCGCACCACCTCCCGTTTCGGCCGCCGAAGGCCCTGGCTGGTCGGCGGCGCGCTGGGCGCCGCGCTGGGTCTGTTGATCCTGGCCCCACAGACCACGGTGACAGGCGTCGCACTCGGCTGGTGTCTGGTTCAGCTCTCACTCAGCGCGATGCTGGCAGGCCTGGCCTCCGAGGTGCCCGACCACGTCCCCGTCGCGCAGCGCGCCGTCGTGAGCGCGTGGGTGGGCGCCACTCAGCCCCTGGCCGTCGTGCTCGGTACGGTCCTGGCGACCGTCGTCGTGAGCGGACCGCACGGCGGTTACCCCTTGGTCGCCGCCGTCGTGGTCCTGTTCGCCGTGCCGTTCGTGTCCTCGGTCAAGGACGCGCGGCTGCCGCGCTCCGCGGTGCCCGCCGTGAACTGGTCACGGTTCCTGGCCGGGTTCTGGATCAGCCCTCGCCGCCACCGGGACTTCGCCCTCGCGTGGCTGACGCGACTGCTCGTCCAGCTCGGCAACGCCACGGGAACGCTGTACCTGCTCTACTTCCTGCGCGACGAAGTGCGCTACGAACAACGGTTTCCCGGGCACAAGGCCGAACAGGGGCTGCTGACTCTCGTCGCCCTCTACTCCGTCGGCATCGTGCTCACCGCGTTCATCGGCGGTGTGGTGTCCGACCGGCTCGGTCGGCGCAAGTCGCTGGTCACGGCGTCCGGCGTGGTGATCGCGCTCGGTTCGGGCCTGCTGGCGATCTGGCCGACGTGGCCGGCCGCACTCATGGCCGCGAGCCTGATGGGCATCGGTTACGGCGTCTACGTCTCGGTGGACCAGGCCCTGATCACCCAAGTGCTGCCCACTGCGGGCGACCGCGGAAGGGATCTGGGCGTCATCAACATCGCGAACTCCCTTCCGCACGTGCTGGCACCGGCCATCGCCGCCGTACTGGTCACGCACCTCGGAGGTTACCGGGCGCTCTTCGCGTTCGCCTCGGTCCTCACCCTCCTCGGCGCTGTCCTGGTACAACGCATCCGAAGCGTGCCCTGACCGGCAGCGGACTTCCCTCGTCACGCCCACTCCCGTGATCGGTGGGAGATCGTCTTAGCGGGACGGCGGAAAGTCGGTCCCGACCACTCGGGGTCGACTGCTCCGGTTTCCCGGGTCGGCGAACCCTGCCGCGCGATGACCGGACCGGACGCCGACTGGGCCGTGGTGCGGGTGCGCCACGTCTGGAGCGGGCCGAGCGTCCACGTCTCCTTGCTGTCGCGGGTGGCAACCGGCCAGGCGATGTCGTGCGACGTGACACCCGCCGTCCTGCCCGCCCGGTTGATCGGGATCACCGCACCGGCGGAGGTGTCACCGGCCGGCGTGGGAGCGGTGGCGGACGCGGCGGGAGCGGTCGCCGCCAGGCCGTCACGCCGCTGCAACCGACCTGTTCCGCGGGCACGTCTCGCCGGCTCAAGCTCTCGCACAGCACGTACACGATGCCTCGCAGTGCGGCCCGGTCGTCCGCAGGCAACCGTGCGGGACGCCGATGCCTCCTGGGCGAACGAGGAGGCAACAGTCGGGCGGGCCACGTGTTTCCGCAGGTCATCCGGCACGAGGTCGACGGAGACATCGAATCCTGCCGACACGGCGCCCAACTGTTGAGCCCCACACCATCAGGCGATCACAGAACCACTCAAGAACGCATGAAACCGCCCTCTGATGACAGAGCCACGGAGATCCGTCCCTCCAGAACGAGGTCCGTTGCTCAGCCTTGACTGCATTGGTCCGGTCCAATAGCGTCGCCCCGCACAGAACTCCACACGGCTCAACACCCGCCAGCCGTCACCTGCGTTGATAGTGCGTCCGCTGGTCCAGGGACGGAAGCCCGGCCGCCCGCTGTGGGCCTGCCTGTCCAAGGCAGCCCAGGTGCCTGCCGGTCCTCGCCCTGTTCGTCGTCATCCGGATCCGCAAGTGCGCTTGCGCTGCTCACTGTTGGTGGAGATCACCGGGGCGGCGTGGCGGACAAGCACGATCACGCCTTTTCTTCGGAGGTCAGACCGATGCAATTATCCTCTGCGAGACCACGGCGCCGCGGATGGAAGAGAGCGCTGACTCTGATTCCCGTCGCCGTCATGACGGTGGCGGCCACCGTCACCGGGACGCTGAACGCCGAAGCGGCAGTGCCCCCGACGCCGTCGGGCTTCACGCTCACTTGGAGCGACGACTTCAACGGCGCGTCCGGCACCGGCATCGACCAGAGCCTGTGGAAGTACGACACCGGGCCGGGCAGCAATTTCGGCACCGGTGAGATCGAGACCATGACCAACAGCACCTCGAACGTCTCTTACGACGGCCAGGGGCATCTGGTGCTCCAGGCGCTGCACTCCGGTTCCGACCCGCGGGGCGGATGGACCTCCGGGCGCGTGGAGACCCAGTCGGCGGCCTTCGGCGCCCCGGCCGGCGGAGTCGTACGTATCGAGTCCGTCCTCCAGCAGCCCAACGTCACCACCGCGAACGGCGCGGGCTACTGGCCGGCGTTCTGGATGCTCGGCGCGCCGCTGCGCGACGGTGTGACCTGGCCGAAGTCCGGCGAGATCGACATCATGGAGGACATCAACGGCCGCAGCTCCGATTTCAGCACCCTGCACTGCGGCGTGAACCCGGGCGGGCCGTGCAACGAGTCGACCGGCATCGGCTCGGGCGAACGCGCCTGTGCCGGCTGCCAGACCGGCTTCCACGACTACGCGGCGGAGATCGACCGCTCGGTGTCGCCGGAGCAGATCAGGTTCTACCTCGACGGGAACAACTTCTTCACCGTCAACGCCAACCAGGTGGACGCGACGACCTGGTCCGACGCGGTCGACCATCCCTTCTTCATCATCTACGACCTGGCTATCGGCGGCGGCTTCCCGGACGCCTTCGGTGGGGGCCCGAACGCGTCGACGGTCTCCGGCGGCAAACTGGTCGTCGACTCGGTGGCCGTCTACAACAAGGGGCCTGGCTCCGGGGGTGGCGGCGGCGGTTCATCGACCGGCCAGACGATCACCGGACCCGGCGGCAAGTGTGTCGATGTGGCGGGTGACGACACCGGCGGCGACGGCACCGCAGTGCAGCTGTGGGACTGCCAGCAGTCGGCCAAGGACCAGCACTGGACCTGGAGCGGCCAGACCCTGCAGACTCTCGGCAAATGCCTGGACATCACCGGCGGCAACAGCGCCGCGGGTACGAAGTTGCAGCTCGCCACGTGCAACAGCGGCGGCTACCAGTCATGGGTGCGGCAGACCGACGGCACGCTACGGAATCCGACCAGTGGCCGGTGCATCGACTCGCCGTCGGGCGCCACCGCGAACGGCACACGCCTCCAGATCTGGGACTGCAACAGCTCCGGCGCCCAGAACTTCGCCATCGGTACCCCGATCTACGGACCGGGCGGCAAGTGCGTGGACGTGGCGGGTGACGACACCGGTGGTGACGGCACCGCGGTCCAGTTGTGGGACTGCCAGCAGGCGACCTCGCTCGACCAGAAGTGGACGTGGAGCGGCCAGACCCTGCGCACGCTGGGCAAATGCCTGGACATCGCAGGCGGTGTCAACGCGGCCGGCACACCGCTCCAGTTGGCCGGCTGCAACGGCGGTGCCTACCAGAACTGGGTCGCCAACGCCGATGGCTCGATGTCCAACCCGGCCACCGGCCGGTGCATCGACTCACCGTCGGGCGCCACCGCGAACGGCACACGCCTCCAGATCTGGGACTGCAACAGCTCCGGCGCCCAGAAGTTCGCCCTGGCATGAGAGGGAGGAGGCTCACGGCCCCCGGCCGAAGCCTCCTCTTTGCCCGTCCCGGACAGGTCCGCTTCGCAGCTTGCTTGTTCTGCCACACAGCAATCCCCGGCGTGAGCGGATCGCCGGTGTCCCGCACACGAGTGGCTCCAGACCTCGCGTGAACCGAGGCCGGGTACATCGAAGGGCAGCACCTCAGCCGGTGAGGCTCTTCGATGTATCGCGGGTGAGCAAGCACTGGCGCAGGACAAGAGTCGACAGCCCGTCGGGGGTTGACCCCACCACATTTTCCGACGGATCACTCGGTGGTACGGAGGGCTCGGTTCCCTCTCCGTGCGGCGGATGCAGGACGGTGCTGTCCGTCCCGAAGGCGGGGTGGACGTCGTGTCCCGCTTCGGCCGCGCGCCGCCGCACGGAGAGGCTCACCATGGGCGTCCGCCGCACCGTGCGGCGTGCTGCGGTCCGGCCGAGGCAGGCCCGGCAGTCCCGCTAGCCGGCCCGGCAGCTCAGGACCGGCGTACCGGCGCCACCCGGCGTCGCACCGAACCCGAAGCCGGTCGAGGCGCCGACCGCGATGGCGCCGTTGTGGTCGGCGTTGTTCGCGGTCACCGTCCTGCCCACCTGGCTGTAGGAGGCGTTCCACATCGCGGAGATGGTCTGGCCGCCCGGCCACTCCCAGGTGACCTGCCACGACTTGGTCGTCGAGGAGCCCGTGTTGGTGACCGTGATGTCGGCGTTGAAGCCACTGCCCCAGTCGCTGCTCACCTTGTAGGTGGCGCTGCATCCGCTGGAGCCGCCCCCGGTGCCGGCGGTCGTGGCGGTGACCGACGCGGACGCCGCGGAGGTGTTGCCGGCCGCGTCGCGAGCCCGCACGGTGTAGTCGTAGCGGGTCCCTGCGGTGAGGCCCGTGTCGGTGAAGGACGTGCCGGTGGCCTCACCGGCCTTGGCGGTGCCACGGTAGACGTCGTAGCCGGTCACCCCGGTGTCGTCGGTGGAGGCCTTCCACGACAGGGACACACTCGACGCGGTGGTACCGGTCACGGCCAGTCCGGCCGGTACCGAGGGTGCGGTCGCATCTCCGCCTCCCCCGCCTCCGGTGAAGCCCGGGGCCTTGATGGCCGCCAGGTAGCCGTCCTTCACGGTGTCCACGGTCTGCCAGTCGTCCTTGAGGATGCCTCCCGTGTCGCCGGAGTTCGGATTCCACGACCAGAAGGTCCAGTTGAAGCTGTCGGCCCCGTATGTGTTCGTGGGGCGCAGGTAGTCGACGAGCGCCGCGAGCCACTTCTGGTCGATGGTCGACTGCAGGGTGGTGCCGAACTCGCCGAGCCAGACGGGGGCGATGTTCTGTTTGAAGATGTAGCCCCAGTTCTTGTCCCAGACGGCCGGCATGTTCGCCGGGAACGACGGGTCGCTGAACCACGGTTGCTGGGCGACGCTGGTGGCGTAGTCGTGGGCCGAGTAGACAAGGCGGTTGGCGACACTCAGCCGCACCGGCGCGGTGGCGACCCCGGCCAGATTGCCGCCCCACCAGGTGCTCTGACCGTTCACCGTCTGGACGCCCTCGACGAAGATCAGCAGGCTGGGGTTGACGGACAGGACCGCGTTGCCGGCCCGTTCCGCCGCGAGCCGCCAGTCGGTGCTCGTGTCGCCGCATCCCCAGCAGGCGGGGTCGTGCGGCTCGTTGTGCAGGTCGATCCCGATCACGGCGGTGTTGCCCTGGTAGCGCGCCGCCATGGCCTTGAGGTCGGCGATCCAGGTCGCCTCGGGGACGGCGGAGGTGTACCAGAGCGCCGACTGGGCCGAGGAGTCGGGCCGATGACGGTCGAGTACGACCTTGAGGCCGATCGAGCCCGCGTAGCCGACGATCTTGTCCATCACCTGGAGCGAGTTGAGACCTTGCAGGTCGGAGTTCAGACCGTTGGCGTAGGTGATGCCGTTGGGCTGGGTGCCCTTGAAGATGTCGTCGCTGTAGGGCAGGCGGATGGTGTTGTAGCCCAGGGTCTTCATCTGGTCGACCATCGACTTGTAGTCGCGCGACCAGAGGCCGTGCGCAACGTAGTTGGACGTCTCGAACCCGAACCAGTTGACGCCTGCCATGCGCACCGGCTGGTTCTGCGCGTCGAGGATCCGGCGGCCCTCGGTGTGCCAGTATCCGGCGCCGGACGCGGCTGCCGCAGGCGACGGGGACGAGGGGGCGGCGGCCGCCTGTGCGGGCACCGCCGGCGTGAACGGGACGAGAGCCGCGAGGGTCGCGGTGAGGAGCGCGACCAGGGTGCGCCTGACGCGGAATGAGGGTGGGTGACGCATGGTGGGGGTCCTCTCCGGGTGGGAGCGCTCCCATTCTTGGGCGCGCATCTCCGGGCGGGCAGGCGGATGGGCGTCCGGCATGACGGCTCCCGCGGACCGGCAGGAGTGTCCCGCTCCCGACGGCCGGCTCGTCGAAGCCGGACTGCGCACATGGAAGCCACTAAGCGTGTTCGCGTCAATACCTCACGCGGTGATCGTGTCCCTCCGCGGAGCCGTCGACCGCGGGAACGTCCCGTCCGGACCACACCCGCGCCACTGCGGCCAGGCGGGCGTACCCCCGCCTTCCGGATTCTCCGTGGGACGCTTTCCGCGCCTCCTACGCCTTCGCGCCCGCCGCGACCCGGCATGTACCCGCACAGCCCGCGAGTGCGCACGCCACGAGCGCAATGAGTGATGAGGTGTCGGCAACCCATCTTTCGCACGGGTGTTGACATCCACAGGTCGAACGCCGCACCTTGGGAGCGCTCCCACCTCAGCCCCATGTCCCCGCCGTCACATCAGTGACCGGGCACCGTCCACGCGCACCGGCAAGATGCCGGGCCCACGTCCGGACGACGCCGCGGCGCGCTCATGTTCGGCGGCCCTCCGGCTCCAGCTTGCGCGACGCACGCGGTCGCACCTTCGTCATGCCTGAACGCAACGCCCGCCCGGCGGAGTTCCGTCCGGTGTGCCCGAGCCGCGGCACACCGGGTGGCCGCCGGCGATCCCGCACGCCGACCGTACCCGCCTGCTCTCCCCAGGAGATGGCCGATGCCTTCCCGTAGACCCGACTCCACCGTGCGCCGAAGCGGACCGAAGCGGACCGCCGCTCTGGCCGTCGGTGCCCTCCTCGGAGCCCTGTCCGTCGCCGCCCTTCCGACCACCGCGACCGCGGCCGCCAAACTCGACAATCCCTACGTCGGCGCGAAGGCCTACGTGAATCCCGACTGGTCGGCCAAGGCCGCGGCGGAGCCGGGCGGTTCGGCCGTCTCCGACCAGCCCACCTTCGTCTGGCTGGACCGGATGGCCGCTATCCAGGGCACCGCCGACGCCCGTGGTCTGAAGGCGCACCTCGACGCGGCCAAGGCGCAGGGCGCCAACCTCGTCCAGTTGGTCATCTACGACCTGCCGGGGCGGGACTGCGCGGCCCTCGCCTCCAACGGCGAACTCGGTCCCGACGACCTGGCCACCTACCAGAGCAGTTACATCGACCCGATCGCGGCGATCCTCGCCGACCCGGCCTACGCGAGCCTGCGGATAGTCAACCTCATCGAGCCCGACTCGCTGCCCAACCTCGTGACCAACGCGGGCGGCACCGCCGGCTCCACGACCCAGTGCGCCACCATGAAGGCGAACGGCAATTACGAGAAGGGCGTCGGATACGCCCTCCACAAGCTCGGCGCTCTGCCCAACGCCTACAACTACATCGACGCCGGCCACCACGGCTGGCTCGGCTGGGACAGCAACCTCACGCCGTCGGCCCAGGAGTTCAAGAAGGCCGCCACCACCAACGGCGCCACCGTGAACGATGTGACGGGCTTCATCGTGAACACCGCGAACTACTCCGCCACCAAAGAGCCGTACGTGAAGGTGACGGACACGGTGAACGGCCAGACGGTGCGCCAGTCGAAGTGGATCGACTGGAACCAGTACGACGACGAGAGCTCGTACGCACAGGGCCTGCGCACCGCGCTCGTCGCGCAGGGCTTCGACGCCGGTATCGGCATGCTCATCGACACCTCGCGCAACGGCTGGGGCGGTTCGGCCCGGCCGACCGGTCCCGGCCCGACGACCAGCGTCGACGCCTACGTGGACGGCGGTCGCATCGACCGGCGCATCCACGCCGGAAACTGGTGCAACCAGAGCGGGGCAGGTCTCGGCGAGCGCCCGGCGACCGCACCCGACACCGGAATCGACGCCTACGTGTGGGCCAAGCCGCCGGGCGAGTCCGACGGGGCCAGCCAGGCCGTCGACAACGACGAGGGCAAGGGCTTCGACCGGATGTGCGACCCCACGTACACCGGGAACGGGCGTAACGGGAACAACCTCACCGGAGCACTGCCCAACTCCCCGCTCGCCGGGCACTGGTTCTCCGCCCAGTTCCGTCAACTGCTCGCCAACGCCAACCCGACCCTGAGCGGATCGGGTGGCGGCGGCAGTGACACGCAGGCCCCCACCGTTCCCGGCGGTCTCGCGGTCAGCTCCACGACGAGCAACGGCGCCACCCTGAGCTGGAGCGCGTCCACGGACAACACCGCGGTCACCGGATACGACGTCTACCGCGACGGCACCAAGGTCGGCAGCGCCACCGCCACGTCCTACACCGACAGCGGGCTCGCCGCCTCCACCACCTACACGTACACCGTCAAGGCCAAGGACGCGGCCGGCAACGTCTCGGCCTCGTCCACGGCGGTGTCCGCCACCACCAAGGCATCGGGCGGAGGCGGAGGCACCTCGGGCCTGAAGGCGCAGTACAAGAACAACGACTCCTCCAGCGGTGACAACGGGATCAGGCCCGGCCTCAAGCTCGTCAATGGCGGTTCCGGCGCCGTCGACCTGTCCAAGGTGACCATCCGCTACTGGTTCACCGGGGAGTCCTCCTCCGCCGGCTACCAGACCTTCTGCGACTGGGCGCAGCTCGGCTGCTCCACTGTGAAGACCTCGGTGAGCGCCGTTTCCCCGAGCCGCGCGGGCGCAGACCACTACCTGGAGGTGGGCTTCGCTTCCGGTTCGCTGGCCGCCGGCGCCGACAGCGGTGATCTCCAGTTGCGCATGGCCAAGTCGGACTGGTCGAACTTCGACGAGTCGAACGACTACAGCCGGGGCGCCAACACCTCCTACGCGGACGCGGCGAAGGTGACCGTGTATGTGTCGGGCACCCTCGTCTGGGGCACCGAGCCGTAGGCGGGCGGAACGGACAGGGGGCCGGGGCGGTGACGCTCCGGCCCTCACGCCGTCCGTGCAGGACGCCGCCGCTCATCCGTCCTGGCGCGGTGCGGCGGTACTGCCGCGGACGGCCAGCCGCGTGGCGAGTTCGGCGCGCGGCAGGTCGACGTCCTCCCCGTCGATCAGACGTGGCAGCGTTCGGGCGGCCTGGCCTGAAGGGGCTGGCGCACCGTGGTGAGGGTGGGATCGCTCCACCGGGCGATCGGAACGTCGGCGAAGCCGACGACGCCCATGTCGTGCCAGACGCGCAGCCCCGTTTCGCGCAGTGCCGCGTACGCCGAACACCTGGAGGTCACTGGCGGCGAACCGCGCGGCGCCGCGGGCGTCCGGTCCCTCGGCCTCGTCGATCGCCGACGGTGGCTATCCGGGCACACGGCTTGTCACGCCTCACCGCCGCCGCGAAGGCGAAGAACCCGCCGACTGCCGCTCACCCGTTTTCTCCGTCGATGCGTTCCCGAGAAGCGATCGCCCCTCGGGAACGCCGGGTGCCGAGCGGGGACGGCCGTGTCCCGCGAGAGGCGTGCACCAGAGCTGGAACCCCAGGTCAGTGCACTCTTCCGCGCGGCTTCAGCGGCGGCGGGGGCAACTCCGGTGCGGGCAGCGGAGCGCCGTCGTATCCCTTCACCTCACCGAAGCGTGCGCTCTTGGCCCAGTCCTGGCGGGCCCGTTCGATGTCCTCCTGGGTGCGGCCGATGAAGTTCCACCAACCCTCGGGGGATATCAAACCTCCCCAGTACGACCCGACACGTGCCGGTGTCAGGCGCGCTTCCTGCACGCAAGAGGGCGAACCAGGGAGCGGGATCGTGCGGCGCCGATGCGCGGGCGGGGGCGGAGCGTCTCCGCAGAGGTCGGCCCCCGATGGGTCTGCAAGCGCCCGGGCATCTTCCGCCCGGGCACACTCAAGGAGCTCATCGTCGCCGGCCCAGGTACCGGGTTCGGCTGATTGCACTTTATGCAGTCACCCTCGGTGTGGCCAAGCCTGTCCCCCGGCGCCGCCGGTGTGCCGGGGGACGGCCCAGCCGATCAGCAACAGCGGGCACAGCGACGGATCCTGACAACATCGGCCTGTCGGTCGCGGACGCCTCCCATCTCCTGTGGATATCACGCCCTGTTGAGCTCGTTCAGACGTATTCCGCCGCCGCGTCCAGCAGCCAGTCCGTCAGGTAGTCGGCAAAGGACGAACGGACCAGTACCCAGAACCCGGCCTTGGGTTCGTCCCTGGCGACCAGCACGATCTGTGTGCGGGCCAGGGTGGTCTGGGCGCAGCACCCGGCCCCGAAGATACGCGGGTGCAGATCCAGGGGGCAGCCATGTGCCAGCAGGTCACGGGCGCGTGGACCCGTGATGAGGAGGGTGGTGCGCTGGGCGGAGACGTCGGTGACAGCCACGGGCTCGTCGCCGCTCGCCGCCCTGATCCGGCTCTCCAGATCCCGCTGACCGCCGGTCGGACCCACCACCAGCCATTCGTCGGGGCCCAGCCACACAGCGGTCAGCTCGCCGGTACGTACGACGATGTTGGGTTCGAGGGGCAGCTGGAGGCCCAGCGCGAGCCCGACGGCGTCCGCTGCCGCTCCCTTGGCGTCGAGCCGGACGTTGACCTGGGCCAGGAAGGGGAGTTCGGCCAGCCGGACCGCGCCCCCGGAGGTGCGCGTCGCGGCGGCCAGGCGGTCGGCGGCATGCGACAGGGGACTGCGGCGCGAGATGGTAGGGGCGGTGTCAGCCATCACGGCGGGCTCCCTCGGGGTCGTAGAGGACGGGGCTTGCGACGGTCACCGGAACCAGCCGGTCGCGCGCGACGGCGTAGAGCCGCTCGCCGATGCGGTCCCGGCCGCCCTTGACCAGGGCGAGGGCGAAGGTCCGGCCGAGCGCCGCGCTGCGGTAACTGGAGGTGACGTGGCCGAGCATCGGGACGGGCGGGGCGGGCAGCACGCTGTCAGCAACCAGCTGCGTGCCTTCGGGGAGGAAGGCGCCCGGATCCTCCGGGAGCAGGCCGACCAGGTGCTTGCGGTCGGGTCGGACAGCGTCGGCGCGGGCGTAGGAGCGCTTGCCGATGAATTCGGGCTTCTTCTTCGACACCGCCCAGCTCATGCCGAGGTCGTGCGGAGTGACGGTGCCGTCGGTGTCCTGGCCGATGATCGGGTAGCCCTTCTCCGCGCGCAGGACGTGCATGGTCTCGGTGCCGTACGGGGTGATGCCGAACGGGGCACCGGCCTCGTACAGCGCCTCCCACAGGGCGAGCGCCTCCCACGGTGACACATTGATCTCATAGGCCAGTTCGCCGGAGAAGCTGATCCGGCACACCCGGGCCTCGACGCCCGCGACGGTCGTGTCCCGCCACGCCATGAACGGGAAGCTCTCGTTGTCCACCGCCAGCGTCGGCGCGAGCGTCCCCAGCACCTCGCGGGAACGGGGGCCGACCAGGGCGACGGTGGCCCACTGTTCCGTGACGGAGGTGCAGTGGACGCGCAGCCCGGGCCATTCGGTCTGCAGCCATTCCTCCATCCAGTCCAGTACGGCGGCCGCGTTGCCCGTCGTCGTGGTGACCAGGAAGCGGTCCTGGGCGAGGCGGATGACGGTGCCGTCGTCGAAGATCATGCCGTCCAGGTGGCACATGACGCCGTAGCGGATCATGCCGACCTTCAGGGTGCTCATCATGTTGGTGTAGAGCCGGTCCAGGAAGACGGCGGCGTCCGGGCCCTGTACGTCGATCTTGCCGAGGGTGGAGGCGTCCATGAAGGCGACGCCGTCGCGGGCGGCGGCGCACTCGCGCAGCACGGCGGTCTCCATGTCCTCGCCGTCCTGCGGGTAGTACCAGGGCCGCTTCCACTGGCCGACGTTCTCGAACAGGGCGCCGTGCATGACGTGCCAGTCATGCAGAGCGGTCGTACGGATCGGGTCGTGCAGTGCGCCGCGGTCGCGGCCCGCGAGCGTGGCGAAGGAGACCGGCGTGTAGGGCGGGCGGAACGTCGTCGTACCGAGGGCCGAGACGTTCACGCCGAGCAGTTCGGCGACGACGCCGCCGGCCAGGACCCCGGAGGTCTTGCCCTGGTCGTTGGCGGTGCCGGCCGTGGTGTAGCGCTTGGTGTGCTCGACCGAGCGCAGGCCGGCGCCGGTCGCGCGGGTCAGGTCGTCGACGGTGACATCGCGCTGGAGGTCGACGAAACGGGGTGCGCCGGCGGGGCCGGGGACGAGGAAGACCTGCATGGCGGGCGAGTGCGGTTCGGCGGCCACCTCGGGGAGGCGGGGCGCCTCGGAGGCGTAGCCCTCGGCCTCGATCGCGCGGGCACCGGCGGCCGCTCCCTGAGCGAGGGCCCGGGCCAGGTCGAGGACGCCGTTCGCGCTGCCCGCGACCTCGACGGCCTGGCGGCAGGTGCCGGGGACGAAGGAGCCGAGCGTGTCGTCGTAGCGCAGCTTTCCGCCCGCCTGGCTGAACAGGTGCGCTACGGGGTTCCAGCCGCCGGAGACCAGCAGCAGGTCGGCGGCGAACTCCCGGGTCCCTGCCGACTCCCCGTACGGAGCGGCCGTCACGGCGGTGAGCCGCGGGTCGCCTTCGGTGCCGACCACGGCGTGTCCGCTCAGCACCTCGATCCCGGACTCCCGGGCACGGCGCGCCCACTCCCCCGGCTCGGGCCGGGTGTCGACGATCGCCGCGACGTCCACGCCCGCCGCCGCGAGATCCAGCGCGGCGGCGTAGGCGCTGTCGTTGGTGGTGAAGACGACGGCGTGGCGGCCGGGAAGGACGCCGTGACGGTTGACGTAGGCGCGGGCCGAGGCGGCCAGCATCACACCGGGGCGGTCGTTGTCCGCGAAGGCCAGCGAACGCTCGTGGGCGCCGGTGGCGAGCACGACGCGACGGGCGCGGATGCGCCAGACACGCTCGCGGGAGACATGCTCCGGGGCCTCGGCGCCGAGGTGACTGGTGCGGCGCTCGACGGCGAGGAGGTGGTTGTCGTCGTAGTGGCCGAAGACCGTGGTGCGACGCAGCACGCGTACCTCGGGCGCGGCTTCGAGGAGCGCGCCGATCTCTTCCGCCCAGTCGAGGAGTTCGCCCGACCCCGGCAGACTGCCGCCCAGCTCCGGCCGGTCGTCGGCGAGGATGACGCGCGCTCCGCTGCGCGCGGCGGCTGCCGCGGCGGCGAGTCCGGCCGGTCCGGCGCCGACCACGAGCAGGTCGCAGTGCGCGTGGACGGCGTCGTAGCGGGCGGGGTCCGGTTCGGTGGCGAGGCGTCCCTGACCGGGCAGGCTGCTCGCCACCAGACCGTCGTACAGTTCGACGGTCGTCGCGGGCAGCATCGGCTCGGGGAAGGGTGCCTCGATCTGGATGACGGCGTTGGGCTCCTCGACACCGGCCGAGAAGATGCCGCGCGGGCGGCCGAACTTGATGCTCGTGCCGGCCTCGATGACGCCGTTGGCGAGGAGGGCGGAGGCGAGGGTGTCGCCGCGGAAGCCCTCGTACTCCGTACCGTCGAAGGTGAAGCGCAGGCGCTCACCGCGGTGGACTCGGCCGCCGGTGGGCAGCCGGAACGGTTGGGTGGCGACGGGAGTGGTTTCTTCCCCGAGCCCGCCCCTTCCCGAGACTGGGGCTGCCGCCCCGGACCCCGCGGGGTCCGTCGACGACTGCGGGTCCGTGGGTGGGTTGTGCCCACCTGATCCGCCCTGCAGAACGCCTGCCCACGACCCAGGCCGGGTGGAATTGTCCGGCCTCGGCTCGCCCGAGCGGTACACGGAGAGAATCTCGTTCGTCGCCGTGTCGCGCACCGCGTTGAACCAGCGGCGGCATCCGGCCGCGTGGCTCCAGCGTTCGGCGAACGGGCCCTTGGGGTTGTCGCGGAAGAAGAGGTAGCGCGCCCACTCCTCGTCGGTCAGGGCGGCGGAGTCCTCGGGATAGGGCACGTGCGCCTGGCCGCCGTAGTGGAACTCGGCCTCGTCACGGGGCCCGCACCAGGGGCATGGGATGAGCAGCATGGGTTCGGCTCCCTAGTGGGCCACCGCGGCCGCGCCGTGCTCGTCGACGAGCGCGCCGGTGGTGAAACGGTCGAGCGAGAAGGGGGCGTTGAGGTGGTGAGGGGTGTCGTGGGCGATGGTGTGGGCGTAGACCCAGCCGACGCCAGGGGTGGCCTTGAATCCGCCGGTGCCCCAGCCGCAGTTCAGGTAGAGGTTGTCGACCGGGGTGAGTCCGACGATGGGTGAGGCGTCTGGGCTGACGTCGACGATGCCGCCCCAGGTGCGCAGCACATGGGCGCGGGCGAAGACCGGGAAGAGTTCCAGCGCGGCGGACATCTGCTCTTCGATGATGTGGAAGGCGCCGCGCTGGGTGTAGGAGTTGTACGAGTCGATGCCCGCGCCCATCACCAGCTCGCCCTTGTGGGCCTGGCTGACGTACACATGGACCGCGTTGGACATGACGACCGTCGGGTGCACCGGTTCGAGGAGCTCGGAGACGAGCGCCTGCAACGGGTGGCTCTGCAGCGGCAGTTCGATGCCGGCCATGGCGGCGAGCACCGAGGTGTGGCCGGCCGAGCAGAGCGCCACCTTCCCCGCCGCGATCGGGCCGAGCGTCGTCTGCACTCCTACGACCCGGCCGCCGACGATGTCGAGGCCCGTGACCTCGCAATTCTGGATGATGTCGATGCCGGCCGCATCGGCGGAGCGGGCCAGGCCCCAGGCGACGTGGTCGTGTTTGGCGATGCCGGCGCGCGGCTGGTAGGTGCCGCCCATGACCGGATAGCGCACGTCGGGCGAGATGTTGACGATCGGGCAGACGTCCTTGACCTGCCGCTCGTCGAGCCATTCGGCATCCACGCCGTTGAGCCGGTTCGCCTCGACGCGGCGCACGCTGTCGCGGACGTCCTGGAGGCTGTGGGCGAGGTTGAGCACACCGCGCTGGGAGAAGAGGATCGGGTAGTCGAGCTCCTCCTCCAGTCCCTCCCACAGCTTGAGCGCGTGCTCGTAGATCCCGGCGCTCTCGTCCCACAGGTAGTTGGAACGGATGATCGTGGTGTTGCGGGCCATGTTGCCGCCCGCCAGCCAGCCCTTCTCCAGCACGGCGACGTTGGTGATGCCGTGGTTCTTCGCCAGATAGTGGGCGGTGGCGAGGCCGTGTCCGCCGCCGCCGACGATCACCACGTCGTACGACCGCTTGGGCTCCGGCGTGCGCCACAGCCAGTCGGGGTGCTCGGGGAGCTCGGCGCCGGGGGTGCGGGGGCTCATCGGACTTCTCCGGCTGCTTCTGCTTCTGCTTCTGCTTCTGCTTCTGCTTCTGCTTCTGAAAGGTGCGGGTAGAGCGGGTGCTTGGCGGCCAGCGCCTCGCTGCGGGCGCGCAGGGCGGCGATGTCGGGCTCGGGCTGGAGGGCCAGGGCGATCACATCGGAGACCTCTTCGAAGTCGTCGTCCGTGAAGCCTCGGGTGGCCAGCGCCGGGGTGCCGATACGCAGTCCCGAGGTGACCATGGGCGGGCGCGGGTCGAAGGGCACGGCGTTGCGGTTGACGGTGATGCCGATCTCGTGGAGCAGGTCTTCGGCCTGCCTGCCGTCGAGCTGGGAGTCCCGCAGGTCGACCAGGACGAGGTGGACGTCCGTGCCGCCGGTGAGGACCTTCACCCCGGCGGCCGCCGCGTCGGCCCGGGTGAGGCGTTCGGCGAGGATGCGGGAGCCGGCGAGCGTACGGGCCTGGCGCTCGGCGAACTCGGGTGACGCGGCGACCTTGAAGGACACCGCCTTCGCGGCGATGACGTGCTCCAGAGGGCCGCCCTGCATACCGGGGAACACCGCCGAGTTGATCTTCTTCGCGAGGTCGGCCTCATTGGTGAGGATGACGCCGCCGCGGGGACCGCCGAGCGTCTTGTGCGTCGTCGTGGTGGTGACGTGGGCGTGCGGTACGGGGTTGGGGTGCAGCCCGGCGGCGACGAGACCGGCGAAGTGCGCCATGTCGACCATGAGGAGGGCGCCCACCTCGTCGGCGATCCGCCGGAAGGCCGCGAAGTCCAGCTGCCGCGGGTACGCCGACCAGCCCGCGATGATCATCTTGGGGCGGTGTTCCTTGGCGAGGCGTTCCACCTCGTCCATGTCGACGAGGTTGTCCGCCTCGGCGACGTGGTACGGCACGACGTTGAGCATCTTGCCGCTGTAGTTGATGCGCATGCCGTGCGTGAGGTGCCCGCCGTGCGCGAGATCGAGGCCGAGGATGGTGTCGCCGGGCTGCAGCAGGGCGAAGAAGACGGCGGTGTTCGCCTGTGCGCCCGAGTGCGGCTGGACGTTGGCGAACCCGGCACCGAAGAGGGACTTGATCCGCTCGATGGCGAGGCGCTCGGTGACGTCGACGTGTTCGCAGCCGCCGTAGTAGCGGCGGCCGGGATAGCCCTCGGCGTACTTGTTGGTGAGGACCGAGCCCTGGGCCTCCAGCACGGCGGAGGGCGCGAAGTTCTCGGAGGCGATCATTTCGAGGGTCGACTGCTGGCGGTGCAGCTCGGCGCGGAGTGCGGCGTGGACCTCGGGGTCCAGTTCCGCCAGGGGGGTGTTCAGCGCGTTCATACGGCGTTCGCGTTCCTCTCGGCGGCCTCGACGACATTGGCGAGCAGCATCGCCCGCGTCATGGGTCCTACGCCCCCGGGCATCGGCGCGAGCCATCCGGCGACCTGGGCGGCGTCCGGGTGCACATCGCCGACCAGCCCGTGGTCGGTGCGGGTGATGCCGACGTCCAGGACCGTGCCGAGCCCGGGCGGGCGACCGTCGGTGGCCGTCGACTTGGTCACGCGTTCGGCGAGTTCGCGGCGGATCGCGACGGCGGTCGCCTTGCCGTCGAGCAGCTGTGCGGTCACTGGCGGTACTCCTTCCCTCGAAGCCGACGATGTCGTGCTAGCCACGGAGGCGGGACATGGTCGGGTCGAACAGGGGTTCCTCGGCGACGACCGCCTCGACGCGCTGGTCGAAGTAGCCGATGTGCACGGTGTTGCCGGGGATGGCGAGTTCCGCCGGGAGCCACGCGTAGGCGATGCCCTTGCCGATCGTGTAGCCGTAGGCGGCGCTGGTGACATGGCCGACGGTGCGGTCGCCGTCGTACACCGGCTCCTTGCCCAGGACGACGGCCCCCGGGTCGTCGATGGTGAGGCAGGTGAGCTTGCGCCGCACGTCGGCCTTGCGCCGCTCCAGCGCGGCCTTGCCGATGAAGTCGTCCTTGTCGAGCTTGACGGCGAAGCCGACCCCGGCCTCGTAGGGGTCGTGTTCGTAGGTCATGTCGGTGCCGAAGGAGCGGTAGCCCTTCTCCAGGCGCAGGCTGTTGAAGGCGCCGCGGCCGGCGATGACGCCGCCGAGCGGCTCGGCCGCCTGCCACAGGGTGTCCCAGAGTTTCTGACCCTGGTCGGCGGTGGTGTAGAGCTCCCAGCCGAGCTCACCGACGTACGACAACCGCATGGCGGTGACGGGCACCGAGCCGATGTAGGCGCGCTTGGCGCGGAAGTACTTCAGGCCGTCGTTCGAGAAGTCCGCGTCGGTGAGGGGCCCAAGGACCCTGCGGGCGAGCGGTCCCCACAGGCCGATGCAGCAGGTGCCCGGGGTGATGTCACGGACCTGGACCGTGCCGTCGGCGGGGAGGTGGCGGGTGAACCAGTCGAGGTCCAGGTTGCCGTTGGCGCCCACCTGGAAGAGGTCGCGGGCCAGGCGGGCGACGGTGATGTCGCTGCGGATGCCGCCGTCGTGGTCGAGGAGCAGGGTGTACGTCACCGAGCCGACCGACTTGGCGACCTTGCCGGTGCACAGGCGCTCCAGGAAGTCGGCGGCACCGGGGCCGCTGACCTCCAGGCGCTTGAGGGCCGTCATGTCGTACATCGCGACGGTCTCACGGGTGGCCTGTGCCTCGGCGCCGACGATGGGCGACCAGTAGCGCGCGGCCCAGTCGTTGGGCGTGGGGATGGAACGGCCCTCGACCAGGCCCGCGTTGGCCTCGTACCACTGGGGGCGCTCCCAGCCGTTCGCCTCCAGGAAGAAGGCGCCCAGTTCCTGCTGGCGGACGTAGAAGGGGCTCGTGCGGATCGGGCGCGGGTCCCCCGACGGCTGGAGGGGGTGCAGGATGTCGTAGACCTCGACGAAGTTCTGGCAGTCGCGGGCCAGGACGTACTCCGGGGCGAGCTGGTGCGGCTCGAAGCGGTTGACGTCGCACTCGTGCAGGTCGAAGGACGAGCAGTAGCCGTCGACCAGCCATTCGGCCATGGCCCGGCCGACGCCGGCGGAGTGGGTGACCCAGACGGCCTCGGCGACCCAGAAGCCCTTGACGTCCGGGGATTCACCGAGGAGCGGCTGGCCGTCGGTGGTGAAGGAGAACAGGCCGTTGATGCCCTCCTCGACCTTGGCCTCCCGCGTCGCGGGGAGCAGGGACTGGGTCTCGGTCCAGGCGTCCTCGAAGTCGTCCTCGGTGAACTTCAGGACCGACGGCATCTCGTCGGCCTCGTCCACGGACAGGATGTCGTCGACGGAGACCGGCATCGGACGGTGGCCGTAGTAGCCGATGCCCAGGGTGTCGAAGCGGTCGCGGTAGTAGAGATCGGCGTCCTGGTGGCGCAGGATCGGGCGCACCGCCTCCTCGGTCTGGCCCGCCAGCGCCGGTACCGGCCCGGTCCAGGCCAGTTGGTGGCCGAGGGGGGTGAGCGGGAGGTTCATGCCGACCATACGGGCGATCTTCGGGCCCCAGATGCCGGCGCAGCACACGACGATGTCGGCGGGGATCTCGCCCTGGTCGGTGAGGACGCCGATGACGCGGCCCTCGCTCTGCCGCACGTCGAGGACTTCGTGGCGGGCGAGGAAGCGCACACCGCGCTCGGTGGCCCGGCGGATCTGCGCCTCGACGGCGAGGACGGCCTTCGCGAGGCCGTCGGTCGGTACCAGGAGGCCGCCGAGGACCTTGTCCGGGTTCACGAGCGGGTGCTGCTCGACGCACTCTTCGGGGCTCAGCAGCCGGGCCTCGATGCCCCAGGCGGAGATCCAGCCGTGGCGGCGGTGCAGCTCCGCGACGCGCTCGGGGGTGGTCGCCACTTCGAGGCCGCCGACCTGCAGGAAGCAGGGCCGGCCGTCGACGTCGAGGGAACAGAACTTCTCGACCGTGTAGCGGGCCAACTCGGTCATGGTCTTGGAGGAGTTCGTCTGGAAGACCAGGCCCGGGGCGTGCGACGACGATCCCCCGGTGGCAGGGAGCGGGCCCTGGTCGACCACGGTCACTTCGGTCCAGCCTCGCGCGGAAATCTCGTCGGCCAGCGCCGCTCCCACGACGCCCGCTCCGATGATGACCACTCGGGGTCCCGCCATCGCCGCACCTCCGACTTGAAAGCAATCAAGTTGCTGTCTGCGCAACATGCTTCAGGTTGCGCAACTCAATGTGCCTGTCACGAGGAGTGGGTGTCAAGGGGTCCGTGACGTCGGAAAACAGCCCGAAACGCGACGAGGCCCGGCAGGCTGCCAGCGCAGCCTGCCGGGCCCGTCCGGGGGGTTTCCGGGTCGCTCGTGCGTCGACGGTCCAGCTCCGGAGGGGTGCCGGAGACGGAGCCGCGTCGCGCCCTACTTGATCCAGGCGTCGACCTTGTCGCGGTTGGCGTCGACCCACTTCTTCGCCGCGGCGTCGTCGGACATCTTGTTCTGGGCTATGTACTTGGCCACGGTGTTCTGGTCGTCGTTCGTCCAGTTGAAGTTCTTCACCAGGTTGTAGGCGGGGCTGCCCGACGTGGAGAACTTGGCGCTGACGATCTTGTCCAGGTCGTACACGGGATAGTCACAGGCGACCTTGGCCGCGACGGCGTCGCAGCCCGTCGTGTACTTCGGCAGGTTCACCTTGACCAGCGGCACCTCGGACAGGAACCACTGCGGCTCGTAGAAGTAGCCGATCACCCACTGCTTGTTCTTCTCGGCGGTCCGGAAGGCCTGGATGAGCGCGGTCTCGCTGCCCGCGTACACCACCTTGTAGTCCAGCTTCAGGTTCGTCACCAGCGCCGCGTCGTTGGTGACGTACGACGGGTCGCCGTCCAGGAGCTGGCCCTTGCCGCCCGACTCCGAGGTCTTGAACTTGGACGCGTACTTGTTGAGGTTCTTCCAGTCGGTGATGTCCGGGTGCGCCTTGGCCAGCCACGGCGGCACGTACCAGCCGATGATGCCTTTGTTGCCGGTCTGGCCCGCCTCGACGGCGGTCTTCTGCCCGGAGATGTACTTCTTCTTCAGGTCGTCGTGGCCCCAGTTCTCCAGGACCGCGTCGACCTCGCCCGTGCCGAAGCCCTGCCAGGCGATCTGCTCCTTCAGGTCCTTCTTGTTGACCGTACAGCCGAGGTCGTGCTGCGCGACGTACGCGACGACCGCCGCGTCCGCCTCGTAGCCCACCCACGGGTTGACCGCGAGGTTGAAGGTGCCGCACTTGCCCGAGCTCTTGGAGTCGGAGGAGGCGTTGTCGCCGACCTTCGCTCCGCCGCACGCGGTGAGAGTGAGACCGAGGACGGCCAGGCCGGCCGCGCCGGTTCGCCAGTGTCTTGCCATGGTGTCGTGCTCCTTAAGCGCTGGTACGGCGCGCCGCTGCCTGAGTGATCCGGTCGAACATGACTCCGAGCAGTACGATGGCGAGCCCCGCCGCCAGCCCCTTGCCGTACAGCTCTCCCTGCGAGAATCCGGCCACGACGTCGTAGCCGAGGGCGCCGGCTCCCACCAGGCCGCCCACAACAACCATCGACAGCACATAGATCAGGCCCTGGTTGGTCGCGAGAGTCAGGGCGCTGCGTGCCATCGGCAGTTGAACTTTGGTGATGATCTGCCAGGTGTTGCACCCGGCAGCGGTGGCCGCCTCGACGGTGGTCTCGGGCACGGCCCGCACTCCGTCGGCGGTGATCTTGATGGCGACCGGCGCGGCATAGACGACGGCGGCGACGATCGCGGTGAAGCGCGTCGCGCCGAACAGCGCGAGGAACGGCACCAGATAGACGAACGGCGGCATGACCTGCGCCGCGTCCAGGGTGGGCCGCAGCAGCCGGTCCACCAGCATGCTGCGCCCCATCCACACTCCGAAGGCGATGCCGAACACCATCACCAGCACGGTCGCCACGAGCGTCGACGCCAGCGTCGTCATGCTGTCCGACCACACGCCCGTGCCGACAAGGAGGCCCACGCACACAGCGGTCGTGACCCCGGCCCACCAGCCGCCGAGCACCACGCCGATCCCGATCAGCGCCGCGCCCACGAGCCACCACGGGGAGTCGGTGAGCAGCGACTGGAAGGGGTTCAGCAGTCCGTTGGTGATGGCGTCGCGGAATCCGTTCGTGATGCCCGACAGGTTGTCCTGCGCCCACGTCGTCACGCTGTCCGCCGCGCTCGCGATATGGCTGCCGGTGCTGCCCTGGCCGGGGAACTGCGCCGCCCACAGGTATGTGTGCGACAGGTACACCAGCACCAGCACGACCACCCCGCCCGCCGCGAGCAGCGGCCGGCGCCACTTGAGGAAGCGGCCGCCCGAGTTCCGGGCCTGCTCCGCACGTGTGCTCGACGCGGTCGTGACCCGGTCGAGGACGATGGCCATGATCACGATGGCCAGGCCCGCATTGAAGGCCGTACCGACGTCGAGCGACTGCAGGGCCTGGACGACGGTCTTGCCGAGGCCGGGTGCGTCGATCAGGGCCGCGATGGTCACCATGGCCAGGGCGGCCATGATGGTCTGGTTCACGCCCATCACCACGGTCCGCTTGGACATCGGCAGCAGCACCTTCAGCAGCGACTGCCACCGGGTCGAGCCCAGCGAGTCGGCCGCCTCGACGGTGGTCTCCGGTACGGAACGGATGCCGTGCGCGGTGATACGGATCGCCGGCGGGGCCGCGTAGATCACCGTGGCGATCACGGCGGAGGCCGGGCCGATGAGGAAGATCAGGGTCAGTGGGGCCAGGTAGACGAAGGTCGGCATCGTCTGCATGAAGTCCAGGAAGGGCGTGATGATCCGGTTGAACCGGTCGGACAGCCCCGCCCACACACCCAGCGGAATCGCGAACACCAGCGCCACGAGAACCGCGGAGAGGGTGAGCGCCAGGGTGTCCATGCTCTGCTGCCACAGGCCCTGCAGCCCGAAGAAGGTGAAGCCGGCCATGGCCAGGAGCGCGACCCGCCAGTTGCCCACGGCCCAGGAGACGAAGCCCGTGATGCCGACGACACCGAGCCAGCCGATCTGCGGCACCGGGCGGTCGCCGCTCGACTGCGAGATCAGGTCCTGGACGAAGGTCACCAGGTTGTCGATGACCAGGCGGATCTCGTTGAAGAAATAGAGGAAGAGCGGGTTGGAGTTGCGGTTGGCGCCGACCGAATCGCTGAGGTCGTTGAACCAGTGGTGCAGACCGGTGAGGTCTGCCGCCGCCAGCGTCAGGGTCTGCTTTCCGCGCAGCACGGCGAAGAGCACCAGCCAGACGACCAGGATCGCGGCCACCATCATCGAGCGGCTGACCTTGCGCACGCCCGCGACCGCCGGAGCGGCCTCCGCCACCTGCTCGGTTTTCTCCGGTTTCTCTATGGCGACGGTCATCACATGTCGCCTTCCTGCCCGGCGACCACCGCGAGGATCTCCTCGTCACCGACGATGCCGAGCAGCTTGCCGTTCTCCACGACCTTGACCGGCTTGTCCGCCGCCAGTACGGCCCGGGTGGCTTCCCGCACCACGACGTCCGGCCCCAGCTCGGGACCGTCCAGGGCGTCGCCGTCCACCACCGGACGCATGATCCACCGCAGAGTCAGTACGTCGCCGCGCGGCACGTCCTTGACGAACTCGCGTACGTAGTCGTCGGCCGGGGCGCCCACCAACTCGTCGCCGGTACCGCACTGGACCATCTTGCCGTCACGCATGATGAGGATGCGGTCGCCCAGCTTGAGCGCCTCGGAGAGGTCGTGGGTGATGAACACCATCGTCTTGCCGACCTCGTGGTGCAGACGGATGACCTCGTTCTGCATGTCACGGCGGATCAGCGGGTCGAGCGCCGAGAACGGTTCGTCGAAGAGCAGCACGTCCGGATCACCGGCCAGCGCCCGGGCGAGACCCACGCGCTGCTGCATACCGCCGGAGAGCTGGTCGGGGTAGGAGTTCTCGTAGCCGGAGAGGCCGACCAGTTCGACGACCTCCAGCGCCCGCTTGGTGCGCTCGGCCTTGCTCATGCCGCGGATCTCCAGACCGAAGGACACGTTGTCGACGACCCGGCGGTGGGGCAGCAGCCCGAAGTGCTGGAAGACCATGGAGAACTTGCGGCGCCGCAGTTCACGCAGACGCTTGTCGTCCGCGTCGCGGATGTCCTCGCCCTCGAAGACGATCTCCCCGGCGGTGGGTTCGATCAGCCGGGTCAGACATCGCACCAGGGTGGACTTGCCGGAGCCGGACAGACCCATGACGACGAAGACCTCGCCGGGCGAGACCTCGAAGTTCACGTCGCGCACGGCGGCGGTGCATCCGGTGCGGTCCATCAGCTCGCGGCGGGTGAGCCCGCACAGCTCCTCGGAGTCCGGTACCTGGTCTGCCTTCGGCCCGAACACCTTCCACAGCTTGCGCACGGATATGACCGGGGCGGGGGCCGAGTCCTGTGGCGTGCCGCGCCGCTGCGGCACCTCGGTCTGTGCTGGGGTCACGATCGACCTCTTTTCGGCGTTCAGCCGCGGAACCAGTGCTGCGGCCGGGGTTGGATGTTCTGCCAGATGTGCTTGGGCTCTCGGTACTCGTCCAGGCCGGTCGGTCCCAGCTCCCGGCCCACGCCCGAGTGCCCGAAGCCACCCCATTCCGCTTGCGGCACGTAGGGGTGGTAGTCGTTGATCCACACCGTGCCGTGGCGCAGCCGCCGGGCGACCCGCTGGGCCTTTCCGGCGTCCTGCGTCCAGACGGCGCCGGCGAGTCCGTACTCGGTGTCGTTGGCGATGCGTACGGCGTCGTCCTCGCCGTGGAAGCGCTCCACGGTGAGCACGGGGCCGAAGGACTCCTCGTGCACGACACGCATGTCCTGCCGGCACTCGTCGAGCACGGTGGGCGGATAGTAGTGGCCGTTCGCCAGTGCGGGGTCGCCGGGGCGTTCGCCGCCGCAGCGCAGTACGGCGCCTTCGGCGAGGCCCGCCGCGACATACGCCTCGACCTTCTCCCGGTGATGCGCGGAGATCAGGGCCCCGGTCTCGGCCTCGGGGTCGAACGGTCCGCCGAGGCGGATCTGCCGGGCGCGGCGGACGACCTCGTCGACGAAGGCGTCGTGGAGGGAGTCCTCGACGATCAGACGGGCGCCTGCCGAGCAGACCTGGCCCGAGTGCAGGAAGACGGCCGTGAGGGCGAAGTCCACGGCCGTCTCGAAATCGGCGTCGGCGAAGATGACGTTGGGGTTCTTGCCGCCGAGCTCCAGCGCCACCTTTTTCACGGTCGAGGCGGCGGTGGCCATGATGCGCTTGCCGGTCTCCAGGCCTCCCGTGAAGGAGACCATGTCGACAGCCGGTTCCTCGGAGAGCGGTGCGCCCACCTCGGGGCCCGTGCCCAGGACGAGATTGGCGGCGCCGGCCGGGAGCCCGGCCTCCTCAAGGGCCCGCATCAGCAGGATCGAGGTGGAGGGGGTGAGCTCGCTGGGCTTGAGGACGATCGTGTTGCCCGCGAGCAGGGCGGGCGCGACCTTCCACGACGCCTGGAGCAGCGGGTAGTTCCAAGGGGTGATGAGCCCGCACACGCCGACCGGTTCGTAGACGACGCGGCTGACGGCGTCGTCGCGGCCGGTGTCGATCACCCGGCCGGCATCGGTGCCCCCGATCCCGCCGTAGTAGCGGAAGCAGGAGACGACGTCGGCGATGTCGTACTCGCTCTCCACCAGCCGCTTGCCGGTGTCCAGCGATTCGGCGCGGGCGAATTCCTTGGCGTCGCGCTCGATGAGGTCGGCGGTGCGCAGCAGCAGCGCACCGCGCTCCCGCTCGGGGGTGCGCGGCCAGGGTCCTTCGTCGAAGGCCCGGCGGGCCGCGGCGATCGCGGCCTCGGTGTCGGGACGCGTCCCCTCGGACACGGTCGCCGCGAGCGTGCCGTCAGCGGGACAGCGGATTTCCCGGTGACCTCCGGCCACCGCGTCGCGCCATTCTCCGTCCACATACAGGTCTGCCACGTGTGGAGCCCTTCGAGCGAATTCCGTTGCGCATCGTGCACCGTATTGCTTGTGGTGGAACACCCTGGCGAATGTGCGGACATACGTCAAGGGGTTGGCAGATGACGATTTCGCCATGCGGGCAGTTGCGCGGCCGCTCTTGACCACAAGCCGCGCCAAGGCCAACCATGTTGCGTATCGCTCACCATGTTGTGCAATACGCACCGACGGAGGTTGCACATGTCCCCTAGACCGCATCCTGGCCGTGAGTACGTCCTCACCCTCTCGTGTCCGGACAGCGCCGGACTGGTCCACGCCGTGAGCGGCTTTCTCGTCAGGAACTCCGGCAACATCCTGGAGAGCCAGCAGTTCGATGATCGACTCCAGGACCGTTTCTTCATGAGGGTCCACTTCGACGTTTCCGATCCAAACGCCGATTTGAAAAATCTGCGTTACCGATTCGGTCCGGTCGCCGAGGCCTACCGGATTTCCTGGACCCTCTGGGACGCCTCGACACCGACCCGGACGCTCATCATGGTGTCCAAGTTCGGACACTGCCTCAACGATCTGCTCTTCCGGCAGCGCACCGGCGCTCTCAACATCGAGATCCCCGCGATCGTCTCCAATCACCGGGACTTCGAGGGACTGGCGGAGACCTACGGCGTCCCCTTCCACCACATCCCGGTGACCAAGGACACCAAGGCCGACGCCGAGGCGCGCCTGCTGGAACTCGTGCGCGAGCTGGACATCGACCTGGTGGTGCTGGCCCGCTACATGCAGGTCCTCTCCGACGACCTGTGCAAACAGCTGGAGGGCCGCGCCATCAACATCCACCACTCCTTCCTCCCCAGCTTCAAGGGCGCGCGCCCCTACCAGCAGGCGTACGCGCGCGGGGTGAAGCTTGTCGGCGCGACGGCGCACTATGTGACACCGGACCTGGACGAGGGACAGATCATCGATCAGGACGTGGTCCGGGTGGACCACTCCCTCGATCCGGACGAGCTGGTCACGGTCGGGCGGGATGTGGAGGCGCAGGTGCTCGCACACGCGGTGAAGTGGCACAGCGAAAGCCGCGTCATGGTGCACGGCAACCGCACGATTGTCTTCCGCTGAGCCGAGCACGAGCGATGGGCGGGCCGGAATCCGGCCCGCCCATCGCTGTATACGGCCTCGGACGCCGGCTCTTGGGGCGCAGGCCGACACAAACAGCCCGTCCGGCGTTTGAGGACGAGGCGTTGAGGCGACAGGGAGGTCTGGGGGCGCAGCCCCCGGCGAGGCCCGCTGCGCCCCGGGCACCAGTGGCCTAGCCTCCCAACCGGTCAAGCACAGCGCAGCGCCACCGCTCGGTCTCGGCGATCTGGTTGAAGGTGAAGAGGTGCAGGCCGGCGACCCCCGCCGAGGGGGAAGAGAGCGCGCCCGCGGAACGGGCGAGCAGCCGCTCCGGCGAGTAACCGCCGGGTGTCGCGAAGCGCAGGAACCACGAGGCGTGCCTGGTCAGAAAGCGCGTCGACTCCCCCACCCCGATCTTCGCCGCCATGGACAGCAGCTTCGCCCGCTGCACCGGCCCCGCGACGCCCACGTGGACGGGCAGGGTGATGTCGCGGCGGCGTATCCGGCCGACCCAGTCACCCAGCACGCGCGGGTCGAAGCAGAGGTTGCTCACGATGTACGTGGCGTACGCGCGCTTGTCCCACATCGCCTGGATGGTGAGGTCGTCGTGGATGAGCGGGTGGCTCTCGGGGTAACCGGTGATGCCGACATGAGCGAAGGGGCTGCCCAGCTCGCTCAGTCTGCGCAGCACCGGTAGTGCCCCGTCGTAGGCCCCGGCCGGCGGATCGGCGTCGCCGGCCGGGACGAAGACGTCGTCGACGCCCGCCTCCCGGAGCCGGTCGACGACATCCTTCAGGTGCGCGTCGTCCCGCAGCAGCCGCGCGGGCACGTGCGGGACGACGCCATAGCCGTGCGCCGTGAGCCGGGTGGCGAGGTCGAGCGTCGGTTCCAGGCCCTTGACCGGCGACGCCGTCACGGTGACGACGACGTCGCGCGGGACATGGGCGAGGACCTTGCCCTCGGTCGCCTTCGCGGGCAGCACCTCGTAGCGGACGCTGTGCAGCAGCGCCCGGAAGTGTTCGCCGTCCAAGGTCTAACCGGCCTGCTTCTGGGCGTCGCGGTACCGGTAGTACGCGGCCTTGGAAGGGGCCGACGGGTCCTTGTCCAGGATGAGGTCGGCCGCCTTCTCCGCGATCATCATCACCGGCGCGTAGATGTTGCCGTTGGTGACATAGGGCATCACCGACGCGTCGACGACGCGCAGTCCCTCCACACCGTGCACGCGCATGCTGGTGGGGTCGACGACGGACATCTCGTCGGTGCCCATCTTGCAGGTGCACGAGGGGTGCAGGGCGGTCTCACCCTCCTTCGCGACCCAGGCGAGGATCTCCTCATCGCTCTCCACGGACGGGCCCGGTGAGATCTCCCCGTCGTTGTACGGGGCCAGCGCGGGCTGGTTGAGGAGCTTGCGGGCGACGCGGATCGACTCGACCCACTCGCGGCGGTCCTGTTCCGTGGACAGGTAGTTGAAGCGCAGCGCCGGGTGCTCGTTCGGGTCCTTGCTCTTGATCTTCACCGAGCCGATGGCGTCGGAATACATGGGACCGACGTGCACCTGGTAGCCGTGCCCGCCGGCGGGCGAGGAGCCGTCGTAGCGGACCGCGATCGGCAGGAAGTGGAACATCAGGTTGGGGTAGTCCACGTCCTCGTTGCTGCGGGCGAAGCCGCCGGCCTCGAAGTGGTTGGTCGAGGCGGGGCCCTTGCGGAAGAGCCACTGCAGGCCGATGAAGGGGGCGCGCCACTTCGCCATGTACGGCTGCATGGAGACGGGCTGCTTGCAGGCGTACTGGATGTACACCTCCAGGTGGTCCTGCATGTTCTCGCCGACGCCCGGGAGGTCGTGGACGACGTCGATGCCGAGCGCGCTCAGTTCCTCGGCGTTGCCGACGCCGGAGAGCTGCAGCAGCTGAGGGGAGTTGATCGCGCCGCCGCAGAGGATGACCTCGCGGGCTCGCACCTGCTGGACCTTGCCGCGCCGCCGGTACTCGACACCGACAGCACGCTTGCCCTCGAAGAGGACACGGGTGACCAGGGCGCGGGTGGTGACGGTGAGGTTGGGCCGCTTCTTCGCGGGCTTGAGGTACGCCTTCGAGGCCGACAGACGGCGTCCCCTGTGGACGTTGCGGTCGAAGGGGGCGAAGCCCTCCTGCTGATAGCCGTTGACATCGTCGGTGCGGGGGTGACCCGCCTCCTGGACGGCCTTGAGGAAGGCGGTGAACAGCGGGTTGGAGGCGGGGCCGCGTTCGAGGACGAGGGGGCCGTCGTGGCCGCGGAACTCGTCGTCGGGGTCGGCCGCGAGACAGTTCTCCATCCGCTTGAAGTACGGCAGACAGTGCGCGTAGTCCCAGGACTCCATGCCGGCATCGGCGGCCCAGCGCTCGTAGTCCATGGGGTTGCCACGCTGGAAGATCATGCCGTTGATGCTGCTGGAACCGCCCAGCACCTTGCCGCGCGCGTGGTAGATGCGCCGGTCGCCCATGTGAGGCTCGGGTTCGGACTCGTACTTCCAGTCGTAGAACCGGCTGCCGATCGGATAGGTCAGCGCCGCGGGCATGTGGATGAAGACATCCCACGGGTAGTCGGGCCGGCCGGCCTCCAGGACCAGCACCTGGTTGCCCGGGTCGGCGGAGAGTCGGTTCGCCAGTGCGCTGCCGGCGGATCCACCGCCGACGATGACGAAGTCGTATTGCAGGGGAGCCATGGTGCCTCGTCTCGCTCGCGCCGTAGATACGCGTGGCATGCTAGTACGAGTATCGCTATACGCACTAGGTTGCGAGCAACGCAACTTGCAAGGTCTACGTTTCGATGCTGTTACTTGCAATGCTGTTGTTTACTGCGCGTATAGTTTCGCTATGAGCAACTACGGTCCAGATACCGAAACGACGGGTTCGCAGTCCGGCGGGGTACAGTCCGTCGACCGCGCCATCAGCGTGCTGGAAATCCTGGCCCAGCGCGGCGAGGCCGGCGTCAGCGAGGTGGCCGCCGAGATCGATGTTCACAAGTCGACCGCGTTCCGGCTGCTCGGCGCCCTGGAGGCGCGCGGTCTGGTGGAGCAGGCGGGCGAGCGCGGCAAATACCGCCTCGGCTTCGGCATCGTACGCCTGGCCGGCGGGGTCACGGGACGCATCGACATCACCCAGCAGGGCCGCCCGGTCTGCGAGCGCCTCGCCGAGGAGATCGGCGAGACCGTCAACATCGCCGTGATGCAGGAGCACTACGCGATCAACCTGTACGAGGTCCGTGGCCCGGGCGCTGTCACCGCGCACAACTGGGTCGGTGAACTGACCCCGTTGCACGCCACCTCCAGCGGCAAGGTCCTGCTGGCCCACATGCCGGCCAAGGACCGCGCCGCGCTGCTGTCGGAGGCCGGACTGAAGAAGGCGACCCCGCACACCCTGACCTCGAAGACGAAGCTCGAGAAGAATCTCGCCGAGGCTCGGGAGCGTGGCTACGCCTGGACCCTGGAGGAGCTGGAGATCGGGCTCCACGCCATGGCCGCGCCGGTCCGCGACCGGGACGGAGAGGTCATCGCGGCACTCAGCGCCTCCGGCCCCGCATACCGGTTCACCGAGGAGCGCATGCACGAGCTCGCTCCGGTGCTGGTCAAGGGCGCGGAGGAGATCAGCCATCGGATGGGTTACCTGGGCTGAGTCACCCCTGCCGGGTCCCCAGCCGCTCGTGCACCCAGTCGTGGAAGGCACCGATGTGGTGTTCGCTGGGCACCAGCACCCCACCCTTGGCGTACATCCGGGAACTCATCCCGGGCTGCGTGCGCTCGCAGGCCTCGAAGTCCTGGCGGTTGACCCGGTCGAAGAGTTCCACGGACCGGCTGACGTCCTTGCCGCTCTCGACGACGTGCGGGAGGTAGAGCCAGTCGCACTCGACGATCGTGCGGTCGACGGCCACCGGGTACATCCGGTGGAAGATCACGTGGTCAGGGACGAGGTTGATGAAGACCTGCGGCTTGATGGTGATCGCGTAGTAGCGGCGGTCCTGGTCGTCGGACACCCCGGGGATTCGGTCGAGACCCTCGGAGCCGTCCACCGTGAACCCCTGGACCTCCTCACCGAACTCGGCGCCGTGGCCGACGTAGTACTGGGCGGCGTAGCCGTCGGCGAATTCGGGGAGCACCTCGGTGAGTTCGGGATGGATCGTGGCACAGTGGTAGCACTCCATGAAGTTCTCGATGATGAGCTTCCAGTTCGCCTTGACGTCGTAGACGATGCGCTTGCCCACCGAGAGGTTGTCGATGTCGTAGTGCTCGAGCGGCTCCACGTCGCCGAGCCGGGCGACGACCTCGCCCAGGACGTCCTCCTCGAAGGACGGCGGGTTCTCGGCCAGGCAGACCCAGACGTAGCCGAGCCATTCACGGACGGCCACGCTCACCAGGCCGAACTCGGTGCGGCCGACGTCGGGCATCTTCGTGAGGTTGGGCGCCGCGACGAGCTTGCCGTTCAGGTCGTACGTCCAGGCGTGGTACGGGCACTGGAAGGCGCGTTTGACCTCGCCGGCCTCCTCGGTGCAGAGCTTGGCTCCACGGTGGCGGCAGACGTTGAAGAAGGCACGTACGGAGTTGTCCCGTGCGCGCGTGATCAGGATGCTCTCGCGGCCCACCTCGACGGTCCGGAAGGCGCCGGGCCTGGCCAGATCCGAGGAGCGTACGGCGCAGAACCACATCGTTTCGAAGATGCGCTCCTGCTCCTGGGCGAAGGTCCCCGGATCCGTGTAGGAGGAGCCGGGCAGGGTGGCGATCAGGCTGTCCGGCAGGCTGGTCGAGGTCACAGTGCACTCCTCGGAGAACGTCGTGGATCGGTCATTCACGCGCCGGGAAGAGCGACTCCGGACGGCGTTTTGTATGGAGCAACGCTGCGTGCTATACGCAACAGGAGCATGAAATGCCGCATCGATGATGTCAAGATGTCGCGGCGGTGAGCTGCTTGCGCCAACGCATGAAAAGCCGCGGCTGGTTCATCGCGAGCACGGCGACCGGATGCCCGGCACGACGGTAGACGGCCAGAAAACTGCGGTCGCCCGGGACGCCTTCCTCGACCGTCACACTGTCGGCACCGGCCGAATGACCGGCGAACTGGATCTTCACGCCGTACTGGTCCGACCAGAAGTACGGCGGCCGGGGCACACCCGGTTCCACCGCACCCCACGACAGCAGCGCGGCCACGGCCACGTCGGGCCGCTCGCGCGCACCGGTCCAGTGCTCGACGCGGCGGTGGATCCCCGCGTGTGGGTCGTACCAGGAGGCGCAGTCACCGACGGCGACCACACCGGCGAGGCTGGTGCGGCCGTCCGCGCCGCACTTGACGCCGTTGTCGAGCGCGACGCCGGATCCTTCCAGCCACTCGACGCACGGACGCGCGCCGACACCGACGACGACGGTGTCGGCGGGGATACTGCGGCCGTCCTCGAGCAGGACGGCGTCGACCCGGTTCTCCCCGCTCAGCCCCTTGACCCCCACGCCGCACAACAGCCGTACGCCGTGGTCCGCATGGAGGGCGGAGACGATGCCGCCCATGGTCTCGCCGAGCGGTCCGGCGAGCGGCGTCGGCGCCGCCTCGACCACCGTTACGTCGAGTCCGAGAGCGCAGGCGGTGGAGGCGACCTCGGCGCCGATGAACCCGCCGCCGATCACGACCAGCCGCCCGCCCAGGGCCAGTTCGTCCCGCAGGGCGCGGGCGTCGTCGAGGGTGCGCAGTGTGTGCACCCCGGCCATGCCGTCGGTGCCGGGCAGCGTCCGCGCGGCCGCGCCGGTCGCGATGACGAAGCCGTCGGCTCGGACCTCGCGGCCGTCGGCGAGCCGCACGGCGCGATCCGCGCTGTCGAGTCCGGCGGCGCGGGCGCCGAGCAGCCACTCGGCCTGCAGGTCCTCGTCGTCCGACTCCAGCGCGAGATCGGCTTCGCCGATGTCACCGGCCAGGAACTCCTTGGACAGCGGCGGCCTGTCGTACGGGCGGTGCGGTTCGTCGCCGATGATGACCAGCCGCCCGTCGTACCCCCGTTTCCGCAACGAGCGCGCCGCCGACAGACCGGCCAGCGAGGCACCCACCACGGCCACTGTCCTCACGCGGGACCTCCGGCGAGCCGGGACGCAACACAGGGCGGCAGGTTGGGTGCCTCCGTGGACGGCCGGACGTAGATCATGCCGTCCTCGATGAGGACCTCATGGGTGCGGACCGGACGCTTGGCCGGGGGAGCGTCGACGGCTCCGGTCCGGAGGTCGAACTTCGAAGCATGCAGCGGGCATTCCACCTCGCAGCCCTCCAGCCAGCCGTCGGCGAGCGACGCGTCCTGGTGGGTGCAGGTGTCATCGATGGCGAAGACCTCGCCGTCATCGGTGTGGAACACCGAAACCGGCGGATCGATGTCTAGCCGATAGGCCTCGCCTCGCGGCAGATCCACGAGAAGGCACGCGGGAATCATCATGACACCTCGGTGCGTATAGCGAAACGGATTGCGGTAAGCGCAACGTCAGTTTGGGGGCGGTCCCAAACCCTTGTCAAGGCATCCAGAGGACAGGTCGACCCCTCGTTCAATGTTGCTTTTTACGCAACGCTTTGCGCCATAGACAACACACCGTATGAAGGAGCCGGCGTGGCGATCAGCGTCTTCGACCTGTTCAAGGTGGGCATCGGACCGTCGAGCTCCCACACCGTCGGGTCCATGAAGGCCGCCCGCCTCTTCGTCACCGGGCTGCACGAAGACGGCCTGCTCCCCCACACCGCCTCGGTCCGGGCAGAACTCTTCGGATCGCTCGGCGCCACAGGTCACGGCCACGGCAGCGGCAGCGGCAAGGCGGTACTCCTCGGCCTGGAAGGCGAGGATCCGGAAACCGTCGACACCGGCACCGTGGACAAAAGGGTGCACCGGATCCACGAGGCCGACCGGTTGCGGCTGCTGGGCCGCCGGGAGGTGGAGTTCCGCGAGCCCGAGCACCTGGTGCTGCACCGTCGCCGCACGCTGCCGTTCCACCCCAACGGCATGGTGTTCACGGCCCGGGACCACGATGACCGCGAGGTGAGGGCGCGCACGTACTACTCGGTGGGCGGGGGCTTCGTGGTGGACGGGAGCGCGACGGGTGCCGACCGCATCAAGCCCGACCACGCTCCGGTACCGCTCCCCTTCGGCTCGGCATCCGAACTGCTGCTGCGCGCCTACGAGACCAGCCTGCCGATCAGCGGGGTGATGCTCGCCAACGAGCTGTCCCGGCGGGGCGAGAGCGAGGTGCGCGCCGGCCTGCTGCGGATCTGGAGGGTGATGCAGGGGTGCGTGGAGCGCGGCTGTTCACGGACCGAGACCACCCTGCCCGGGCGGCTGCAGGTGCCCCGCAGCTGCCCCGCAGCTGCTGCGCAGCCTCGCCGAGGACTCCCAGGATGTGGATCCGCTGCACATCATGGACTGGGTCAACCTCTTCGCGCTGGCCGTCAACTAGATGATCGATTCCAAGGGATCGGCTGCGCGCGTGGGGCGAGGGCGTCCAACGTCAGTGTGTGAAGACAGAGTTGGACACCCTCGCGACCGC